>CAYWST010000175.1:3598-11304 GCA_964461075.1 uncultured Solibacteraceae bacterium | reverse complement strand
AGAAGCATGTCGGACCACGGTTTCCGGGCCCGGCGCGACTGGGCAGCGCTCAAGCGCCGATTTCGAGAATTATCGATGATCGCCTGGGGGGCGGTCCATAAGGACCACCCCGTCATGGCGCATATCATCCCGATCCGGCGTTGCAATCTCGCCTGCGCCTACTGCAACGAATACGATGACGTCTCCAAGCCCATCGACACCGATGTCATGCTGGAACGGATCGACAATCTCGGCCGGCTCGGCACTTCGATCATCACCATCAGCGGCGGGGAGCCTCTGCTGCACCCGGACCTCGACCAGGTCATTTCCCGCATCCGGAAGAACGGCGCAGTCGCCGGATTGATCACCAACGGCTACCTGCTCACCGCGGATCGCATCGAGCGGCTGAACCGCGCAGGCCTCGACCATCTGCAGATTTCGATCGACAACGTCATGCCGGACGAGGTCTCCAAGAAGAGCCTCAAGGTGCTCGACCGGAAGCTTCAGCTTCTCGCTTCGCACGCCCTCTTCCACACGAACATCAACAGCGTTGTGGGCGGCGGCGTGAAGCGCGCGGACGACGCGCTGGTGATCGCGCGCCGTGCGATCGAACTCGGATTCTCCTCCACCATCGGCATCATCCACGACGGCACGGGCCAGTTGAAGCCTCTGAGCGAACGTGAGCGGGAGATCTACCTCGAGGTCAAGGCCCTCGAGAAGAGGAACTTCTCGCAGTTGAGCTTCTTCCAGGAGGCCATCGCCAACGGCCGCGCCGCCAAATGGCGCTGCCGCGCCGGCGCGAGGTACCTCTATATCTGCGAGGACGGTCTGGTGCACTACTGCTCGCAGCAGCGCGGCTATCCCGCTAAGCCCCTCGCCGACTACGGCCTGGAAGACATCCGCCGCGAATACATTACCGAAAAGGCGTGCGCCCCCTACTGCACGGTGAGCTGCGTCCACTACGTCAGCTACTTCGACTTCTGGCGCGCCCCGCAAACTCTGCCCGATCCCCGGCCCTACGAGCCCGCGGCGCACGAACCGCTGGTTCAAATCCAGGCCGCCGGCCGCTGAGCCGGATCGGCATCGCGAGAGCGCTCAATGTCCGCCCCCGGCCTCTGCCGGCAACTGGGCGGGCTGTCGGCGGCTTGGGCCGCCGAACTGCACCTCGCCGTTGTCTGGCGCCGCGGCTTACCGGCCTCGCAACTCAGCGACGATTTCCTTCGCCACTTCGCGCGCCTCGGCTACCTGATTGCGTTCAAAGCTGATGGCCCCGACCCGTGCGTGGCCGCCGCCGCCGTAGCGCTCGCAGATGGTCGCCAGGTTCTTCTCCGGGGGCTTGGGAGCCCAGGGGTTGGAGCCCACCGAGATCTTGGTGCGGAAGCTCGCCAGGCTCACCGAGACGGAATAGGTCGCTTCGGGGAACAGCGAGTAGGGAATGAACTTGTTGTAGCCCTCGATTTCGAAATCGGCGACGTCGAAGAAGATGACGCCGTCCGCGCATCTTCCTTCGCTGCGGATGATTTCGATGGATTTCAGGTGGCGCTCATAGAGAGGCGCGAGGGTCGAGGCGACAACGGGATCTTCCATGATCCTGGCGAGCGGAGTGTGCTGCATGAGCCGGATGATGTGCTGCACCATCTCGCTGCCCTTCACGGCTTCAATCAGCAGCGTGAGTTTCATCGCCGGCTCGCGCATCGCCACCGCCTCTTCCGCGCTCTTATACAGTGCGCCGTCGATGATGCCCGCCCAGTGAACGAGTTCGGCGAGGTCGGGCGCCTGATAGCCGTATCTTGAACCGGCGACATCGGCGATGAACTCGGTACAGCTTCTGTAGTTGGGGTCGAAGAAGTAGCGCCGCGAGTCCTTCTTGCGCTCGTAGTCGGCGGCGTCCTCGGCGGAGAGGAACGCGCTCTGATGGTGATCGAACCACCACGACAGCCGGTCATGGCTCGAGTACTTGAAATCGACGATGGCGTTCTCGTCGCCGTCGAACAGCCCATCCTCGAACAACTGCGAGGCCTTGTGAGCCATGCCCGTATAGTTGAACTCCGCGCCATTATAGAAGCGCTCGCGCGAAAAGCGGGTGAAAAAGGCGGCCGAAGCCGCGCCGTCGAAACAGTGGTCGTGGTAAAGGACTCGAATTCTCATTTTGCGGTCCAAAGCGGGCAAGCCGGTCTCCGGCAGAGGGAAACCTTCCAGATTGCCTGAAAAGACAGGGGGACCGCAACTGCAGCGAGCCTGCGAGCGCTAAAGCGGCTCTTCCAGCACCCGCTCGAAGACGGCGATCGTGATGTTGCGCTCGCCCTCATCAAGCTGCCAGGAGTCATACTCCGGATTCTCCGGATTCATCTGAATCTCGGTATGCCGCCAGCCTTCTTCGGTCGTTCTCTTCGCGCTGGCGTACCGCTTGATGGTGACCTCGCCGCCGGTCTCCGACCCGGTCACCTTTTGCACAAGCACGATCTGGCCTTGCCGCGAGCCCGCCTTGTACTTCCTGAACAGGCACAACGCTCCGTCCGGAATCTCCGGCTCCATCGATCTGCCGGTGATGCGCAGCACGAACTCGTCGCGGCTCAGAGCGCGCGAACTGTGGACCTCGATCCAGTCCTCAATTTCGCTTTCCGAATCGGGACCGAAGCCGCCCGCGGCGGCGCGGATGGAATAGAGCGGCAGGTGCGTCGAGAACGCTCGCGGCTGCGTATGGACATGGCGGCGGTAGAGCGCCTGGGCCGAAGTCTCGGCGTCGCGTCCCGCGACCGGCGTCATGTCGTCCACCGACAGTGAAGACGACAGACTGGAATCGATCCACTCGAAGAACGCCTGCGCGCCCATCGTGGAGAATTTCTCCTGCAGATCCGCCGTGAGCGCCTCCAGCGTCTCGGCCTCTTCACCGGCGAAATCCGCCCAATCCCTCCGGAATCGGAAGGCGGCCACTCCCGCCGCCGGGTCGAACACCACCACCCCGCAGGGCTCCCCCAGCGCCCGAAGCAGGCGGAACTCCATCGATCGGAGTTCATTCGGCCTGACACCGGTGGGCATGGGTTCCTTCTTCTTATCGGTTCCGCGCTCAGGGGCGATAGGGATAATACCCTTCCCGCGCGCGCACCTTCACATTCGGAACTCGAACGCGGACCTCAATCTTCCTGAACGCCTTGGAGATGTCCGTGTTGGCGGGAGTGTAGCGCAGGATGTATTGGAGCTGGATCTCGCCCGCTGTCGACGCGATGGCGTCCACGATGCCGCGCATGATCGCGCTGGCGTATCCGCCCGTCCCTACCTTCAGCGCATAGTTGCCTTCGTCCGATGGCGTCGAGAGGTATCCGCTCACATCCTTGTAAACGCCCTCCAGCGGATAGACCACTCTGCCGCCGGTCGACTCGGCCAGCCGCTTCAGATTCGATTCGCCGGCGACATTGAAGCCGAAGCTCACCGTCGAGACCCCATAGATGGTTACCAGGTTGCGCTGAGCCAGTTCGACCACCTCTTCAAGCCCCTTGGAACTGGCCGTATCGTGGCCGTCACCGACGATGATGATGACGCGCCGCGGCTCGATCGGCTCGCCCTTCACCAGCGTGCGGCTCGTGCAGGCCATGTAGACCGCGTCAAACAGCGCCGCGCCGCCGCCCGGCTTCATCTTGCGGATTCGCTCCAGGAGCTTTTCGGGATCGTTCGTCGTGTTGACCAGCAACTCCGCCTGCGTGGCGTAACCGACCAGATAGCCGCTGTATTGATCGCGCCGGTTCTTGTTCTCCGGCTCCATGCACGCCAGGACGAGATCCTGAATCGCCTCGACAAACTCCTTCCAGCGCAGCTTCGATGCGTTGGACAGATCGACCAGAAAGCCGATGACCACCGGCTGATTCCGCTCCCGCGTGAAGAAGGAGATCGCCTGCGGCTGGCCCTCGTCAAAGAGCTCGAAGTCGGCCTTGTCGAGGTTGGTCACGAATTGCCCCTTCGCATCGGTGACGGTGACCGGGACGATCACTTCGCTCACCGCCGTCTTGAACGCCTCCTGACTGGCGGCCGCCGCGGGCTTGGCCGGTTCGCCCGGAGGCTGCGCCGCGCCCGGCGCGGACGCCGCTGCCGCTCCCAGAATGAGGTGCCTGCGTGAAACCATTTTGTTCTGCTGCCAGTCCTGTCTCGATTATACGGAGATGGAAGCCCGCTTTATTACGGACGCTTCCGGCGGCGGAGCAGTTTCGATTTCAAGTCTCCGCCGAACTCGTCCACCATGTTGGTGAAAAACCGGAACATGATGCCGCTGCCGAAGCGCCGCCAGGCGTCGGCCTGCCCGTTCTCGCTTGGGGCGCGCCAAAGGTTCGTCGCCTGAATCGCCACGATGTTGCTGGCGTAGCGCGCATACGCCGGCATATAATTCCCGTCCTGATTCTGCGCCAGGACCGTCATCTTCAACGCGTGGCGGAACCGCACGCCGAACGGCCCCACGCCGATCTTCGGATACCGCGGATCCTCCCCCCAGATACTTCCCATGGCGGCTTCCGTCATGTTCCCGATCGCGTTGCTCGCCATCCTCGTCCCAAAGCGCCGCCCGAACCCGTCAATGCCTTGTCCCCATTCCTCGGGGGCGTTGCGGGCGGTCCGGATTCCGGCGTTGAAAACCCCCGCCGCCCACGCTTCCGGACCGAAGGACTGCTTGGCGAACCACAGGCAACGCTGCTCGGGCGAGAGCGGGGCCAGCGACGCCGCCTGCGGCGTTCCCGGCCATATCTGGGCGCGAGCCTGTTGCGCCAGGGTCGCGCCCACGAAAAACATCAACAGCAGCGGCCAGCTAGCGCTGAACACGCCCGCTGCCGCCCTCCTTGAGCAGCGCTTCGACCTCCGCGCGCGTGAACCGGTTGAAGTCGCCGGGGATCGAGTGCTTGAGGCAGGACGCCGCCACTGCGAACTCGAGCGCTTCTTTGGGCGTCGCCAGCTTCTGCAGCCCATAGATCAATCCGCCTGCGAAGGCGTCTCCTCCGCCCACGCGGTCGACGATGTGCGTGATGTCGTAGTGGGCGCTCAAATGGAAGGCGCTCCTGTCGTTCAGGCAGGCCGACCAGCCATTGTGCGATGCGCTCTTCGATTCCCGCAGCGTGATCGCGATCATCTTCAGATTGGGGTAGGATAGCAGCACTTTGCCCGACAGCGCTTCATACTTCTTTCTGTCGAGCTCGCCGGAATGCACATCAACGCCCTCGACGGAAATCCCCAGGGCTTTCTGGCAGTCTTCTTCGTTGGCGATGGCGACGTCCACATACTTCGCCACTTCGCTCATCACCTCTTCGGCCTTCTTCCCGTATTTCCACAGGTTCTTGCGGTAGTTGAGATCCACCGAGACGGTGACGCCCATCTCACGGGCCGTCTTGACGCTTTCAATCGTCAGGTCGGCGCAGGATTGCGACAGCGCCGGCGTGATCCCCGTGACGTGATACCAGCCCGCCCCGTCGAAAACCGCCTTCCAATCAAGATCACCGGGGCCCGCCTGCGCGATCGCCGATCCGGACCGGTCATACGTCACCTTGGACGGCCGCTGATTGGCCCCGGACTCCACAAAGTAGACGCCGAACCGGCCCGGCTTGAACACGATCTTGCTCACGTCCACGCCAAAGCCGCGCATCTGGTAGAGGAAGCCGTCCGTCGCCGGGTGGCCGGGCGCGGGCAGCGCCGTGACGTACCGGACCGGCAGGCCATAGTTGGCCAGGCTCACGGCTACGTTCGCCTCGCCGCCGCCGAAGGTCGCCTCCAGCCTGGGCGTTGTGAAGAACCGCTCAAAGCCCGGAGGGGCCAGGCGCAGCATGATCTCGCCGAATGTCACCACACACTTGTCAGACATGAATGATTCCTTTCACTGAGCTGAGCCGACGGCGGCCACTTCAATCGCGAAACTGGCGTCCATCGACGGTAAACCTTCGAACGGGAGCAACGTCGAAGCCGGCGGACGCGCCGCGTCCAGCCACTCGAATCTCACCTTTCTGATCAATTCGGCGATCTGGCCGGAGAGCGGGTAGGAGTTCATCATCACGGCCATCTTGAGCGACGACTTCGCTCCCTCCAGCGTCTTCTGCAGGCGCGAGAACGCCAGTCTGGCGTCTTCTTCGCCGTATCTGAAGGCCAGTTGCGTCGAGGTCATCACCAGCCTGGACGACTTCACCAGCGCGATCTGCGAGTACGCCTTCGACCGGGCAAGCCCGTCCGGGTTCACGAACTCCACCTCGCTCCCCGGCCCCCGCTTCAGCCTCGCGACCCCCTCGCACTCCACCAGCCTCTCCCGAGGCGCCCGCTGCGTCTGCACGATCGTCAAAGGAACGCCAGGGAATCGCGAAGCGGCCGCGTCCAGAGCCGCCGCTGCGTCCTCCAGGGAGGTCAGGAAACAGGACACCCGCAACATCGCCGCCCCGCCGGCGGACTCCATCGCGCTCTTGAGCAGGTCCGCCGATCGCTCAATCGTGGGCCGGAGACCCGCTTCGCCCTCCGCCGGCCGCGATACCTGGCCGGAAAGGAATGCAACACCCTCTGGATTCACCGGCTTCTTCTCCTCCAGGACGGCTTCCAGCGACACTTGAGCGCCCTCCATCGGAAGTCCCCCGACCTGGACGACCGTCACCGCCGGCAGCGGCTGTTTCCGCTGCGTGAGTTCCTCGCTCACGATCGCCGGCACACGCCTCTGGTCTCCGGTGCCCGCCACGAACGCCCTGACCTTGACGATTCTCCTCCCGCGGCTCTGCCCGAGCAGCCATTTCACCGCGTTTTGTGTTTGCTGCGAGAGCAGCCCGCGCGCGCTCAGCGGTGCGTTCAGAAACGCAAGCCGGCCGGTGTCGGCGGTCACCACCGAAGGCGGATCGGGCGGCAACTCGAGAACCTGCGTCAGTTCTTCTTCGGTCTTCTTCCGCCGCTGCGCCTCCGCCGCGTCGGGCAACAGCGTCCCGAGCGTGCACGCCAGCATCAGGATTCGCACCCGCCTCCGCATCGCAGCTAAAACGGTATCGTATCAGACAACACGGCGGAAACCACTCTAACCACACCCACTGGAAGGACCCTCCGTTTTTGTGGCATTCTAATCAGGACGAAAGGATCTCGATTTGCCGCAGGGCCACGCCCCAGACCTTGTGTCGCTCCTCGTTGGCGAGCATGCTTCGTTATTGTCCCTGTTCAACGGGCTGGAGAATCGGCTGCCGTCGATGTCGGTTGAAGAACTCCGAAGCGCCGCGGAGTGGGTCGAGTGCCTGATGCGAAGCCACGCCGTGGACGAGGACACGCTGCTGTTTAGCGCGCTGCCCGCCACCCAGCGCGGAGTCGGCGACACCCTGGAGGCGATGCAGCAAGAGCACGAAGAGCAGAGGAGGCTGCTCGAAGAGTTGCGCGAAGTGCAGGAAGCCCCGTTCGCCAGAATGCGGATGCGGCGGTTGATCGAGCTGTCGCGCGAGCACTTCGCGGTGGAGGAGCGTGTCCTGTTCGGTCTCGCCAAGAGCCTCCTTGGGCCCGAGCGCCTCGCTGAACTCGGCTGCGAATTCTGCCGCCGCCGCGGCATCGCATGCCCCGAATAGCCTGCCCCGAGTAGCCTCGCGGGCTGAAACGGCGGTATGCTCTACCGCATGGCTTCCGTGCCCGACTGGGATCGCTATTTCCTGGAAATCTGCCGCGTCGTCGCGCTCCGCAGCAAGGATCCTTCGACAAAGGTGGGCTGCGTGATCGTCGGTCCCGCGCACGAAATCCGCTCCACCGGATAC
>CAYWST010000175.1:0-3588 GCA_964461075.1 uncultured Solibacteraceae bacterium | reverse complement strand
ATACAACTCCCTGCCCCGGCACATTCGCGACGACGTGCCCGAACGGTTCGAGCGTCCCACCAAATATCTCTGGATGGAACACGCCGAGCGGAACGCGATTTATAACGCGGCCCGCGCGGGCACGCCGCTGGAGGGCTGCTCCCTCTACGCCGATCTGATGCCCTGCATGGATTGCGCCCGCGCCATCGTGCAGGCGGGCATCGTCGAAGTGGTCGTCGACGAGACGCGCTACCAGCAGTACAGCGGACCGATGTACAGCGAGCAGTTCGCCAAAGTGCAGGAACTGTTCGGCGAAGCAGGCGTGAGGATCCGCACGGTCCCGACCGGGCCGGGCCAATCCAAGTAGGCCAATCCGGCCAAGTCTTTCGCCGGCCAATTTGGTATGCTCGAAGGTGCAGATGTCCGCCGCGCCGTTCACCCTGCCCTCGCTCGAGCCCGGCACCGGGGAGCCGCTCTACCGCCAGCTTGCCGATTGGCTTCGCAACGAAATTGAGCAGGGGCGCCTGCGCGCGGGCGACCGGCTGCCGCCCACCAGGGAACTCTCGCAGAGGCTCAAGCTCAATCGGGCCACGGTGGCCGCCGCCTACGAGATCCTCGAAAGCGCTGGACTCATCTCCGGACAGGTGGGACGCGGCAGCTTCGTCGCCGGCCCCATCCCCGCGGAGCGGCGCGAATGGTCCTGGGCCGACCGGCTCGGTCCGGAGCCCGAGTCCCCGCAGCCGGATCCGGCCGATGTCGAATTCCGGTTCGATAGTTCCAGGCCCGCCTCGGAACTCTTCCCCACGGCCGAATTTCGGGCCGCTTGCGAAGAGGCGCTGCGCTACCACTCGCGGCAGATCCTGGAGTTGGGCTCGCCGCTCGGCTATGCGCCGCTGCGCCGCTACCTGCTCGACGAAGCCGGACGGCAGTCGCTCGCGGGTCCGCATGACGACCTGATCGTCTGTAGCGGCTGCCAGCAGGCGTTCGACCTTCTCGAGCGCGTTCTCGTGAGTCCCGGCGACACCGTTCTCGTCGAGGATCCCATCTATCCGGGGCTGCGGAATGTTTTCCAGCAGGGCCGCGGCCGTGTCGCGGGAATTCCGGTTGGCGCCGGCGGCATCGATCTCGACGAACTCGAGCGCGCCATCGCCCGTCTCCGTCCGCGCCTGCTCGTGGTGACGCCGAACTTTCAGAATCCCACCGGGGCCACGATGCCGCGCGCCGCCCGCCTGCGGTTGCTCGCTTTGGCCGCCTCCGCCGGACTTCCGGTCATCGAGAACGACATCTACGGCGACCTTCGTTACCGCGGCGAGCCCGTCCCATCGCTCAAGGAGTTGGACCGCTCGGGGCTGGTGATCCGCATCAAGAGCCTTTCGAAACTGGCTTTCCCCGGCCTGCGCGTTGGCTGGATCCTGGCCGATTCCGGCGTGATCCGCCGTCTGGCCCAGCGCAAGCAGCTTGCCGACCTGCACTCCGATCAACTCGCCCAGGCGGTCCTGCTGCGGTTCATGGAGAGCGGCCGCATGGAAGGCCATCGAAAGCGCGTGATCCGCGCCGGCGCTTCCCGGCTCGACGCCGTGCTCGAGGCTTGTGAGGCCCACCTCCCGCCCCGGTCGGAGTTCACGCGGCCCGAAGGCGGCGTGAATCTGTGGGCCAGGCTGCCGGCGTCCATCGATACCGCCGCGCTGCTGGAGAGAGCCGCGGCCCGCGGAGTGGCCTATCTGCCCGGCCGCGTCTTCGCCGTCGGCCGCGACGCCCGCAGCGCCCTCCGGTTGAGTTTCGCGGGCCTCGATCCGGCCCACATCCGCGCCGGCGTTCGCCGGCTCGGGGAACTGTTTTGCGAAGAGATTGAGCACGCCCGCCCGGCGCGAGCCGCGGGCCTGGCTCCGGCTTTGGTTTAGAAGGAAGAACTCGAATTGTCAGAAGGGAGAGTGTCATGAACTACCTCGATGAAACGTTCCGCGTGAAGGTCGGTCTCGCGGAGATGCTGAAGGGCGGCGTCATCATGGACGTCACCGACGCCAAACAGGCCGAGATCGCCGAAAAGGCCGGTGCGGCCGCGGTGATGGCGCTGGAGCGCGTGCCTTCCGATATCCGCAAGGAAGGCGGCGTCGCCCGCATGGCCGCCATCAGCAAGATCCGCGAGATCATGGCTTCCACCTCCATCCCCGTGATGGCCAAGTGCCGCATCGGCCACATCGCCGAGGCGCGCGTGCTCGAGGCCCTCGAGGTCGACTTCATCGACGAAAGCGAAGTCCTCACGCCCGCCGACGAAGAGCACCATGTCGATAAGCGCGCCTTCCGCGTGCCGTTCGTCTGCGGCTGCCGGAATCTCGGCGAGGCGTTGCGCCGCATCGCCGAAGGCGCCGCGATGATCCGCACCAAGGGCGAGGCGGGCTCTGGCAACATCGTCGAAGCCGTGCGGCACATCCGCACCGTGGTCAAGGAGATGAAGCAGATCACCGTGCTCGGCCGCGATGAGCTGATGGCCGAAGCCAAGCGTCTGCAGGCGCCGCTGGAACTCGTTGAGTACATCCATCAGCATGGCAAGCTGCCGGTGCCGAACTTCTCCGCGGGCGGCGTCGCCACGCCGGCCGACGCGGCGCTCGTGAGACAGTTGGGCGCCGAGGCCGTCTTCGTGGGCTCCGGCATCTTCAAGTCGTCCGATCCCGAGACGCGCGCCAAGGCCATCGTGAAGGCCAACACGCACTTCAACGACCCCAAGGCCGTGCTTGAAGCGAGCGAGGAACTCGGCGACGCCATGCCCGGTCTCGACATCCGCCAGTTGGACGAATCCCAACTGCTGCAGACCCGCGGGTGGTAGGACGTCGCGCTGGATGAAGACGATCGGCGTTCTCGCATTGCAGGGCGATTTCGAGGCGCACGCCGCCGCCCTCGCCCGAGCCGGCGCGCGCGCATCGGAAGTGCGCACTGTCGAACAGTTGGATGGTGTCGATGGACTCGTCATTCCCGGCGGCGAGTCCACCACCATGCTCAAGCTAATGGGCTACTACGGCCTGTTCGAGCCGCTCAAGGATTTCGCATCCAGGAAACCGGTCTTCGGCACCTGCGCCGGAGCGATTCTGCTGGCCACCGATGTCCTGAATCCGAAGCAGGTCTCTCTCGATGTGCTCGATATGACCATCGAACGAAACGCTTACGGCAGGCAGCTCGAGTCGCATGTCGCGCGCCTCCGCGATCATGCACTGGGTGGCGGAGGGGATCTGGAGGCGGTGTTCATCCGGGCGCCCATCATCAGGCGCGTTGGCGCCGGCGCTTCCGTGCTGGCAAGCCATCAGGGCGATCCGGTGCTGGTCGATTTCGGCCGGCATCTGGTGGCGACGTTTCATCCCGAGTTGACCGCTGATCCGCGGGTTCACTCGCTGTTTCTTTCCAAGATTGTTTCCGGATGACCCAGAAGTATAAAGTGCTGTTCCTCTGCATCGGCAACGCCTGCCGCAGCCAGATGGCGGAAGGATTCGCCCGGACCTACGGCCGCGACGTGATGGAGGCGGAAAGCGCCGGGCTTGCGCCTGCGTTCATGGTTCCCGGCGACACCAAGTCCGTGATGGCGGAGAAGGGGATCGACATGGGCTCGGCCCGCCCCAA
>CAYWST010000174.1:0-11340 GCA_964461075.1 uncultured Solibacteraceae bacterium | reverse complement strand
TCGAGGAGCTGGCGAGCAGGACCGGGGTGTCCCTGCGGGTCGTGCGCGCCTTCGGCGAGCAGCTTCCGATGTCCGATGAGTCCTTCGATGTGGTCTACTGCCGGCAGGTGCTTCACCACGCGCACGATCTGCAGCGGCTGATCGACGATCTCGAAGTGCAAAAGCGCGTCCTCGAGCGCGAAGCCGCGGCAGGCGGCGATCACGCCGAGCGGCTGGCGAAGATCGGAGAAGAGAAGTCCGCGGCGGAGTCCCGCCTCGGGGAACTCAAAGGACGTTGGGAGGCGGAGGCGTCGCTGGTCAAGCGGTTGAGAGACCTCCGCTCGCAATTGGAGCCTGGCGATGCGGCGGAGAAAGACGCGCTGCGCGCGGAGATGGACAAACTCAACGCGGAACTGGCCGCGCTGCAGGGAGAGACCCCGTTAATGCGCGTCTGTGTCGACGCCCAGATCGTCAGCGAAGTCATCTCCGCCTGGACCGGCATCCCTATCGGCAAAATGGTCAAGAACGAGATCGAGATGACATTGAATCTGGCCCGGTTGATGGGCCAGCGCGTCATCGGCCAGGACCACGCCCTTGACGCCATCGCTCAACGGATCCAAACCTCCAAGGCCGGCATGGACGACCCCAACAAACCGATCGGCGTCTTCCTGCTGGTGGGCCCGAGCGGAGTCGGCAAAACGGAGACGGCGTTGGCGTTGGCCGATCTCTTCTACGGCGGCGAGCGCAGCCTGATCACGATCAACATGAGCGAATTCCAGGAGGCGCACACGGTCTCGACGCTGAAAGGCTCGCCTCCCGGCTATGTCGGCTATGGCGAGGGGGGCGTGCTGACGGAAGCGGTCCGCCGCAGACCTTATTCGGTGGTCCTGCTCGACGAGGTCGAGAAGGCCCACCCAGACGTGCTCGAGCTCTTCTATCAGGTCTTCGACAAGGGCATGATGGAGGACGGAGAGGGGCGCGAGATCAGCTTCAAGAACACCATCATCCTGCTGACCTCCAACGCCGCCACCGACAGCATGATGAAACTCATGGCGGATCCCGAGACCATGCCGTCGCCGGCCGGGATCGTCAAGGCGCTCAAACCCGAACTCGACAAGGTGTTCAAGCCCGCTTTCCTGGGGCGGCTTGCGATCGTGCCTTACTACCCCGTGCGCGACGAGGCGCTCCGCACCATTATCAGGCTCAAACTCGACAAGGTCCGGCGGCGGCTTGACGAGACGCACCGCATCTCGCTCGAGTGGGACGATCCCGTGATCGCCGCGATTGAGGCCCGCTGCACCGAGGTGGAAAGCGGCGCCAGAAACGTTGATAACATTCTCGGCAACAGCGTGCTGCCCGAGATTTCACGCCGGCTGCTCACGGCGCTGGCCGAAGGCGGGAAGCCGGCCGGGTTCCGGCTCGGCGCGGGCGAGGGCGGCGGTTTCACGTACAGCGCCGTCTAGGCTCGCGCGCCAATGGGGAGGCATTGTCATGGAGGCACAGAGAACGGCGGAACTGCCGTCGGAAACGCCGCTTGGCGAAGGCGTGGTGGAGTTGGTCGAGTTCGAGGGCGTCGAGCGGATCTCCGGCCTGTTCAATTTCAGGTTGAAGTTCTCCTCAGAGGACCCCAACGTCGATATCAACAGGCTGATCGGCAAACCCCTCAGCTTCGGCATCCGGACGCGCGACCGCCTGGACATCCGCTGGTGGCATGGATTCACCTCCAAGGCAAGGCTGCTTCCGGAAGAAGACCTGGTGTTCTACTACGAGGCCGAGGTCGTCCCCTGGCTCTGGTTCCTGACCAAGACGCGCGATTGCGTCGTGAATCAGGACATCAAAGTCATCGACCTCGTCAAGAACACCTTCAAGAAGTATGGATTCAAGGAAGGGAAGGACTTCGAAGACAAGACTGAGGAGAACTACACAAAGTGGGAATACTGCACGCAATACCGGGAAAGCTCATTTGATTTCATCAGCCGCCTGCTGGAGGCGGAGGGTATTTTCTACTTTTTCAAGCACGAAAAAGGCAAGCACACCCTCGTGCTGGGGGACCGCCCATCGGTTTTTCAGCCTTCAAAGCATCAGGAGACCATCAAGGTTCGCCACGCCACCGGCGCCGGCGCGGACCGGCCGCATGACATGGTTTCGAAGTGGGAATTCCACTCCGCGTTCCGTTCCGGCAAGTACACGCACCGCGATTACATCTTCACCAAGCCCGACAACCCGATGCACTCGGAGACTCCGGCGAAGCGCAAGAAAGAAGGCTCATCAAAATGGGAGATCTACGACTATCCGGGTGAATATGAAGAAAACAAAGACGGCGACGACTGGGCCAAGCTTCGCATGGAGGAAGAAGAGGTAGAGAACGAGTACGGGGCGGGAGAAAGCGACGCCAGAGCGATGTCGGCCGGCGTCAAGTTCAACCTCGCCGATCATGACCGCCGCGACCAGAACGCCGCCTATGTCGTCACCGAGGTGCGGCACAGCGCAAGGGAAGGCAGCCAGTTCGTCGGTCAAACAAGGCGGGGACCTTCGCAGTACTCGAACACATTCAAGTGCATCGGCGCAAGCCATCCGTACCGGCCGGAGCGCAAGACCCCAAAACATGTCATGCGGGGGTTGCAATCGGCAGTGGTTGTGGGCGGGACGAAGGGCGAGGAGATCTACACCGACGAGCACGGCCGCGTGAAGGTTCAGTTCCATTGGGACCGTCTGGGCAAGAAGGATGACGGAAGTTCCTGCTGGTTGAGGGTCTCCGAGCCCTGGGCGGGGAAGGGATTCGGCTTCGTCTTTCTGCCGCGCGTCGGCCAGGAGGTCCTGGTCGATTTCCTGGAAGGCGATCCGGACAGGCCCATTGTCGTGGGCCGGGTCTACAACACGAACCAGAAGCAGCCGTGGGAGCTGCCGCAGAACAAGAACTGGTCCGGCGTCCGGACGCGCTCGACGAAAGGCGGAGGGCCGGAGAACTACAACGAGATCAAGTTCGACGACACCAAGGGCGCAGAGGTGTTTTCCATGCACGCCGAACGGGACATGAAGATCTCGGTCGAGCGGCACATGCAGATTCAGGTGGACAAGAACTGCCACGAGGCGATCCTTGGGGAGCGGCGTCTCTCCGTGGAAAAGAACAACAGCATCACGGTTCAGGGGAGCATGGCGGAGAAGGTGGCGGGCTCCCACACGTCGAAAGTGAACGGTTCGGTCGAAATCGACGCCGACGGCAATATCACGATCAAGGCCGGCGGGAACATCGCGCTCGACGCCGGCGGCACCATCACGCTGAAGGCCGGGATGGGCATCAACATGAAGGGCGCGGGGGGGCGCATTTCGGCGAACGCGATCGGCGTCACCATCGACGGCACGATGGTGCTGATCAACTGCGGGTCGCCCGACCTCACCATGGTCCCGCCCGGGCTGAATAAACTGCCGGTCTCGCCGGAACTGATCGACAAGCTGAAGGCGGCGGCGCTAGGCTCCGGCGGCCTCGGCGGCCTGATGGGTGCGCTGAGCGGGGCCGCCGCCGGGCTCGCATCCGCGGCGGGCGGCGCCATCTCCGGGATGATGGGCGCAATGCAGGGCGGCCTGGGACAGGCTGCCGGGCTTCTGGGCGCGGCCGCTCAAATCGCGAAACAATCCGGGCTCGGGCCGCAGTTGATGCAGGGGTTGAAAGACGTCGCGGGACAGGCCGCCGATGGCGTTCAGAAAGCGGCCAAGGCGCTCGCCGACGCAGCCGGAACCGCAGGCGGACCAGTCATGCAGGACGCCGGCAAAGTCGAGAATCTCGCCAAGAAGATCGGCGGTCTGGCGGCCAAGGGCATGGAGACGGCTTCCGAGGAAGGCAAGGAGGCGCTCAAGAGACTTCAGGAGTCCGCCGGCAAACTTGCCGACGCCGCGGCCAAAGCGAAAGATGCCGCCGGCAAAGGCGCCGAGGTCCTTGAAAAGGAAGTCGGCCACGCCGTCGACCAGGCGAAGAAGGCGGTCGAAAAGGCGCGGGAGGCGGCCAATGCCGTCGTCGATGAGATGGTTGAGGGAGCCAAAGAGGGCGTCGAGAAGGCTTTTGAAACTGCGGAGAACACCGCGAAAACCGCGGCGCAGAAGGCCGCTGAAGCCGCCCAGAACGTCGGCAAGAAGCTGGAGCAGACCGCGCAGGATGTCTCGTCGGGCGCCGATCAGGTGATGGACGCACTGAAGGACGCCGCCCCGGACTTGCCGGATTTATCCGGATGGGGCGACTCGCCCGGCGGCTCGTCATCTCCGCCCTCGTCAACTCCGCCCTCGTCAACTCCACCGGCGCCGGCGAGCGGCGGCCCCGCCGAGCCTTCCTCATCGGGCGACAGCCCGTTTGAGAGCATTCTCGGCTGAGACGGCCTTGCGCCCCCCCGCCGTGGGGATATGAAACAACCGCCTGACGGATTACGCTATATCTAACGGAACCTCTGTCGTCAGCTTCAACAGCGAGGAGAATGAATTAGACATGAACCCGTCCACTCCCGGCAAGTCGCGGTACGAACTGCAGGCGATCCTGGGACGCGGAGGCATGGGCGTGGTCTACCGTGCGCTCGACACCTTGATGCGGCGGGAAGTGGCGCTGAAGACGCTGCTTGACGTGCAGAGCCAGGCGGCCAAGGACCTCTTCTACCGGGAGTGGGAAACGCAGGCCGGGATCACGCACCCCAACATTGCCGAAATCTATGACATCGGCGAGATGGAAGTGGAGGGACAGCAGTGCCCGTACTTCGTGATGCCTCTGCTCGCCGGTTGCACGCTTGCCGATCTGATTCGGGCGTCCAGCGAAAGGCTCACCGTCGAGCGCGGGGTGAATCTGATCGCTCAAGTCGCGCGCGGACTCCAGGCCGCGCACGGCCGCGGCCTGATTCACCGGGATCTCAAGCCCTGCAACATCTTCGTGCTCGACGACGACTCCGTGAAGATCATCGATTTCGGAATCGCCCACGTGGAGGCGAAGACTCAGACCAGTATCCGGGGCACCCTCTCCTACATGGCCCCGGAGTTGTTGCAGATGAAGCCGGCCAGCGCGGCGAGCGACATCTACGCTCTCGGCGTCGTCGCCTATGAGACGCTGACGGGCCGCAGGCCCTTTCAAGGCGGCTCAGACAGCGAACTGACTCAGGCGATCCTCACCGAAATCCCGCCGAACGTGGCCGACCTCAATCCGGCGATCCCCCTGAACCTCGCGCGCGCCATCCATAAAGCGCTGGCCAAACAGCCGTGGCACCGGTTCGGCTCGTCCCGCGATTTCGGCGAAACGGTGATCAAGGCCTGGCGGGGAGAGCCTCTCTCGCTGTTCGACCCGGCTAAGATCCAGCCGCGTATTGAACGCGCGTCACGCGCCTTCGAGCGCGCCGAGTATGACGTCGCGACCGAGATCCTGAACGAGCTGGAGAGCGAAGGCTGCGCGGAACAGGAGATCACCATGCTGCGGCGCCAGGTGGAGCAGGCGCGGCGGCGCATCCTCGTCCAGCAGTTGCTTGAAAGCGCGCGAAGGTTCATGCGGGAAGAGGAGTTCCCGCTCGCGCTGCGCAAAGTGCAGGAGGCGCTCGAACTCGATCCGGACAACCGCGACGCGCAGGCGTTCAAAAACGAAGTGGAGAAGAGCCGCCGGGCCCGCAAGATCGAGGAATGGGCGCAACTGGCCAAGAGTCACCTCGACAATAACGCTTTCGGGCACGCCCGCAGCGCCATTCAGAGCCTGCTGGAACTGCGGCCCGGCGAGCCCAACGCCATGGCCCTGCTGGCTGAAATCGACCGCCGCGAGCGCGACTTCGAAGGCCTTCGTCAAGAGAAGAGCCGGCTCGTTCTCTCGGCGCGCGAAGCCTGGCAGCGCGGCGAAGTCACGGCCGCCATGTCCAACCTTGAAAAGTGGATGTCGCTCGATCAGCAGGCGCCCGACACCGACGCCGAGCGCATCGGGACCATTCAGAAATTCTACAACCAGGTGCGCGGCGAACAGGACGCGATCAGGAACTCTTACGAGCGCGCTCGCCAGATGCTCATCGACGGCGACTTCGTCGAGGCGAGCGCCATCTGCCGTCAGTACCTGTCGAAATACCCCGGCCATGCGTTGTTCCAGGCGCTGCTCTTTGATATCGAGGAACGGCAGCGGCAAACTCTTTCCGCGCTGATCGCCGAAACGGACCGCAGGGCCGAGGTGGAGCCGGACCTCGATCGGAGGGTTGCGATCCTCCAGGCCGCCGCCGAGCAGCATCCCGACGAACCGCACTTCCAGCGGGCGCTCAAACTGGCGCGGGACAAACGGGAACTCGTGGCGGGCGTGGTTTCCAGGGCCCGCCTCAACGAGGATGAGCAGCGATTCATCGAGGCGCTGGAACAGTGGCAGCTGCTCAAGACCATTCATCCCGCGTTCCCCGGACTCGACTACGAGATCGAACGCGTACGGGCTCGCAGGGAGACCCAGGCGCGCGGAGAGTCCCGCTCAGCTTGGGTCTCGAAAATCGATAAGGCGCTGGAAGCCTCCGATCTCGACAAAGCGGCGGCGGCGGCGTCTCAGGCGCTTGCTGAGTTCCCCGGCGATGCGGAGCTCGCGGAATTGAGCAAGATGGTCGAGCTTCGCCGGCAAAGTCTCTCGGAAGCGATGGCGCTGCTCAAGCAGGCGAATGAAATGGCCGGCGAAGAAGACCAGGAGGAGCGTCTCGCCCTTCTGCGGGCGGCGTTCCAGAAAGAGCCCCAGAATCCGGCCATTCGGGTTTCCCTCGTTGAGGGGCTCGCGGCGCGCGCCCGGCGGGTGGCCGACGCGGACCCCGACGCGGCAATGAAGGTTCTGAACGAAATCCTTTCCATCGACCCCGGTCACACGCTCGCGGTCAACATCCGCACCATGAAGGCGGACAAGGAGCGCGAGGAGTTCGTTTCCTGGTGCACCTCCCAGGCAAGAAAGCTCCAGGCCAGCGGAGACGTCGAAGGCGCGATGGTCATTGTGCAGCAAGGGCTGGCGCGATTCCCCGCCGACGTCAGGTTGAATCAGCTCCTCTCGACTCTGCAGCGCGCCCAGGAAGCGACCATGTCCCGCGCGGCGGTGACCCAGCCTCCCACCCCAAAGACTCCCACTCCCAAGACTGCCACTCCGAAAACACCTACTCCAAAAACCCCAACGCCAGGGACGCCGGCCACGCCCCCTCACCACGCCCCAACTCCGCAAACACCTCTTTCGCCGAAAACTCCAATCACGCCCGCCGAAGGTCAGGAGGCGGCCAGGAGAATGGAGCCCGCGCCGATCCCGCCGCCGCCTGCGCCGCCCCGCTCCACTCCTGCGCCGCAGTTCACCCCTCCAGCCGCTGAGCCCCCGGCCGCGCCTGAGCCTCAACCGGAACTGCGAACTCGGACGGGCCCGCGAATCCCTCCTTTGACCGCCCCGAAGGCGGTCAGCAAGGGCGCTCGCTTCGCACTGCTCGGCGGCGCTGCGCTCATCCTTCTGGGATCGCTCGCGGCCCTGTGGTGGAAAGGGCGCGGCGCCGCGGCTGAAACCGTTCAAGTGGATATCAGAACCACCCCGGCGGGCGCGCGGATCTTCATCAATCGGGAGGAGAAGGGCGTCTCGAATCTGACATTGTCGCTTGCGCCCGGCCAGTACCAGGCGTCGGCGGAGATGGAGGGCTATCAGCCGGCCGTCGCGACGCTCGACGTTGTCAAAGGGAAACCGGCCGCGCTCGACCTGACGCTGCAGGTCTATAAGCCCGTCGTGCGCGTATGGAGTGAAGTTCAGATATCCAGCGCCGTTCTCGATGGCAGGGAGATGTCGCCCGCCGCCCAGGGCGAGTATCTGTTGGACCAACTCGGCGACGGCGCCGCGTCTCTCCGTCTGGTGACCGCCAATGGAGAAACCACCGCCACGCTGAATCTGGCCGCGCGCTCTCAACCTTCGCTCGCCGCGCCCCCGGCCTCCACCGAGGCCGTCACCGTCATCGTTTGCGCCTATGGCGAACGGGCCGTCGTCTACTCGACTCTGGCCGCGTCGAAGGCGGGCGTGGACGGACAGCCGGCTCGCGAGATCCCGATGGAGGGCGTGGCGTTACAGGGGTTGCCGCCCGGCTCGCACACGCTCGCCTTAGACCACCCCCCACGGCGCCTCGCCGCGATCCCTGCCCCTCCAGACGACAGGCGGTCCCTCCGTCTCAGTCTTCCTGTTGGCCAAGGCCACGCCGGGAACCGGATCGATTCTGGTCACCGCCAACGAGGACAACGCCAGCGTCACCATCAACGGATACCCTCACTATCTGAAAACGAGGAAGGGCGTTGTCCGGCTGCCGGGATTGAAGCCGGCCTCCTATAAAATCCAGGTCTCCAAGGATGGCTTCGACGCGCCGCCGGCGCAGGTTGTGGAAGTGAAGGCGGGCGAAGAGACCGGCGTCAGCTTTGTTTTGAAAGCCGTCGTCCGGATGGCGACGCTACGGCTCCGCGCCAGTCCAGGCGCTCAGGTGTACATCGATGGGCTGCTGGCGGGCACGGTGGCGCAGGACGGGACATTCAGCTCGCAGGTCGCGCCTGGGGAACACAGCGTCGAGTTGCGCCGCAACTCCGCGAAGTCGCGCACCTTGACCCATCAGCTCCAGCCCGGGCAGACGTTCGATGTGCCGGAGGATCAGTTGGTCCTTCAACAGCCGAACGGAACGCTGCGGCTCGTGATGACCCCGGCCGAAGCGTCCTTGACCATCCGCCGCTCCGGCGAACCCGAGAGCGGCGCCCGCCCGATGTCCAATCCCGCTTCGCTCGCCCCCGGCGACTACGTTGTTACTGCTTCGGCCCCGGGCTATGCCTCTTCGGTGATCACTCTGCAGGTGACCCCGGGTTCGACGACGGAAATGCCGGTCATTTTACGCCAGCTTGCCGCCCAAAAGTCGCAAAGGGCCGGCGGAGCTCAGGAGCTTGGCATTGCTGATTTCGACGATCCCTCCGCGTGGTACAGCGACAACGGCTGGATGGTCCGGTGCGGCGGCAAGTACGTGACCTTCAAGCCCAGGAACACCGCCGGGGTGTTCACCTTCGAAGCGCGGCTCAGAAAGGGCAAACGCCTCCAGTGGTTCCTCGGCTACACGGATCCGCGCAATTACGCCCTCTTTCGAGTGGAGCGGAATCAGATGACGCGCCTGAGCGTTGTCAACGGCAAGACAAGGGAACTTGGAAAGTTTCCGCTTCCGGGCGCAGGTGAATTCCGGATCACGGTCGCGCCCGACCGGATCGTGCATGAAGTGAGAACGGGCGGGCAGTGGACGGCCGTCGATCAGTGGACCAATCCGGAAAAGGACTACACAGAGGGCAAGTTCGGGTTTATCCTCGATGAAGGGGTTTTCGGGCAGAAAGACGAGTACGCCATCCGCAATTTCAGCTTTCGACCCTCCCGATGAGGAACCGATGGAAGAGAAAGTGCTTCAGACCTACGATAAGAGCCTCGACAGGTGCGCGGCGAACCCTGCATTCTTCGAGCGTTTTTATCAGATCTTCCTGGCTTCCTCTCCAAAGATCGCCGGGAAATTCTCCAAGACCGACTTCACCCGTCAAATAAAAGCGCTGGAAGCCTCGCTTCACCTGATGATCAAGGCGGTTCGCGACGACCGGGCCGGCATGGACGCCTATTTGAAGGATCTCGCGGACCGGCACAGCGCACGGAATCTCAATATAGGATCGGAGTATTACGACTATTGGCTCGACAGCCTGCTGGCGGCCGTCAAGGAATTCGATCCGGAGTTTGACCAGTCCGTGCATGACGCCTGGGAGCGTGTGATGCTTGTCGGGATCGAGTACATGCTTTCGCGATATGCGTGAAGCATGCGCCCGCGGAGCCTTACGATATCATGAAGAAGCGGGCGCATAGCTCAATCGGTTAGAGCACTACCCTTACAAGGTAGGGGTTGAAGGTTCGAGTCCCTCTGCGCCCACCATCGCCGCCTGGCGTCCCTTGATCCGGTTTCAATTGCCGATATAGCGCGAATACAGGCTCCTCGCCACTCCGGGATCCTGCGTGCCCTTAATGATGGCGCGCCCGTCTGGAAAGACGGTCATCTCGTGCGGAGGCAGCAGAAACCGCAAGGCGAAACCGTTGGAGCGAACTTCGCCAAGCGGTCTGAGCCTTTCGGCGAGCGAATCCAGGTCAATCGGCCGCCGCCGGTCATGGATCTGGACGGCGTTGCGTCCGCAAAGACTGATCGGGACGCGCTCACTCCCGGAAAGATGCCGGCAGACGCGCGTTCCGCAGGACGGGCAATCCGGATCGCGGGCCGGAATGTTCATCTGCCGGGTCATGCCATGCCACACGTCGAAAACGGTGATGGTGGGAGAGATGTCGCCTGTGTGTCCGGACATGATCTTATAGGCCAGACTCGCCTGCCAGGCCGCCACCATCGAGGTGATCGTGTTCAGCACGCCCGCCGTTTCGCAGGTCGGCTGCGCGCCGGACGGAGCCTCGGGATAGACGCATTCGAAGCAGGCGGTTCGCCCGGGCAGCACCGGCATCACAATCCCGTACGAGGCGACGGCGCCGCCATAGATCCACGGGATCGAGTACGCGGACGAAAAGTCGTTCATCAGGTAGCGGGTCTGAAAGTTATCCGTGCCGTCGAGGATCACATCCACCCCGGCCAGGTGCTCCTCGATATTGTCGGGGGTCAGGTCGGAGACGACAGGGGCCGTCTCCACCCCGGTGTTGATCCTCGCGATGGCCCGGGCGGCGGCGATGGCCTTGGGCAGCGCCGATTCAGCGTCGGCCTCCTCGTAAAGCCACTGGCGTTGAAGATTGGACCACTCCACGTAATCGCGGTCGATCAGCACCAAACGGCCCACGCCGGCCCGCGCCAGAGCCGCTGCGTGAAACGAGCCTAACGCGCCACAGCCCACGATGGCGGCCGTGGATCTTCCAAACGCCCGCTGGCCCTCTTCGCCCAGGGGCTTGAACAGTGTCTGGCGGCTATACCTTTCGCGGTCGCGCTCTTCCATGCGATACCCAAATCGTAACAGTCTCCGGCTGTTAAGATGTCATTCAGTGATCCGGCGGGCCTTAGCCGCGATGCTAATGTTGTGCCTTGCGGCGGGAGTGTGCCAGAGCGCCCTTCCCGCTGAGTTTTACGGCAAACGCGTGGTCGCGGTATACCTGGAGCCAAAGAACCAACCGCTTTCCCGGGACCAACTGGGCGTCATTCTCGGAATCCGCCCCGGAGAGATTCTGGAGGAGACGGCGCTGGTTCGCGCCATCCAGCGGCTTTGGGCGACGCTTCGGTATGAGGATATCGCCGTCGACGCCGCTGAGGAAAACGGCGGCGTGTCGCTGACTTTCAAGACCCGTCCAGCGTTTTTCATTGGGCGCGTGACGGTCGAAGGACTGCCGGAGCCCCC
>CAYWST010000173.1:5358-11370 GCA_964461075.1 uncultured Solibacteraceae bacterium | reverse complement strand
GCTCAAGCCCGACGTAGTTGTGATGGACGTGGCCATGCCCGAGCTGAACGGCATTGAAGCGACGAGAAGACTGGCTGAGGCGAGCGAAAGAACAAGAGTCCTGGCCCTCTCCATGCACAAGGATGCCGTCTACGTGAGGGAGATCCTGCGCGCCGGGGCTCGTGGATACCTGTTGAAAGACGCGTTTGACAGCGACTTCGTGGCGGCCGTCCGGGCGGTAGCGCGGGGCGAGGCCTATCTTTCCCCCGCCGTCTCGGATTCAGTCCTCGCCGATTACCGGCAGCACGTCACCGACCCGATCGATCTACTCACTGCACGCGAGCGCGAAGTGCTTCAGTTGATCGCCGAGGGCAAGACCAACAAGGAGATCGCCGGCCTGCTCAACCTGAGCGTCTATACCGTGGACGCGCATCGCGGCCGCGTGATGGAGAAGCTGAACCTGCATTCGACAGGCGAATTGGTGAGATTCGCGGTCCGCAAAGGCCTCGTCGATTGAGGCCGGCGCGCGCGCTCCCTCAGGAGTGAAGTTCAGCCCCCGTGCCGCCTCAGCAGTTCAGCCAAGCGGCGCGCCGCCTTCACAGACAGCTCTTTCGCGGCCGGTGAAGCGATCAGGTTGTTCATCTCATACGGATCCCTGGCCAAATCGTAGAGCTCATCCATTCCCTTCAAGTGCCGGTACCGGATGAGCTTGAAATCCCGCCCTCGCAAGGCGTGATAGCCCATGTTGCGGATTCTGGGGAAGACGTTGTCGGAGCTGTACTCCACCAGGAATGCATCACGCCAATTCCCGGGTTCGTCCAGCAGAAGCGGAATCAGCGACCTGCCGTCGAATGAACCCGTGCGGCGAACGCTCGCCGCCTCAAGCATGGATGGCGCGATATCGATGTTGAGGGCGAATGGCTGGATTCGCGCTCCGGGCCGTGCGAGCCTCGGGTAGCGGACCAGCAGCGGGATCCGGATGCACTCCTCGTAGGCAAGCCGCCGCTCCGCGGACAGGCCATGTTCTCCGTAGAAATACCCGTGGTCGCTGGTCAGAACGACCATCGTGTTCGACAACTGGCCGCGCTTCTCGAGAATCTGGAGAATCCGGCCGAGACTCTCATCGACGGACTTCATCATCCGCATCCTGTTCAGGATGACCGGATCGGGAGTAACGGTCCCCGGCCCGAGGGGCGGCAGTCCCGCGATCGGCTGCTGAAGCGCGGGCTTCCCTGCCGGCGGCTTGGCGTAGTTCGGGCGATGTGGGACGGACTTGCCCATGTACAAACTGCGGTGGCGCGGGGCGTGAATGAACTGCTCGGCCGCTGTGCCTGTGCCGGTCACGCTTCCGTCGTCGCGCTGGACGATGTTGGGATGGATCGCCTTGTGGGACAGGTACAAGCAAAATGGAGCTGATTGCCTGGCCTCGAGGAAAGCTGCCGCGTGATCGGTGAGGATGTCGGTAATGTAGCCTTGCGCGCCCGTTGTTCTCCCGTCGATGTTGAGTTCCGGGTTTGTGGATTCTCCCTGTCCGCGGAAACTCACCCACCGGTCGAAGCCAGGCCGCGGAGAGTCGTCGTTGCCCATATGCCACTTGCCGACAAATGCGGTTCTGTAGCCGGAGGCGCGGAGCATGGCCGGCCATGTTTTGAGTTGATGGCTTCGGTGAGAACGGTTCGTGTTGTCGATCATGCCGTGCCGCATTGGGTACTGGCCCGTGAGGAAGCAGGCGCGGCTGGGAGAACACAGCGGCGCAACCGAAAAGGCGTTGGTGAACATGGCGCCTTCGCGGGCGAGCCGGTCGGCGTTCGGAGTCAAAGCGAACGGATGTCCGGAGCAGCCGAGTTCGTCCCAGCGCAGATCGTCGACGAGAACGAAAACGATGTTGGGACGCTGCACCGGAGCCGGCGCCGCGAGCCGGAGAAGGTTTCGGCGGCTCAATGAAGGCGTCATCATCTCAGAGCCCGAACGCTGGAGAAACGGCATTGCCCGCTTTGAGCCGCACCTGAGCCGGGACTACGCCCGCGGGCAACGAGACGCGGACCCTGTACCGGCCGGGAATCCAGGGCGCGAGCCCGGCAAGATCCGGCGCCAACTCCAAGTCTCCCGCTGGAGAAGCGAGCACGGCTCGGATTGGCAGAACGCAGCGCTGAAACGGCTCCGAATCGCTCCCCCCGGAACCTGATAGAGCGGGAGGATCCGTGGCTCCGAGTCCGGTCGCAATGATCTCCAGCGCGTCGCCTTCGATCTTCGCGGAGAGGATTCTGGGGCGCGCTTCCACGGCGGCGATCCGCAACGGCGCGGATTCAAAGCCGCCGCGCCGCGCGCGAACGATGAACTGCGCATCGTTGCTATACGGCAGTTGCACTTCGACGAAGTCCGGCCCCGCTTCGAACAGCGGCGCGGCCAGGCCGTTGACGTCCACGGCAAGTCCGGCCAATTGCCTTGGCAGCGGGACCGTTTCCGCCCAGGAAGCCTCCCTGGCGAGTGCACGCCCCGTCAACCGGAGCACATCTCCGGGCGCGGCTTCGGCCGCTGTTTCGTCCAGCGCCGGAACCAAGGGAGCGAGTCTCCAGAAGTCAATGTTGAAGACGGCCTCCCCCACCCTTCCCGCTTCAACAAGAATAGGTTGGGATACCGATACCAGAGTCCGGTCCGCGAAGAGCCCGGCCGTGTACTGGCCTGGGACGAGATCGGCGGCGCCGAAGAATCCGCTCGAGTCCGTCCGCAGCGACCGCAAAGCGCCTTCCGGACCCGCAAGCTCGATCAGAAGGTAATCTCTCCACTCCGCCGGCGCGCCTTCTATGACCACTCTTCCCGCAAGATGGCCGCGTTCGGGACGCGCCTTCCAGGCAAGTTCGGGAACCTCGGGCACGGCCGGGAGCATGGCGCCAAGGGCCTCGTAGAAGGCTCTCTCGGGGCGTTGCGCAGTGTTGTCCGAGGTGGTCGAGGCGTAACTGTAGAGAACGAACCCAAGCGGGATGTTGCCCTGCGCGGAGGGCCTCAGGACCCGTTCGATTTGCGCCATCGTATGGGCTTGAGTGTTGAGGTAGTTCCCCAGGCCGTTCACATAGCCGCGTCCGTATTGACGGTCTTTCTGGTACTCGCTCCAGCGGTCGAGGTAATGCGGGTACTGCGTCTCGCGAAAGTAATTCATCGGCATCGTAAAGTCGACGATGCCCTCTTCCAGCCACCCGCGCCAGTCCTGGAAGACGCGGGAATAGGCGTCCAGCGCACGGAACCCTGCGTCGGAGACGGGTCCATTGCCCCAGGTGATCACTGCCGTGCTCAGCTTGGCCCGAGGGCGGATCTGCTGGAGGCGGATATAAAGTTGGCGGACGAGAGCGGTGACTTGATCGCGCCGCCACTGACTCCATGCGGCGTCCGTTCGCGATGGAAAGCCGGAGCGCGCCAGATGACGGTTGAAGCGGTCCACGGCGGCGGGCGAGTAACCGTAGTCGGCGTCTTCCGGATAGCGAATGTAGTCAAGGTGAATCCCGGAGACATCGTAGTGTCTGAAGAGATCCAGGAAGGTCTCGGCCAGGTAAGGCAGCACTCCGGGGTGGCCCGGATCGAGCCCTGTCCCGCGGACGCCGGCCGAGGTGTAGTTGTTCCACTGCTCCGAAGGCGGCGCGCCGGCGAGGTGCGTCCAGTAAAGATGGTTAGGATCTTTCGGCGGCGTGGCGAAGGGCCAGCCCGGGTAAACGACGAACCAGGCGTGGACCTCGATGTTCAGCGGGCGGGCCTTGCGGATCAGGTCGTCGAGCGGATCGAATCCCTGCGGAACGGCGCCGTCCTCAGCGAAGGGTTCCCGGCAAAGGCGGCAGTAGGCGTCGGCGCGGCGCCTCATCTGCACAAAGATCGCGTTCGCTTTCGCCGCGGACAGATTGGAAACCAGAGCGTCAATTTCCGCCGGTGTCTTGTACCCCTCGTGAAATGCGTCAGCCCAGAAGGCACGATACTGCTGAGCGCACGCGGCAAGCGCGGCCAGGAGGAAGACAACCAGGACCCTCAACATCGCTATTCGCTTGCTATCATCTCATGCGGTGCAACCTGAAGCGTCTGAAATCATCGAACAGCAGGGTCCGGCTGTCGCCGCCGTGATCGTTGCGCACAATCAGCGCGATGCGCTCGTACGTTGTCTGGGCTCCCTGGAGGCCTCGACGATTCGCCATCGAATGGAGATCATTGTCGTCGACGCCGGCAGCAGCGACGGAAGCGGCCGCGTGGATGAGGAGTTCGAGCAGATCACGGTTTTGCGGCTGCCTCGCGATTTCGGCAAGTCTCGCGCGCGCAACATTGGAGTGCGCACGGCGAAGGCTGACCTGCTGCTGTTCGCCGATCCGAGAGTGGAATTCGATCCAGCGGCCGTCCACGGCTTAGTGGAGGCGCTCGAGCGGGATGAGCAGGCGGCAGCCGCGAAGCCCCAGTTCAGGACCCCCGATGGAAAGCGGATCTCCGGCGCCCGGGCCCTGCCCGACAGCGGAATGCTGCGCGAGGCTTCGCTCGGAGACGGCGCCCTGCCTGCGAGCGACCGCTTCGAAGCCATCGCCGATTGGGCCTTCCTGCTTCGCAAGCCGGTCCTGAAGGGAATGAACGGTTTCGACGAAAAACGGTTCTCCGAGTTCTGGGGCGAGTTGGAGGTCTGCTGGCAGATTCGCAACGCAGGCAAGAGAATCATCGAAGCGGCGGGGACGGGGGCGATCCTGCATGAGACCGTGGAGCGGAGGGACCCGGCGCTGCTTGCCGCCGATCGCGTCAGCGGAGCAGCCGCCTATGTCGGCAAACACCACGGATTCGGAGCGGGCCTCATGTTCAGGATTTCGTGCGCGCTGTCCGCTCTCTTCTCGGGGAGGCTCTCCCTCTTCGCGTCAATCGTTTCGTGCAGCCGCGTCGACCCCACCTGAACTGCCGGGTTCGGCCTTGAGTCACGAATGGCCGCGCCTGATAGGTCCCCGGCAAAAGCGTCAGTCCGTTGATTGCATGCTTCGCTCAGGCAAGATACTCGCGAATCAGGCGGATGTTGCCGGGAGGAGTTTCCAGCGGCAGGCAGCCGGTGCCCATGAGGCAATTCCGGCGCCCGCGCGCGATGGCGACGATCCGGTCCACTTCCTTAAAGATGGCGGTTGCGCTGTCGCAGGCGACGATCCGCGGATCCATGTTGATGCGTACATTCACCTGCGGATGGGTTTCGCAGAGCCGGTCGACGAACGTTTGTTGATCAGTCTCGACGTTGCAGACGACGTAACCGGTCCCGGTTTCGAGGATCGCATCGAGAATCTTGACGGTGTTGCCGCCCATGATGCAGGGGACGGCGTGACCGGCGATTCCCGCCGTGGTTTCGAGGATCCTCTTCAGCGCCGGCAGTTCGACATTCCGAAACTGCCGCGGTGAGAGCAGGGGCGGAGCGGCGGCCGATTCGAAGAACGCGACATCGAGCCCCGCCTCAATGACCGCCTTCGAAAAGACCGTCTGATTCTCCGCCAGACGCATCAGCCAGGCTGCAGCCATCGCGGGGCGATCAGCTACGTCTTCGCAAAGTTGAGTGATGCCCCGCAGGTTGAAGGCGATGGAAAACGGTCCGGCGATCGGGATGCGCACGTCGGCTTCCGGCAGCGCAGCCTTCAGGCGGCGTCCCACGTCGATGACCATCGCGATGCGCCCGTCCCGCTTCGGATCGAAAGGCGCGATCTCCAGCGCCTCCTCAAGCGACTTAAACAGCGGCTCGTGAATGGCGGGAATGCCATCGGCCCCGGGGTTCTCCACCCGCGCCCCGTACGCCTCGGGCTCAAGATTGTAGATGTCAATGCCGACGACGATCGGCGTATGCCGGTATTCGAGCCATGCGTCCCTGTGCCCCCGGTACATGAGCTCGGGGTCACGGGAGGTCTCCCACGGGCTGCTTTCCGCGAACCGCGCGGCGTGCTCGTACACCGACGGGTTAAAGGGGATTCGCATGTCTGGTTTCCGCTGATGGCAGTATATCGAGATGGAAGTCGCCGCCGCCCTGCTGCGCGGGGTCAATGTCCTGGG
>CAYWST010000173.1:0-5258 GCA_964461075.1 uncultured Solibacteraceae bacterium | reverse complement strand
TCCGGACCGGTCGAGACGCACCCGATTTCGACGCCCGTCGCCTCTTCGAGGAAAGCGACGTAGTCGCGGGCGGCTTGCGGCAGTTGCTCATAGGCGGTGATGCCGCTGGCTCTGCCGGCCCAGCCGGGAAGTTCCTCGTAGACCGGCTCGATCTTCTCCATGAGCGCGTTCTCGGCCGGCATCGTATCCATCATCTGCCCGCCGACGCGGTAGCCTGTGCAGACCTTCACGGTCTTGAGACCGTCGAGGACGTCGAGTTTTGTGACGATGAGGCTATCGAAGCCGTTCACCATCGCGGTGTAACGCAGCAGCGGCGCGTCGAACCAGCCGCATCGCCTCGGCCGGCCCGTCACCGAGCCGAACTCGTCGCCAGCTTTGCGAATGCGTTCGCCGTCTTCGCCATGGTCTTCGGACGGAAACGGGCCGCTGCCGACGCGGGTGATATAGGCCTTCGAGACGCCAATGATGCCGTCGATCCGGGTCGGGGGGACACCGGCGCCCGTGCAAGCGCCGCCGGCGGCCGCGCTCGAACTTGTCACGAACGGGTAGGTCCCGTGGTCGATATCCAGCATGGTCCCCTGCGCGCCTTCGAAGAGGATTCGTTTGCCGGAGCGCATGCTTTCGTTCAGCAGCCGCGCCGTATCGCACACGAGCGGCCGGATCCGCTCGGCGATCCTGCGGTACTCCTCCCGGATCTCTTCCAGGTGGAGGTCGACCCCGATTCCGAACGCCTCCGCCAGGATCCGCTTGTCCTCGGCCATATAGTCGTACAACGTATCGAAGACCGCCCGATTCAGAAGATCGGCCATCCGGATGCCGCGGCGGCCGATCTTATCCTCGTAGCAGGGGCCAATCCCGCGGGAGGTGGTCCCGATCGCTACGCGGTCCGCCCTCGCCTCGCTCACCTTCTCCACCACCCGGTGGAAGGGGAAGATCACGTGCGCCCGGTTGGAGACGTGGAGCCGGCCCATCACGTCGAAGCCTGCCTGCTCGAGCATCTGCATCTCGTCGACTAAAGCGATGGGGTCCACCACAACCCCGTTGCCGATCACGACGCTGACGCCGGGATGGAGAATGCCGCTGGGGATCAGCTTGAGGACGAATTTCCGCTTGCCAACGATCACAGTATGCCCGGCGTTATGCCCCCCCTGATAGCGGGCGACGACGTCGAACTTCTCGCTGAACAGGTCGACGATCTTGCCTTTGCCCTCGTCGCCCCACTGTGCACCTAACACGATGAGATTGCTCATGGAAACGCCCAAACCTGCTATTGTAGCGCCCCAGGCCCTCGCCGCCCCATGCTAATCTCGTGATCGTGATAGAGATGTGTGACGTCTACCTCGCCGCCGGCGAGGAAGGATTCAGGGATCTGCTGAGCCGAATCTCCATGAGCCGCTTGAAGACCTACAAGATCTTCGAGCAGGTCAAGATACGCTGCCGCTTAGTGAAGCTGAACAGCGAGAATCTCCGCAAGGCCGCGCCGAAGCTTTGGCAACGCCTGCAGGAAAGAGATGAAGCGCTGGCCAGCGACCTCGCCGAGGCGATCCTGCTGTCCTGGTTGGACATGATCATCGAAGTGCTCGATCTTCTGGGCATCCCGCACACCGATGGCTTCTTTGCCAAGGACCTGGATGTTTCCACCCACCTGAGGGACGAATGGCAGGCGAAGACGTATAATGCCTTGAGAGACAAATACCCGCCTGCCGTGCTTCGCTTCTATTTGAATCATTTGGCGGTATCAACCGGGCACGCGCCGGAATTGTTTTCCCCGGCCGCGTGATCGCTGCGAAAGGGAGGAGGAGATGACGCTGATCGAGGCGATTCGTGCCGGCGACGAGGGCGCTTTCGACTCAATTCTCTCGCAAGATCCATCCTTGGCCAGAATGCAGGACGACCACGGTGTCCCGGCAGTCCGCTGGGCAGTCTATGCCGGCAGGCCGGCGTGGGCTCAGCGATTGATCGCCCTTGGGGCGCCGGTGGATTTCTTCACCGCCTGCGCCATCGGAGACGCGGCCGGCGCCGGCGGCTTCATCAATTCCGATCCCGCTCTGCTATTCGCTCACTCCTCCGATGGCTGGACTGGCCTCCACCTGGCGGCGTTCTTCGGTCACGAAGCGCTGGCATCCTATCTGATTGCCCGGGGCGCCGACCCTCGCCTCCGTTCGACCAACAACCTGGAAAACCTGCCCATCCACGCCGCCGCCGCCGGACGCCATGCGCGGATTGTCGATTTGCTCATCAAGGCGAAGAGCCCGGTCGATTCCCGGCAGACCGGCGGGCACACCCCGCTGCATAGCGCCGCGCAAAATGGCGACCGCCAGACCATCGCGATCCTCGAAGCGGCCGGGGCCAACTGGGACGCCCGGAACGACGAAGGGCGAACGCCACGGGACCTCCTGCCTGCCGGCTGGTAACGCCGCGATACACTGGTAGATCACCGCAACAGATGATTGAGTCCACATTGTCCGATCTTGAAGCGCGAGGCGTGTCCCTGCTCGACCAGGCGCCGGATGCGGATTCGCTCGAAGCCGCCCGGGTCGAGTTTCTCGGCCGGAAAGGAGCGCTGGCCGGGATCAGCAAGGAGATGGGCAAGCTGACGCCCGAGCAGCGCGCCTCGGTCGGCAAGCGCCTGAACGCGATCAAGTCCCATCTCGAATCGATCTACGAGAAACGCAAGGCCGGTTTCGAGCGGGCTGCTTTGGACGCGCGTCTGGCTGCCGAGTGGATCGACCTGACAAAGCCTCCCAAAGGGGTTCTCCCCGGCTCGCTGCATCCGCTGACACAGATCCAGAAGGAACTGGAAGACCTTTTCACCTCCATGGGCTTCGCCGTGGTGGACGGTCCTGAAGTGGAGACCGAGTGGTACAACTTCGATGCGCTGAACATCCCGCCAACCCACCCGGCGCGCGACGCTCAGGACACCTTCTGGCTGACTGACGGCCATCTACTGCGCACTCACACGAGCCCCGTGCAGGTGCGCGCGATGGAGAGATTCGGAGCGCCACTGAGGATCATCGCCCCGGGCAGGGTCTTCCGCAACGAGGAAGTTGACGCCAGTCACGAGCACACCTTCTATCAACTGGAAGGGATGATGGTGGACCGCGACGTCTCCATCGGCCACATGCTCTACTTTATGAAGTCGCTCCTTGCGGCGATCTTTCACAGGGAAGTCACGGTCCGCCTGCGGCCGGGATTCTTCCCGTTCGTCGAGCCGGGATTCGAGCTGGATATTCAGTGTCTGATCTGCGGCGGTTCCGGTTGCCCGGTCTGCAAGCAGAGCGGATGGGTGGAGCTGCTGCCCTGCGGTCTCGTCCATCCGAATGTGCTTCGCGCCGGCGGCATCGATCCGGAGCAGTGGAACGGCTTCGCATTCGGGCTGGGGCTGACCCGGCTGGTGATGATGCGCTACGCCATTGACGACATCCGCCATCTGCAGTCCGGCGATCTCCGGTTCCTGTCGCAGTTCTGACTTCGAAAGGTTTTGCCGTGAAGTTCTCTTTCAACTGGCTTGCTGACCTCATCCCGGCGCTATCCATGCGCCCGCGCGATCTGATGGGGCTGATCACGATGAAGACAGCCGAGTGCGAAGGCGTGGAGGATTTCGCTCCCTGGCTTGCTCAAGTACGCATCGCCCGCGTTCTCGAAGTCACGCCGATTGGAGAGAGCCGCAACGTCAAGGCAGTGATCGACGCCGGCCCCGAACTTGGCAGGAAGACCGTGGTTTGCGGCGCGCCGAACTGCCGCCGGGGTCTGCTGACCGCGTATGTGCCGGCGGGGGTCACCGTGTCCGGCAGGCACGTGAGCGTCGCCGTCATCGCCGGCGTCGAGAGCGACGGCATGCTGGCATCGGGCGCCGAACTCGGAATCAATCGCGACCACGAGGGCGTTCTCGAACTCCCTGCGGGTGAACCGGGACAGCCGCTGCCGGGAATTAAACCGGATGCGGTGATCGAAGTCGACAACAAGAGCCTGAACCACCGCCCCGACCTCTGGGGCCACCTTGGGATGGCGCGCGAAGTGGCGGCGATCACCGGCTTCGAATTGAAAAGTCCCGTGGACCTGTCGCTTGTTCCGGCGAGCCAGGGCGCCTGGCACGTGGACATCCGCGACCCCGAACTCTGCCCGCGATACTCCGCGCTCGTCTTTGAGAACGTCACCGTCGCTCCGTCTCCGCTTTGGCTGCAGGCGAGGCTGCAGGCCGTCGGACTGAATCCGATCTCCAATATCGTCGACGTGACGAATTACGTCATGGCCGAGCTGGCGCAACCCATGCACGCCTTCGACGCGGACAAGCTGCATGGGGACACGATCCTTGTGCGGCGGGCGGAGGAGGGAGAACAGTTTGACGCGCTGAACGGAGAGAGATACGTCCTCGCGGCGAATCATCTCGTCATCGCCGACCGGCAGGGCGCTGTGGCGCTCGGCGGCGTCATCGGCGGCGCGCACTCCGCCATCGGCGAATCGACAAAGAGGATCGTTCTCGAGTCCGCCAACTTCCAGGCGGCGGGCATCCGCAGGACCTCGGGGCAATTGAAGCTCCGAACGGACGCCTCAATGCGCTTTGAAAAGGCGCAGGATCCGGTCAACACGGTCTGTGCGCTCGCCCGGGCGGCGGCATTACTTCCGCTGGTTTCGCCGGGGATCCGCATGGCGGGCGGACTCATCGATCAGTGGTTCAAGGCTCCCGAGGCCGCGCCGATCGAGTTACAGATGGAGTGGCTCGTCCGCAAGCTGGGCCGTCCGATCGAGGCCGAACATGTGCAGGCGATCCTCGAATCGCTCGAGTTCGGCGTGCACATGAAAAAGGCGGGGGTCTTCATCGTCCACGTGCCGAGCTGGCGGGCCACCAAGGACATCACGATCAAGGACGATCTGCTCGAAGAGATCGGGCGTATCGTCGGCTACGATTCGATCCCCCCAGCCGCCCCCTTGCAGCCCGTCGAGCGGCCGTGGATCAACCGCGAGCGCCTCTACCATCATGAAGTCCGGCAAATGTGCGCGGCGCAGGGATTCACGGAGACTTCGAACTACTCCTTCATCAGCGACGAAATGGCGCGCCGCTTCTCGATGGATCCGGAAAGCCATCTTCGGGTGAGCAACCCCATCAGCGTGGAACAGGCCCTCATGCGGCGCAGCCTGCTGCCCGGCATCCACCGCAATATCGTCGACAATATCCGGCATTTTGATTCCTTCCGCCTGTTCGAGATCGGCAACGAGATCCACCCTCGCTCTCAGAAGGAACTTCCTCAGGAGATTCC
>CAYWST010000172.1:0-11458 GCA_964461075.1 uncultured Solibacteraceae bacterium | reverse complement strand
AGGCGAAGTACAGCGCGCCGCCGCCCGCCAGCAGCCAGACCTCGTTTCCGTCCCATACCGGGCCGATGGATTTCAGAACGGCGCGGCGCTCGTTCTACGTCCGCGCCACGCCGAGGTGCACGATTCCGGCGCCGAGATCGAAGCCGTCGAGAACAACGTACATGGCCACCATGACGGCCACGATCGAGAACCAGATGACAGGCAGCATACGTGATTCCTCCTCGTTCCTCTAGTGTGCGCTCCCCGCGTGTCCCGGCCCGTGATCGATTTCTCGCCACACCATGAAGAGCCCGAGCATCAGCAGGAGAGAGTACATTCCCATGAATCCCAGCAGGGTGAACATGGCGTTGCCGCTGGAAACCGTGTTGGAGGAACCCGAAGCGGTGCGCATCAGGCCGTAGATGAGCCAAGGCTGGCGGCCGAGTTCGGAGGTCATCCAGCCGGCGGTGTTGGCCACGTAGGGGAGAGGCATCATCAGCATCAGGGTCCACAACAGGGGCTTGAAGGTGAACAAAGCGCCCCTCCACAGCATGAAGCCGGCCGACGCCATGACGGCGATAAAGATGGTGCCCAGGCCCACCATGACGTGGAAGCTGTAATAGAGCAGCGGTATGTTGTCCGGCCACTGGTCCGGCGGGAAAGAGTCGAGGCCGCGCACTTCGCTCTCCCAGCGGTTGTGAACGATGAAGCTCAGCAAGCCGGGAACGATAAACGGGTTGTCGAGCTTGCGTTTCTCCACATCGGGCTGCCCCAGGATGGCGACCGGCGCTCCCGCGCCGGTTTCGAAGTGTCCTTCCATGGCGGCGAGAGTGACGGGTTGATGCCTGGCAACCAACGCTCCCTGACGATCGCCGGTGGGGAAGAGCGCGAGCACGCTGGCCGCCAGACCCGCAGTCACGCCCAGGCGCACGAAAGTCTGCCCGTACTGTTCGCTCTTCTTGAGCAGGAGGTAGAAGGCGCCGATGCCCGCCATCACGAAACTGCCCGTGATCACGCCGCCCATGAGAGTGTGCCAGAACTGCCAGAACGCCCATTCGTTGAAGATCAGAGACCACCAGTCGGAGAGCTGGATCTCGCCGTTCGGCCCGAGAGTGTATCCAACCGGGCGCTGCATCCAGGCGTTGGTGGCTACGATGAGGTAGGCGCTCAACCAGGAGCCGAGCCAGACCATCATCGCGCTGAACCAGTGACCGACGCGGCCGAGAATCTTCTCGCCATAGATCAGCAGGCCGAGGAAGGTGCTTTCGAGGAAGAAACTGTAGAGCCCTTCCATCCCCAGAGTGTGGCCGATGACGCCGCCGGCGGCCTTCGAAAACCGGCTCCAGCCGGTGCCAAACTGGAACTCCATGGGGATGCCGGTGACGACGCCCAGAGCGAAGTTGACGGCAAAGATCTTCGCCCAGAACCGGGCTGAGTCGTTGTAGTGGTCGTTGCCGGTTCGCAGGGCCATGGTCTTGAGAATGAAGATCAACAAGCCGAGGCCAAGCGTTAACTGGACGAAGATGTAGTGGAAAGTGACGGTAAAGGCGAAGTGGAAGCGGTGAATAGCGAGTGCGGAGTCCATAACCCTCTTGGCTAGGGTGGATGCACGTCGATGGCCACTTTGCCTATGGCCAGAATTGACATTCTGAGTGAAAAAACAGGCCGAACTCAGTAAAAACATGGGTGAAATGCCCCAATCGGAGTGACGGCCGGTGGGCGAAGGGGCGCTTCCGCCGACCCGCGGGCAGTACCTCAATGAGTGAGAAGGGCTAATACTGCAAGGAACTGTGACCGATATAGATCTATGGAGCTTGTAGTAGGCATGTTCAGCACGGTGATCCTGGCCGATAATGAACTGGCCGCGCGCCAGTTGCATGATCTTGCCCGGTTGAGCGGTGTTCTTGAGGTCATCAAGAGCATGGCTCCGATGCCCACCGGCTACACTCTGGCCAGGCTCATCGGGACTTTCGAACCTGCGGTCGTCCTGGTGGACCTGCAGTCTGGTTCTGTCGCATTTGAAGTGGGCGCGGAGATCCGGCAGAGGATTCCCAAGACCGTGGTCTTCGGGATGAATGCGCATCCGGGCCACATCGCGATGGCCCAGCAGGCCGGTTATTCCGCCCTGCTGCCACAGGGGGCTTCCGGAGACGATCTGCGGATCGAACTGCGGGAGGCGCTGCACCGGATCCTCGGCGGCGTGGAGCAGAACCTCTACACTTTTATTCCCTCCAAAGCGGGGTCGGGAGCGAGCACCATCGTCTTCAACACCGCCTGTGCGATCGCCCGCGACCGCGCAAGGAAGGTGCTGGTGATCGACGCCGACCTCCGCAGCGGCGTGCAGGCGCTCCTGCTGAACGCCACGCCCGAAGGAACGGTCGAAAACCTGTTAACTCAGGCCCAGGCGATCGACACCTTCCTCCTGGATAGCTGCATCTGCCGGTCCCACGGAGTCGATTTCCTGCTCTCAGGACGCCGCCTCGACCTGCCGCTGCCTGCATGGGAGCACTGGTTCCAGGTCATCAACTTCGTGAACGACCGGTATGACGTGATCCTTGTGGACCTTCCCGAAGTCGTCAACGACGCCACGGTCGAGATCGTGCGCCGCAGCCGCATGGTCTTCACTGTCGCAACCACCGAGGTGCTCTCTCTCAAACTGACGCAGCAGAGGTTGGCCGAACTGCGACGATGGGAGATCGCCGAAGAGCGCATTGCCTTGATGGTGAACCGCCATCACCCGAACGATCCAATCGCCAGGGAACTGGCCGAGGCGCTCGGGCGCCCCGTTTTCAAGTCGATTCCGAACAACTACCCCGTCTTCAGGCAGGCCGTGCTTGAAGGCGGGCCGGTGGCGCCGCAGAGCAAGCCGGGCAAGGTCTTCTCCGAGCTTGCCGCTGCGCTCGACAGCACCGGGCCGGCGACGGCGGCTCCGGTCCCGGCGGGCTGGACAGGGAAGCTGCGCGGCCTGCTCAAGATGCCGGCGTAAGTTGGCTCAGGATCTGCCGCGTTCGAAATATCTCTTCAGGCCGGGTCAGCCCGATGACGCACAGAATCGCCAGAACGCCTGCGGGTGCAGCCACCGCGTGACCGATCCGCCTCAGATCTTTGCTCATTGCGGGGACGCCTCCTTGACCAGCGCGGTTCGGAAGGTTTCCCATTCGGCGAGCAGTGGCTGTCCGGGCTCGGCGCCCGAGCCGTAGAGGTACCAGCTCGTTGTGAAGAAGCAGGAGCCGCCGCTGCCTTCCACGAAGAGGCCGAGGAGACTGTCATCCAGTTCATTCACCCGGAGCAATGCGTAGCCCGGTTTGACCGACGCCCAAACCGAGCCGCTGAAACGACCGCCGCCTGGAACGCCGGCCTCGTAGAGAGCTCCCGGTTTCCACTCCTGTCCGGAAAGGCCCAGCGACGCGGTGAGTTTCGCCCAGAATTCGGATGGCGCGACCTTGAGCATGGCCAGGCGGCAGTCGTGACGCCCGGATGCGCCGCCTTTGCGCTCGACGAGATAGCGGAGCGCATCGAGAAACGTGAGCCAGCCGCCGTGAGTGGAATCGTATTCGCTGTCGAACTCCGCCCCCGCTCCGAAGCCTGAGTGGACAAGCCGCAGTTGCGTCCAGCCGCCTTCGCCTTCGACGATGAACTCGACAATGCGCGGATTCGCAGTCTCACCATGTTCGGTCCAGCCGAAGCGCCGGCCGGGCTCCCAGATGGTGATGGGCGCTTTGCCCTCCATCCCTGGTCCCCAGCTCAGCAGGACTGTTCCACCGAGCCCCGGCTCGACGCTCGCTTGCGGCGCGAACCATTGCTGGATCTTCTCGCCTTCGGTGATGGCGCGCCAGACTTCCTCCGGCGGCGCCTCAATCGTGATGGTGAAATCGTGTTTTCGCTTCTCGCCGCTCACTTGTTTCCCCTATTCCATCGAGGCGGCTTCGCCGCCACCGTCCTCTGACTTGGTAATGAGCGGATAGGATGCAGGCACAACCCTGAAGGGCCGTCCTCCCTCCGCATTCCCGTCATGGTATTTGGCTGGCCCCGCTGCAAGGAAGTTCGTGGCCGCCTTTGCGAACTGGTTACGCACAGAAGCCGTGCGAAAGCGGAGTTCGGCCTCCAGGGTGAGCGTAGCTAGCCGTTTCATGGCCTTCCGCGCCCGGACGGTGAGGATGGCCAGACCGTGGACAGCCGGGCAGTGGTGGCCGTGAGATAGGCCGCTGAGAAGCGGTCGCGCCGCGCCGGCGCATCAGTTTCCAAGGCGCTCAGAGCCTCAGGGTTCATGAGATCGCTGGCTGCGGCCGCCCTCACGAGGCGAACCGGCAGCCGCAAACGGACCGGCTGCAGCAGGGCCGGGGCCTGTTCAGGGTGTAGCAAAACGTGAACCGAGGTGTGGCCATGGAAGACCAGTTCAACACCGAACTCAGGAATTGTCCAGGAAAAAGGATCCTTCAGCTACGCTTGGCGAACACCGAGTTTCTTGAGGAACGTGATCATCGGGCACCAGTTGGTAAACGCGGACTGGAACAGGTTCAGCCCCACGAAGCCCGTGAAATACAGCCAGCGGATGTCCACCGTGACGGCGAGCGCGACGCTCAACATCACAAAGAAACCCGCGATCATGCGGAGATAACGGTCAACGGTCATACTTCATTCCCCTCTCTTGCTGCCAATCTCTTGTTGGCCATGTAGTAAACAATCGGGACCGTGACGCGGCTGAGGGCGAGCGACGCGATTTCGCCCGCCATCAGCGCCACGGCCAAACCTTGGAAAATCGGATCGAACAGGATGACTGCGCTGCCCACGACCACCGCCGCCGCGGTGAGCAGCATCGGGCGGAAACGGATGGCGCCGGCGTCAATGACGGCGCGGTCGAGCGGCATGCCTTCCTCGAGCCGCAGCTCGATGAAGTCGACCAGGATGATGCTGTTGCGCACGACGATACCGGCGCCGGCAATGAAGCCGATCATCGATGTGGCGGTGAAAAACGCTCCCAACATGCCGTGAGCCGGGAGGATCCCGACGAGCGAGAACGGGATGGCGGCCATGATGATCAGCGGCGTCAGGAAGCTCTGGAACCAGCCCACCACCAGGACGTAGATGAGGACCAGCACGGCGGCGAAGGCGATGCCGAGATCGCGGAACACTTCATAGGTGATGTGCCATTCGCCGTCCCACTTCATGGCGTATCGCAGATCGTCGTCCGGCTGCCGGGCGGTGAACTGCTCGATGGAGTACTTGCCAGCGCCCTCGGGCAGCGGGATCTTCTCGATGCCAGGACCGAGTTTAAGAATAGCGTAGACAGGGCTTTCGATGGAGCCGGCGACGTCGGCGGTGACGTAGGTGACCGGCATCAGGTTCTTGTGATAGATGCTGCGTTCGCTCGAGCTCTCGCGAATGCGAACGAGCTCGGCTAGCGGGACTGAGTTGCCTCCGCGGCCGCGAACGCGCAGGCTCTTAAGCCGTTCCATATCGGAGCGCGTGGCGCGATCCAGGCGAATGGTAACGGGGATATCCTCCTTGGACTCGTCGACGTGCAGGAGCCCCGCCGGCATCCCTGCCGCCGCGAGCGAGAGGGTCTGGGCGATATCCGTGGACGAGACTCCGTTCAGGGCGGCCTTTTCGGTATCGACCAGCCACTCGATTCTCGGCTGGGGGTCTTCCACATACCAGTCGGCGTCGACGACGCCTTCGGTCCGGTCGAACAGGTCCAGGACCTTGCGCGCGATCTCATCGCGGCCCTTGGCGTCGGGGCCGTAGATCTCGGCGACCAGCGTCTGCAGGACAGGCGGACCGGGGGGAACTTCCGCAACCTTGATACGGGCCTGATACTTCCGGGCGATCGGCAGGAGCCGTGTCCGGACGCGCTTGGCGATTTCGTGGCTTTGTGCGTCGCGGTCGTGTTTCGGCAGCAGGTTCACCTGGATGTCGGCGGCGTTGGACGCCCTCCGAAGAAAGTAGTGGCGGACCAGGCCGTTGAAGTTATAAGGCGCTGCTGTGCCGGCGTAGGTCTGGACGTCGGTGACCTCGGGTTCGCCGAACGCGGCGCGCGCGAGTTCGGCGGTCACCTGTTGAGTCTGTTCGAGCGTCGTTCCTTCGGGCAGATCAACGATGACCTGGAACTCGCTCTTGTTGTCGAACGGCAGCATTTTCACCTTGACGAACTCGACGTAGACGAGAGCCATGGAGCCAAGCAGCAGAATGACGACGCCGGCCAGGAACGCCCATCGCGTCGGAGCCGAGTGAATGAGAACGTCCATCCAGCGCCGGTACCAGACCGTCAGGCGGTCCTCTTCGTGGTGATCGCCGTGACTGCCGCCCTTCTTGAGCAGCCGGATAGCGGCCCATGGGGTGACCATGAAGGCGACGATCAGGGAGAAGATCATCGCGGCCGATGCGCCGACGGGGATCGGGCGCATATACGGTCCCATCAGGCCGCCGACGAACGCCATTGGCAGGATGGCCGCGATGACAGTGAGCGTGGCCAGGATGGTGGGGTTGCCGACCTCGTCCACCGCCTCAATGGCCACCTCTGTCACAGGGCGGCCTTTGTTTTCGGGCATTCGAGCGTGGCGGACAATGTTCTCGACCACGACGATGGCGTCGTCGACGAGAATGCCTATCGAGAAAATGAGGGCGAACAGGGTAATGCGATTGAGCGTGTAGCCGTAGAAATAGAAGACGCTCAGCGTCAGCGCGAGCGTGACGGGAATGGCCACGAAGACGATCAGGCTTTCGCGGAAGCCGAGGACGATAGCGATGAGAATGCTGACCGAAACCACGGCGATCGCCATGTGGAAGAGTAACTCGTTCGATTTCTCCGCGGCGGTTTCGCCGTAGTTGCGGGTGATGGCGAGCGAGACTCCGTCAGGCAGCAGAGCAGACTTGACGTGTTCGACGCGCCGCAGCGCTGCGTGAGCGACGTCGATCGCGTTGGTGCTCTTTCGCTTGGCGATGGAGATGGTCACCGCCTGCTCAAACCCGTTACGGGTTCCGTAGCGCACGTACTGGGAAGGCTCTTCGCCGGCGTCCTCGACCTTTGCGACATCGCGGAGGTAAACCGGCCGGCCCTGGCTGACGCTGACTACGATGTTTTCAGCGTCGCGGGCGTCGCGGAGGAAATCGCCTGCTTCGAGGATGAGCTCGCGGTTACCCGACGCGACGCGCCCGGCGGGAAGCTTGCGGTTGGTCATGGAGATGGCCCCTGCCACATCCATCGGGGCTAATTGGTAGGAGGCCAGCCGGCCGGCATCCAGAGTGACCTTCAACTCGCGGCGCTGCCCACCGAGGATCCGCACTTCGCTCACATCCGGGGTCTGTTTGATCACGTCGGTGAGCTGCGCGGCCATCTGCCTGAGCTCCGCATCGCCATAGCGGGAAGAGTGCAGAGTGAGCGCGAGGATCGGCACATCGTCGATCGAGCGGGGCTTGACCAGCGGAGGAGTGGCGCCGGGCGGGATCAGGTCGAAATTGGCGTACATCTTCTGGTTCAGCTTGACGATGGAGCGTTCTTCGTCCTCGCCGACCTTGAAGCGCACGATGGCCATGGCCATGCCCGGTGAAGAGGTCGAGTAGATGTACTCGACGCCAGGGATCTCCCAGAGGAGCTTTTCCATGGGCCTGGTCACCCGTTCTTCGACTTCCTTGACCGTTGCGCCGGGCATCTGCACGAAGACGTCGATCATCGGAACGATGATCTGCGGCTCCTCCTCGCGCGGCAGCATGAAGACGCTGAATGCGCCGATGAGCAGCGAGCTGACGATGACCAGGGGCGTCAGCTTGGAATCGATCCACGCCTTGGCCAGCCGCCCGGCGGGTCCGAGCTTTTGAGGAGCCTGAGTCACCGTGACACCTCGACTTTGGAGCCGTCGGCGAGCGCGGCCGGCGTATCGGCCGCGAGAGTTTCACCGCCGGAGAGGCCGCTGAGGATCTCGACGCGGCCATCCATGCGTGCGCCGGTCGTTACAAGGCGCGCTCGGGCCACGCCCTGCTCCAGGACATAGACCTGTTCGAGTTGGCCGTTTCGGCGAACGGCGGTTTCAGGCACCTGAACTGCCCGTTTCTCGCCCATCTGGAACATTGCACGGCCGAACATGCCGCTGCGGATGACCGGATTCGCCGGCAGATTCACCTTGGCGGTGAACGTGCGCGAGCCCGGCTCGAGGGTCGGGACAATTTCGTTCACTACGCCTTTGAACTCCTGGCCGATGGCGTCGAGCTTGACAGACGCCGGGCTGCCGACGCGAATCTCCTTGAGGCGCGCCTCCTCGATGGCCGCTTCCAGGCGATACGCTCCGGTTTGCTCCACGATGGCGATGGGCTGTCCGGGAGAGGTGAGCATGCCGGGCTCCGCCTTGCGCTCCACCACCACTCCGGCGAAAGGCGCCGTGACGGTGAGGTAGCTCCTTTGCGTCTCCGCTTGAGAGACCGCTTCGGCCGCCTGCTGGATCCTGGCTTCGAGCTGTTTCCTCTTTGCCTCCGCCATGGCCAGATTCGCTTCCGCCATCTGCTTCCGGGCGGAGACTTCGTCGAATTCCTGCGGCGTGATGGATTTGTCCTCATACAGCGGCTTCATCCGCTTGTAAGTGGACTCGGCCAGGGCAAGCTGCGCCTTCGCGGCGGCGATCGCGTTCTGCACTTCAGGCGCCGCCATCTTCGCTTCGGCAAGAGCGGCTTCGGCCTGCCGCATTGCCGCCTCGATCTCGCGCGCGTCGACGACCGCAATGACCTGGCCAGCCTGAACCGGATCGCCGGCCTGGACGCGGACTTCCTTCAGATAGCCCATGACGCGGGCGGAGAGAACCGCCGTGGAACGGGCGCGGACCGTTCCAGTCGCCTGGTAGACGAGCGGCATCGCGCCCACCTGGGCCTGAACCGCCCGGATTAGAACGGCGGGCGATTCCGCCCGGGCCGCCTCCGGCGCCTTCTTTTCGGCGGCGCAGCCGGCCAGTAGAAACGCGCCCGCGGCGAGCGCTGAAATCCTAATTGAGTACATCGGAATCTCCATTCAGAATCCCCGCGGCGCGCTGAATCTCGATCGCCGCCAGCTTTTGATCGTGAATCGCCTGGACTCGCCTCATCTTTGCGTCGGAGACCGCCGTCTGTCCGCGCAGCAGATCCGTCACCGTCGCCAGGCCGTTCTGATAACGGTTTCGCAGAATGCGGAGCGACTCCTCCGACTGCGCGACGCCGGCTTCAGTCACCTTGAGCCGCTCCGAGGCCGCTTCATATTGGGCCTCCGCCTGCTTGACCTCCAGGCGGACGGCCGACTGGTATTGCTTGAGGCTTGCCTGAGCGCCGGCCGATTGCGCTTTCGCTTCGGCAACCGTGGCGCGGGTCCTGTGGCCGTCGAACAGATTCCATTCCAGCCCGGCGCCGAACATCCAGTTGGCGCCGCCTTTGTTGACGAAGTTCTGCCTGTCGGCCTCGAAGATTCCGCGCATGGCGATTTTCGGCCAATAGCCCGACTTCGCCGCGGCCGCCTGCGCGTCCGCCGCCTCGGCGGCAAGCTGAATCCGCCCGAGTTCGGGCCTGGATTTCAAGGCCGTCGATTCGGCGTCGCCCGCGGGCGCGAGCGCCGCCGCCAGCGGGGTTGTCAGGTCGAACTGAGTTTCCAAAGGCAGTCCGAGGGCTTCGTTCAACGCCGCCAGCGCGACCTTGCGGTTGGCTCGTGAACGGATTACCTGCTCTTTCATTGCAGCGGCGTGAACCTTGAGGCTGAGCACATCGGCTTCAGTGATGAGGCCGGCCGCCTGAAGCTTCTCCGCGCGGGCGAGATCGGCCGCAGCCGATTTTTCCGCCTCTTCGGCGACGGCCAGCGATTGAGCCGTCAGTTGGGCGCCAAGATAGGCTCTGGCCACGCCGGCGGCCACCGCAAGTTCGGCGGCCTTGCGCTCCTGCTCTGTCATTTGGCGGCCGAGATCAGCGGCCTTGATCGAGTTCTTGAGACCGCCGAAATCGTAGATCAACTGTTCGGCGGTCACGCGCGACTGGAAGTTGTTAAGAGGGTCCGGGCGGTTGAGACTGTCGAGAGCGAAATTGGCCGCCGTGAACTGGCGCTGCGTCAGCAGCGAACCGAAGACATAGACAGGATTGTTGCCGCTCTGGAAGGTCTCTTCGTATTTCACTCTTGGCAGGTGGCCGCTGCGCGCCTGATCGACGCGCGCCGCCGCCGCCGTCACTTTGGCGCGGGCCGCTTCCAGGGAAGGATGAGCGCCCGCCGCCTGCCTGACCGCCTCGCGCAGCGTGAGCGGTTTCGGAGTTTCCTGACTCCATGCGGCGCCGGCGAGCGCCGCAATGACCATGACGTTTCGCATCACTCGCATCGATGCGATAACGCGGTTTTGGTGACACCATCGCGGCGTGTCACCTCCGGTCCTTTTCGGCATCCTAGGATGTAGAGATCGATTCATGGAACTCAACGTCACCTACCTTGGAAATGTCCAGTTCGAAGCCGAAGCGCGCGGGCACAAGGTCGTCTGCGATCAGCCATTCGACAATCACGGCGATGACGAGGGGATGACGCCGCCGGAACTGCTGTTGGCGTCACTGGCGACCTGCGCCGGGTTTTACGCAGTTCAATACCTCAAGGCCCGAAATCTATCGAGCGAGGGGCTGAAAGTCAAGGTCTCGGCGGGCAAGGCGAAGGATCCTGCGCGAATGGACCAGTTCGTCGTCAATGTGGAAGTCCCGGGCCTCGAAGACCCGCACCACATTGAAGGCGTCCGCCGCTCGGTCGATAAATGCTTGATCAAGAACACGCTAAAGGTCCCTCCCGCGCTCGAGGTCCGGATCAATGGCGCTGTTCCTGCATCGGTCTGAGCCACTACGATGGAAGGGTGGACCCGAGACCGGAAGTTGAATGGGCGAGGCGGCTGCTTGAAGGCGACGAATCCGCCTTCACGCCGTTCGTTGAAAGTTTCCAGCAGCGCATCTTCCAGTACACGTGGCTGATGTGCGGGCAGCGCGAAGACGCTGAAGAGGTGGCTCAGGAGACGCTCATGAAGGTCTTCGAGAATTTTGACCAGTTGAAGGACCCGGACAAGGTCCGGCCTTGGGTCTTCCGGATCGCCAAGAACTTTTGCCTGATGAAACGAAGGAAGAGCGTCTTCGCACCCGACCGGGAATATTCGCTCGACGAATTGCTCCCGGGCCCGGACGAAACGGCGCTTCCGAGGTTCCAGCCCGCGGACTCTTCCGAAGCTCCGGACGAGCGGGTTCTGCGTGCGGAGTTGGGCGCCCGGATGAAAGAGGCGTTAATGGAGCTGCCTGAAATCTACCGGTCGGTTGTTCTCCTGCGCGATGTTGAAGAGCTCACCACCGCTGAGGCCGCGGAAATTCTCGAGATCAGCGAGGACTCGGTGAAGCAGCGGCTTCATCGAGGACGCCTGGCGCTGCGGAAGTCGCTGAGCGGCTACCTGGCCGCCATTGCTGGAGGCGCACAATGAGCGGGGATCATCGTCACTCGCCGAACGATCCCGTCTGCCTGGAGGTG
>CAYWST010000171.1:0-11466 GCA_964461075.1 uncultured Solibacteraceae bacterium | reverse complement strand
CATCTCGTCGCCCTGCCCGTTGGCCAGAATGCGCCAGTCCCAGGGGGGCGGAATGTTGGTTCGATTGGGGTGCACATCTTCGACCCTGAATCGCGGAGTATTCCCCGCCGATCTCCTTACGGGTTTCCATGGAGAAGGCGAGATGGCCGCACTCGTCGAACACGAGGCTGAGGATGGGATGAGCGATGTGGGGGGAGCCCCAGTAGGCGATGAAGATGTCGAGGGCTTTCAGGCGCCGGAGATCAAGCGCACGCTCTTCTGAATGAACGTGGTTATCGCATTTGCTCCTGGAACGGCAATGGTGCAAACTGCGGACGATCACTCGCTCAACCTCGACGTCCGCCAAAGCGGTGCGGGCGACATCAGGTCCGAGAGCATGGCAGAAGGAGGCAGAGCTCGCGTAAGATTAAGCCTGACCCATGCGGAAGTGGCTCATCCGGACCACCGGAATTCTGGCGGTTGTGCTGATCTCTCTTGCGGCGGCGGCGTGGTATCTCTCAAACAAGCTCGAACCCTATGTGCGGGAGCGAACCGTAGCGTTCCTTGCCAAACGCTTCAATGGGGAGGTGGCATTGAAGCGTTTTGACGCGTCGATGCCGCTGAGCGATCCTCTCAAAATCCTCTTAACCAAAGGGCGGGGGGCGACTATCCGGGTGAAAGCCTCTGGAATTCTGTTGCGGCAGGCGGGAGCGCGCGAGGGCTATCCGCTGCTCAGAATCAAAACCCTTGCGTTCCGCCTGGACGCCGCGAAGCTGTTCGAGAGCCCGGCCGAAATTGATGAAGTCCGGGTTGAAGGAATGGAGTTGGCTCTTCCTCCAAAGGAAGAACGCAAGTTTAAGCCGGAATCGGCGGAGCCGCGGCAGACCGCAAAGGCCCCCGACGTCAGGATCGGCGCGATCGTGGCTGACGGCACGAAACTCGTCATCCTGCCCAAGGATCCGATGAAGGCGCCGCTCCAGTTTGATCTCTACCAACTGCGGCTGGAGTACGCCGGCAAGAGCGCGCCTATGAAGTACGTCACGAGGCTGAGGAACGCGAAGCCGCCCGGCGTGGTGGATGCGACTGGAACGTTCGGCCCGTTTGACACTCAGCAACCGGGCGAGAGTCCGCTAACCGGCGACTACACCTTCCGGAACGCCGACCTCTCCGTATTTAAGGGGATTGCCGGAATCCTCGAATCGACGGGATCGTTCAAGGGGAAGCTGAACGAGATCACGGTAGAGGGGACCACGAAGACGCCGGATTTCCGCCTGCCCGCGGCGAACAACCCGATGCCTCTGACAACGAAGTATCACGCGGTTGTGGATGGAACCAACGGAAACACGCTGTTGCAGCCCGTGGCCGCAACGCTCGGCAGTTCGGGCATTGTCTGCCGCGGGGGCGTCGTGCGCTACCCCGGAGAGGACGGAAAGACCGTCGACCTGGATTGCACCGTGAAAGACGGCAAGCTGGAGGAGTTCTTGAAACTCGCGGTGAAGGGCCCGCATCCTCCGATGACCGGCCGCGCCGATTTCAACATCAAGATCGTCGTTCCTCCCGGCAAGGTCCCCTACGCGCAGAAGCTCCAGCTCTCCGGGCCGTTCAAGCTGAGAGAGGGGCTTTTCACAAATCCTTCCATCCAGGAGAAACTCGACGACATGAGCCGCCGCGCCCAAGGCAGGCCGTCGGACCTTTCCATCAAGGCCGCCACAAGCGACTTCGACGGCGTGATGACTCTGCGGCATCAAATGCTGACGATCGAGAACCTCACCTTCACAACCCCTGGGGCGATGGTACGCCTTGCCGGCAAGTACGATATGAAGGCTGAGACCGTCGATTTTCACGGTCAGGTGCGAACGGATGCGCGGCTCTCACAAATGATGAAAACGGGCTGGAAGCGGATCATGCTGAAACCTGTGGATCCGTTCTTCGCCAAGAACGGCGCGGGGGCGCAGTTCGACATCGCGATCACGGGCCCGGCGTCTTCGCCGAACTTTGGACTGGAGAAAAAGAAGAAGTAGCCGGTGCCATCAGCCGGCGAGACCGTCTTCCACTTTCCGGACCTTGTCCTCCATCGTCTGAGGCTTGTCGGTGCGGGAGCCGACGCGAATGGATGTGGAGACGCGTTGTACGCCCATCGCGTGCAGCGCTTCATGGCAGCGTTTGACCGCGGCGAAGACCTCGTCCCATTCGCCCTCGATGTTGGTGCCATAGGCGTGAAGGCTCGTCTTGAGGCCGCTCGCGCGGAGGATGCGCTCGCACTCGGTGACCTCGCGCGAGACCGAGACGCCCGCGCCGATGGGAATGATGCAAACGTCGGCGATGACCTTCATCCGATGACCTAGTAAAGCGGCTTTTCCTTGGAGCCGGCCGCCTTCTTGCCGAGGACGTCGAGGATGGGCTTTGCGCCATCGGCGATGAGCCCGAGCTCGCTGGAAGCCTGGAAGAAAGTGAATCCCTCCTTGATGAGCCCGGGAATGTTTGCGGCGTTGCCGGGGCGGCCGGCGGGGAGTTTGTTCTTCTTCGCGGCGGCGACGACTTTGCGGATCCCTTCCTGCAGCGCGGGTTCGTCCTGCCGCCCGCGGAAGCCGTAGGAGTAGGAGAGGTCATTGACGCCGATGAAAAGCACATCGAGTCCAGGAACGGCGGCGATTTCTTCAATGCGCTCGACGGCGGACTTCTCCTCGATGATCGCGACGACCATTGCGTTTCGATCGGCGAAATCGGCATAGCCTTCAGGCGCAGGCCAGCGGAGAGTGGCGAGCCCGGGGCCCGAACCGCGCTTCCCGGCCGGCGGATACTTGCACGCTTCAACGGCCGCCTTTGCGAGTTCCGGCGTCGAGGTGAATGGGAAGATAACGCCCATGGCGCCAATGTCCAGAGCGCGCTTGGCGAGCCAGATTTCATTGAAGGGCACGCGTATGAAAGGCATGGCGGGCAGCCCGCGCGTGGCCAGGATCATGTTGCGCGCGGTTTCCAGCGTGATGGCGCTATGTTCCATCTCGATCCAAAGCAGGTCGAAACCGAGGCGAGCCGCCTGGGCGGCGACGTCGGCGCTGGGTACGGTGATGGTAGCGGCAACAACCGGCTTGCCGGACTTGAGCGTGGTTCGAACGGGGTTTTCCCAGGGATTCTCCTGCGCCAACACGGCGGGCGTGGCTCCCAGGAGCCGTCTGCGGGTCATACCGGCCTCCCAGCGTGGTTACTTCAATCGTGCGTCGACCAGCGCAGTGATCGCCTTCGACACCGCGGCTTCTGCAGCCGTCCCGTCCACGTCCTCAATATCCGCGTCGGGGTAATACAGCTTCACGAAGTCCAGTTCCCTATGATAGTCCTTCAAGGCCTGATCCACCATGGCCGGAAGCCTGTGCTTGATCCGCTGCCGGGCGACATCGTCGGGGATCTTCAGGTGGATGATCAGATGCCGAGCCAGGCCGCGCTCCTTGGCTCTGGCGGCGAGAAAGTCCGCGTGGTCCTTGGTGGAGGGGTAGCCATCGAGTACGAGACCTTTGGAGGTATCTGTCTTCCCGATCACCTTGGCGAAGATCCCATTCAGCGCGGGGTCGGTGCGCGGATCGACGCCCTTGATCTCGGGCTGCCTGGAACGCGCGAGCAGCGCGGGGTCGGCTTCAATCAACTGCTCGACGGAGATCACCGCGAAGCCGTATTTCTTCTTGAGGAACTCAGCTTGAGTGGACTTCCCCGCCCCGGTGGGCCCGATGAGGACGACGACCGGGCGGGCCGCCGTTTGGGCGAAGGCGGCGGCGGAGAAGAGCACGATAATCCCAGCGGTTCGACGGGTTGTCACAAGAATCACCTTGGGACCATTCTGGCAGAACGTCAGGTCATGCGAGGCCTCAGTGCGTCATCGCATACATCACATAATTGACTCCCAGGCGAATCGCCTCCGAGGAGAACTTCTCGGGATACATGGGATCGTCGGCGAACTCCCATCCGTCGCCGACGTCCATGTTGAAGCAGATGGCGACGATCATGCGGCCTTTGGCATCGCGGATGGCGCGCCAATGGGGCTCGACACCGCCTCGTTCGACTCCGCCCTCGTGAACGACGTTGGCGCCTGGCACGCGGACGCGGTCCTTGAGATCGTAGACGACGTGGAAGGCGGAATCGCCGTCTTCCATCTCTTCGGCCTGCATCGAGGGACTCATCATGCGGACGCCCTCCATGAAACGCATCCATTCGCCCTCGTTATGAAAGTCGTCCACCATGAGGAATCCGCCGCGATCCAGGTACTCCCCAAGCCGCCGCGCCTCCTGAGGAGTCAGTCGCCAGTCGCCGGCTGAAACGGCGAAGATCCAGGGCAGACCATAGACATCGTCGCTGCTCACGTCGACGATCGATTCGATCGGTTGAACGTCGATACGCGTGAGCCGCTGGAGCAAGGAGATGAACGTGCGGTCGCCTTTGTTGACGTCGATCCCCCAGCGGGAATACCGCCCGCGGCCTCTGTCGAGAGGCGAGCGGTAGCGGAGCCTCCCCAAGGCGAACTCGCCCTTGCGCAGCGCGTCCGGCGGGTCGTCGACCGGGTCCTGCATCTCTGCTTCGTACTGCTCCCACACTCGTCCCCGCATCTGAGCCATGCCGATGACAGCGCAGGCGCAGGCGGAAGCCGCAATCACAAAAGTTCGAAGACGCATCCCGCTGACGCTCCCTCTTCTCAAAGGCTACAGCATGGCGGAGGCCCCACCAAGTCACTTCCCGGCGGGCTCGGATGCGGCCAGACTCCGCGCACGGGAGAGGACGTATCGAACCTGCTCTTCCGCGATGCCGCCCGGCGGGCATTTCATCGCTCTTTCGGCGCTCGCAAGGGCCTCGCGAGGCCGGTTGAGACGAAGCAGCAGCCGCGCGTTTTCGAAATGGCCGTCGCGGGAATTGGGGTCGATGACGAGAGATCGCGCGATCAGTTTTCCCGCACCGTCGAGGTCGCCCGCGGCCAGCAGATAGCGCGCGTAGGCGAGGTGCGTTTCAGGGTCGCCCTTCGGGTTCGCGCCGGCCAGCGCGACGGCGCGCTTGTATTCCCTTTCAGCTTCAGCCGTGCGTCCGATGCTTTCGAGCGACATCGCCAGGTAGAGTCTGGGCCGCGAATCCGCCGGGCTCAGCCTGGCGGCATGTTCGAGTTCCGGGATGGCGCGCGGCAGCTCGTTTTCCAGGTAGAAGAGGAAGCCTGAAAGGAAACGGGCGGCGGGGTCGTCCGGAGCGGACTTCAACGCGTTCGAAAGAGCGGCGCGCGCGGCGGAGTAGTCTCCCCGCGCCATGGCCTTGCGCGCGTCCGCCAGCGGCTCGGTCTGCATCAACAGGAGGAGCAGCAGCGTGGTCATTGCCCTGGCAACCTGATCTCGACCTTGGCCGGCGCTTCGTGCGCGCCGAGTCCGAAGTGAGCCCCGGGATCGCTCGCGCAGGCGTAGCCGGTGGAGGACGTCACGTGATTGGTCAATACGCGGCCGTCCGGCAGCGTCACGCGAACCAAAGTCCCGAGCGGTTTTCCGCGCACGAAATAACTGCGGCCGGAATTGGGCGTTACATTGCGCAGGATCTTCGCCGGACCGTTGAGCACTGAGACCACTGCGTCGATCATTCCGTCGCCGTCGAGATCCCCGAACGCAGCGCCATGATTCAGCGCGGGGGCGTCGAAGGCAGGCTGCTCGACGAAGCGCTTGCCGCCTGCGTTCCGGAAAACGCGGTTGGGTAAAGCGACGCTGCGGCCGAGATACCGCTCGAGATTCGGGAAGTGAGAGAGCGCGAAGAAGAGGTCCTTAAAGCCGTCGTTGTCGAAGTCGAACGCGCCGAGCGACCAGCCCGTATATGGGCGCGTGCCAAGAGCGAGCCCGGCGGGGTAGGCCCATTCCTCGAACAGCGCTTTCGCCTTGTTGCGGAACAGCTCAAAGGTGTCGTTGACCATGCCCGCCACAGCCAGATCCGGCAGACCATCGTTGTCGAGATCGCGCAGCTCAGCGCCCATGCCGGCGATCGGCAGTCCGTCTTCACGGTAAGCAACGCCTGCCTCCATGGCGATCTCGCGAAAAACGCCGTTGCGCTGATTGTGGAACAGAAGGTGACGCGTGGAGTCGTTCGACACGAAGGCGTCGGTGAATCCGTCGGCGTCGATATCCGCGAAGGCGACGCCCATGCCCTTGTTCACGAACCGGCCGACTCCGGATCGCGCGGAAACATCGGTGAACGTCCCGTCGCCATTGTTATGGAAGAGTTGATTGGGCAACCCCGGATAAGAGGAAGGGTGACAGTAGATGGGGTTCTCCGGCGGGCCGCATTGCGGCTCGGTCTTCGGGTCCCAGACGACGTAGTTCGAGATCAGCAGGTCGGGCCTGGCGTCGTTGTCGTAGTCGAAGAAACCGGCGGAGATGGACCAGACGCCTTTGTTAGCGAGGCCGGCTTCCGCGGAGACGTCCTTGAATCGCCCATCGCCGAGGTTCCGGTAGAGGATGTTGACGTTCACTCCTGCGACGAACAGGTCCGTTCGTCCGTCTGAGTCGTAGTCGGCGGTGGCGGCGGCCATGGTGAAGCCGCGGCCCGCGACGCCGGCTTCAGCCGTCACGTCGGTGAACTTGAGGCCGCCGTCGTTGCGGTAGAGCCGGTTGTGAAACTTCGGGGAGCTTTTGACGAGCGATGGAAGTTCGGCGCCGTTGGTGAAGTAGAGATCCAGCCTGCCGTCGTTGTTGTAGTCGAAGACAGCGACGCCGCCTGCCATGAGTTCAGGCTGGTGGAATCGCCCTGTGGCGCCGTTCTCGAGGACGAAGCGAACGCCCGCGCGCCCGGCGGCGTCCTCAAAGCGAATCTGGCCCGAAGCCGCAAAGACAATCAGTGCGGCCGCGGGCCAGAGTTTCATACGAAACAGTTTAGAACTGGAAGCGGGCCACAAGCTGTCCGCTGCGCGGCGGGCTGTAGACGCTGCCGGGGTTGATGCGGCCGAAACCTGAGATCAGGTTCCCCGCCGAGTCGTAGCGTGGCGTCGTTTGCGCGTTGCCCGAATCGGGGTTGTTGAGATAGGTCCGATTGAACACGTTGAAGAACTCCGCGCGAATGGAGAGATTCATGCGTTCCTTGATCCGGAAAACCTTGCCGAAGCTGAACTGCTCGTCGGGACGGCGCGCGGTGCGGTAGTCGCCGTAATAGACGGCGGAGGCGCCCCACTCGCCCGGCGCGGGGTCGGCCCATGCCTTGGGATTCAGGACAAGATCTTTGAAGGGATCAATCGTATCGCGGGCGTTGAGGTCTTTGAGGTAAAGCGGCTCACCAGGCACCCGGTTGGCATACGTGGACCGGAACAGGAGCGAACCGAGGTTGTTGTTGGCCGCCGGAATCCGGATTGGGAAGCCTGAGGAATAACGGAAGATTCCTCCCATCGTCCAGCCGCTGAGAGCAAGGCGCGTGAACATGTTCCTGTTGATCAGCGGCGTGACGTAGTTGATCCCAATGACGAAGACATGCGGCTGATCGCTGACCGAGTATGTTTTCTGATTGGGGCGGTTGTAAACGTCATTGAGCGGAACGGTCGCGCCCGTCATGTCTTCAACGGTCGTGAGAGTCTTGGACCAGGTGTAGGCCGCGGTGAAGTCGAGGCCGTACGAGTAGCGCTTGGTTACCTTCAACTGGAGCGAGTCGTACCAGTTGTTGCCAAGGGGAGCCCACAGCGAGCCGAGCCCGGCGAACTGCGGGAAGGGCCGCAGTGACTGAGCGAGCGTCGCGCTGCCGGGGAAGGAGGCATAGGGTTTCTTGAAACCGGCCGCGGCCACCTGGGGTGAGTCGATGCGGGAAGTCAGCAGGGCGCGGTGATCGGCGCGCGCGATATCGAGGCCGAACGCCTTCAACCGTTCGGCGGTGACGCCGTTATAGTCGTTCAACCCGTCCGCGCGGAACCAGACTCCGCGGTTGCCGACGTAGGCGGCTTCCAGGGAGAGGTCTTTGGTCAGTTCCCGCTGGATGGCGATGTTCCAGTTGGCCACGCGCGGCGGCCGGCCCGCGTTGGCATCGACAAGCGCCGGCGGCGAGTTGATCTGGCCGGGCAGCGGTCTGATGCCAGGGTCGTAGCTGGCGGCGAGAAGATCGGCGGTGTTGTAGCTGAGCCCGTTCCGCATGAGAACCGCCGGCTCGCCGAAGGCGGGTGTCGAGAAAGCGATCGAGTTGAAACCCATGCCCAGCGAGTTGCCGCCGCCAATGTAGCGGAACTGCGTGACCTGGCCGTAGCTGAAGGCGAAGCCGCCTCTGAGTACGGTTTTGGGATTCAACTGGTAAGCCACGCCGAGCCTCGGGCCAAAGGCGAGGGCGTAAGTATTCACCGGCCAGCAGTTGCACCGGCCCTGCCCGCTGCCGGCATAGAGCGTTGCGCCGGGCAGCCCGCCGGCGGAAGGGTTCGCGATGGTGGGAGCGAACATCGACGTCCGGTCCCAGATCTCACGCGGGGCGGGCTGATAGTCGTAGCGCAGGCCGAGGTCCAGGGTGAGCTTGCGGGTGACGCGCCAGGTGTCCTGAGCGAAAAGACCGAGCGCCCATTTCCGGTATTGAGGGTCCTGGATGTTGGCCACGCTGGCCGAATTGGCCATCCCCAGAAGGAAACTGGCGTAGGGGAATCCGACGTTGCCGCCTGGCAGCGCCACGCCCTCCAGCGCAGGCAGTCCGGTCTGGGCATAGGCGAAATTGTAGACGCCCGGGGACGTATTGGAGTTGCGGTTGGTGAACGCATCCTGGGTATACTCGCCGCCGAACTTGAAGCTATGCGAACCGCGGATCCAGCTCAGGCTGGTCTGCGCCGTGAGCTTGTCCGTGTAGTAGATGTTTCGGTTCGTCGGGCCCATGTCCACCCCGAGGCCGCCTTGAGAAGTGCCGAGCGCCGTAACGCGCGGGAATCCCTTGGTGAATCCGCCTTTGAGCCCCAACCCCTTCTCCGCATCGTATTCCATGTTCGCGATCGGCGAGGCGTCCGGATTGCGGTAGCGCTGGTAGCCGCCGCCCATGTGCAGCAGGATTGTAGGCGATAGCGACTGGTCGTAGTTCAAGCGGATCGAATGGGAGCGGATAGTCAGGTCGCGCCGCGCCGAAATCGGGTCCGGAAGGCCGTCCTGTCCGACGTCTTTGTCGGTCCGCATCATCGAGTAGTAGCCGGACATCTTCGCCGTCGACGTGAAGTTGTGGTCGATCTTCACGGACGGGATGTCCTGAATCTTGCGATATGGCGTCCGGCGCTCCCAGTTGTTGATCAGGCCTGAGCTGAATGGCGTGGGCATCAGCCCCTGGATCTTCAGGCTGACGGGGTCCAGCCGGCCTTGCGGGATCGCGTTGTTGGGGAACGGATCGCGGTACACCCTTCCGCCCACTGTCCTCGCGGTGTTGGGGTCGTAGATGGTGTTCTCCAGAATTGGGCGGCCGAGACCGTCGGTCCCGAGATTGCGGCCCGTCAACGCCGCGGAGAAGTCGCCGCGCCTGTAGGCCTCAGTCGGGACGGTGCCGTAGCCGAGAAATTGATTTTGCTTGTCGGCGAACTTCTCGTAGTTCCAGAAGAAGAACGTGCGATTCGTCCCGTTGTAAACCTTTGGAATGCGGACCGGACCGCCAACCGAAAAGCCCCAGTCCTGCCTTCTCGACCGCGCGCGCACCAGGTTCCCTTTGCCGTCATTAGTAAAGGGCACGCCCGCGTTCAGGAACTCGTTTACGAAGTAGTCGTAGACGCTGCCATGGAACTCGTTGGTGCCGGAGCGCGAGGTGAAGTTAAACAGCCCGCCGCCCACCTGGCCGAACTCGGCCGAGAAGTTCGAAGACTGCAGCGTAAATTCTTCGAGCGCCTCCACCGAGGGCTGCAATTCGTCCGAGACGCGCGCATCCAGCGAGGAGGTGGAATCCTGACCCTCGAAGACGATCTTGAACGTGCCGGCAGGCGCTCCGTTCACACGGATATTATTCCAGCCGCTGATGGATGCGCCAGGAGAGAGTTGCACGAAGCTGAGCGGATTGCGGATGGCCCCCGCACCCAGCGCGAAGTTCAGCGGCAGTTGATTGAGTTGTTCGCGTCCGATCGTGGTGGATTGCGCCGCGCTTTCAGTCTTCAGGAGCGGGACGTCGGCTGTCACACTGACCGACTCGGCTGTTGAACCAATCGTGAGCTCGATGTCTAGCCGCGAAATCTGGGCCACCTGGACGCGAACGCCCTTTTGCTCGAACTTCTTGAACCCCTGCAACTCGACGGCGATGTCATAGAGACCGGCGGCCAGGTTCGGGACGGTATAGTTGCCGGTTTCGGTCGAAATCGTTTTGACCTGCGCTCCCGTGGCCGGGTTCGTGATCGTCATCTGGGCGTTCGGAACGACGGCGCCCGTCTGGTCCGTGACCGTCCCCGTTAAGGTTCCGCGATCGCTCTGGGCGAAAGCCATGCAGACCGGGAGCAGCGATAGTCCAATCGTTCGAAACATACAAGACTCCTTCAGTGACAAGACTCTGACCAACCCAGATCATATATACCTGCTGAAACGATTGGCGTCAAACCTGGAGTGGTTATTTGGGGTTAATTTGGACGGCCTAATCGCCGGTCCGCCCCAATTGTTCCGGATAACTCCTGCAGGTATCCCCCGGAAGCGACCCTCGCCAGTTGCGCTCGCGCCGCCTCCAACCGGGACGCCGGATCAAAGCTGTCCAGCGACGGGCTCCGCGGATCGCCTTTCGATTTTTCAATGAACGACTCGAGCGCCCGGACGTGCCTCGTCCAGAGCAGGATGTCGCGTTCCTGCTTGGCGCGCAGACGGTCCCGATACCACTCGGAAGTCAGCAGAGCCTCGCGCGTAAACATCGCCCTGATTTCGGGATGGTCGGCGGTCCTGCCCTCATATTGGCCGTGCGCCATGATATGAAGCAACGCCTGGAGTTGAGGGCAGGCCGAATCGACGCTGCCATCCTCGAAGTACTCCCGGGCGACTCTGGCCTGCGCCTCGACAATGGCGTTCACGCCGGCCGCGAACTGATCGGGATCCTGCGTCTCAGGCCGCAGAAACTTCTCCGTGAAGACGACGTTCGGCGTTTCGAAGATGCGCCCGAGGAATCGATCGGCGAATCGCGCCGTGATCCGGTAACCAAGACGGCTCGCCAGGACCAGGGTCCCGGCGTGCTCGAAGTCCTCCACCTTTTCCAGGTAGCCGTTTTCGATGAGGAAGGAAGGCTCCCTCTCTTCGATCCCCATCCGGCACCAGATTTCGGGGACAAGCATGGAGATATCGTGATCGACGCGATAGTGAGGCCCCACATAGCCCGCCGCGCTGCTCCAGCCTGCATAGCCTGTCAGCATCGCGGAGACCATGGCGTTGTTCAAGTCGATGATCGGCGGCAGCGCGTTGAAGGGACGTTTCGTGAGTGCGCCCTCGCTGCCAAAACCGGTGGTTGATGGGCTTTTGCCCGTCAGGCTGCAGATGTAGTCCATGAACAGCTCGGGCAGTTCCTGGTAGTGGATGGGGTTGTACACGGCCAGGG
>CAYWST010000170.1:0-11519 GCA_964461075.1 uncultured Solibacteraceae bacterium | reverse complement strand
GGCGACGGTGGAGAAGATGCGGGCGGCGTTCCAGGCGCCCGGCGTGGCGGTGGCCATCGTCGACGGCGAGCGGCTGGCATACGCCAAGGGATTCGGAGTCAAGCGGATCAACGGCGGCGAAGTGGTCACGGCCGACACGCGCTTCGCGATCGCGTCCACGACCAAGGCGTTCACGACCGCGTCAATGGCGCTGATGGTGGACGAGGGCAAGATGAAGTGGGACGATCCCGTCTCACAGCACCTGCCAGGGTTTCGCCTGGCCGACCCGCTGGCCAACGAACTCGTCACCCTGCGGGATCTCGTCTCGCACCGGACCGGGCTGAGCCGGAACGACGCGCTCTGGTACAACACTCTCTGGCCGCGCGAAGAGATTCTCATGCGGATCGCCGCAGTCCCGCTCACGCGCTCCTTCCGGTCGGCGTACCAGTATCAGAACATCATGTTCCTGGCCGCGGGCGAGGCGGTGGCAAGGCGCGCGGGCGGCACATGGGAGAAGTTTGTCGCCTCACGCATTCTGGAACCCCTGGGCATGAACAACACGGGGTTCTCACCCGCCGACGCGCAGGCGGCTCCGGATGTGGCCGCGCCTCACATCAAGCGCAAGGGCGTGGTCGTTGAGGCGCCGTGGAAAGACATCACCAACATTGGACCGGCGGGCTCGATGAATTCGAGCGTTCGCGACCTGGCGCGATGGGTCACGCTCCACATCAATAAAGGCGTGTACGAAGGCCGAAGAGTCATCAGCGAAAAAGAGATCGTGGAGACGCACACGCCGCAGACCGTGATCCATGAGGACGCTTCGGCGCGCGACATGAACCCCGACAGCCATCTGAACGTTTACGGACTGGGCTGGCGGCTGCAGGATTACCGGGGCCGGTTCCTCATCTCGCACGGGGGAGCGATCGACGGATTCAGAGCGCAGGTGGCGTTCCTGCCCGACGAGAGATGGGGGCTGGTCGTGCTGACCAATCTCGGCCAGACTTCGCTGGCCGACGCTCTGCGCTTTGCGCTGATCGACGCGCTGCTCGATCTGCCGCGGAAGGACTGGACAGGGATCTTTCAGGCGGCGGTCGCGAAGCAGGAAGAAAAGGCGGCCGCGCGCAGGAAGGAGCGGATCGCCAAACGCGCCTCGGGAACGAAGCCCTCGCTGCCGCTGCACGCCTACACGGGCAGTTACGAGAATCCCGGGTACGGGCAGGTCACGGTGAAGGCCATCGACGATTGGTTGACGCTGGCCTGGGGCGGACACACCGTGAGACTTCAGCACTGGCACTATGACACGTTCGAAACGCCGGAAGACGCGGTGCCGCTGGAGCAGACCTCGGTGACGTTCCGCCTCGGCAAGGACGGCGATGCGGTTGGCCTGGAATTCCTCGACCAGGAGTTCCGGCGGGTCAAAGAAGAAGGCGGGAAGAAATGAAGCGGGTCACACGGCGGGAAGCGGCGGGGCTTCCCCTGATGAGCCTGGCGGGATGCGCCGCCGAGACGCGGCACCCGATGGGGACATCGGGTGGATGGCCGGCGGATTGGAACAGAGAACTCATTGAACGCGCGGCCGCGATCGCGGACGAGCGGTTCGACCCCAAGGAGCGGATGCTGCGGACTATTATCGGTCCGGGTTACCGCTACCACACCAAACTGAGAGACACGCAAGCTCATCCGACGCGGGATTCGCTCGAGTATGCGCTGACGTTGCTCGAGAGCGGGACGCCGGAGAGGATTCAGCGGTCCATGGCTGTTCTCGATCGCGTGCTGGCCCTGCAGAACAGCGATCCGTTGAGCAAGTGGTACGGCATCTGGGGCTACTACCTGGAAGAGCCGCCGGAGAAGATGGCGCCCGCCGACTGGAATTGGGCGGACTTCAACGGCTCATACCTGCTGCTGATCGAGTTTCGCCACGGCGCGAAACTGGGTGAGGCGTTGCGGCGAAGGGTCCGCGCCGCGATCGGCCACGCTGCGGAATCCGTCCGGCGCCGCAACGTCAGCATGGGCTACACGAACATCGCCATCAAGGGAACGTTCGTGACGATGGCGGCGGCCGAACTGCTTGGCGACGATTCACTGCGCGAGTATGCGCGCGACCGCACGGTGCGGCTTGCGCGGCAGATTGAGGAGACCGGGACTTTCAACGAATTCAACTCGCCGACCTACGCGCGCGTCTCGCTGACATCGCTGACCCGATACCGGATGTACGTCAAGGACGAGGAGACGAGAGCGCGCATGGGCAGGATCGAGCGGCGCCTCTGGGAGCACATGGCCGCCCATTGGGATGCGGCCCGGGCCCAGTTCGCCGGCCCCATGAGCCGCTGCTACGCCAACGACATCGGCGCGCCGATGTGGCTGGAAAAGGCGCTTGGCGCAAGGCTGGGCTTGGCCGATATGGTCAACCGCACCTCCGCCGACGCGGAAACCGCCATCCACGACTATCTCTGTCCCGAGGATCTCTCATCGAGGTTCCTGAAAGCGGCCGGCCAGCGGGAACATGTGGAATTGTTCGGTTTCGAGAAGACTGAATCGGGCAGACAACCGGTCCAGGGGGTCACCTGGTTCGGGCGCGGCTTCTCGCTCGGCAGCGTGAATCGCGGCGACTTCTGGAACCAGCGGCGGCCGCTGCTCGCTTACTTTGGCGATCGCTCGCGGCCCGCCCGCGTGGTGGCCATGCGCGTTGTGAAAGACGGCTACGACTTCTCATCGGCGCTGCTGTTTTCCGTGCAGAAAGGGCCGCGCGTGGCCGGACTCGTGAATTTCCGCAACCCCGGAGGCGACCGGCACATCTCGCTCGACCCGGTCAAGGACGGCAGGTTCAAGTGCGGGAGGCTGTTCCTTGAGCTGCGGGTGGAGGGGCTCGAAGAGGCTTACGGCCTTGAGCAGTCCGAACAGGGCGTGGTCCTGAATTCAAGGCTGCTTCAGATGGCATTCAGAGTCTGCGGCGCCCGCTTTGGCAGCCACCGGCCAAAGTTCGCCGTTGTCAAGGCGCCGGGCAATCTGACGGCGACGCTTGACTTCAAACCCCAGGGCGGGACGGACATCGTCGACTGGGCTACGATCAGGACCGCTTGGGCGGCCTTCGCGCTCGAGCTTGGGGAAAGCGGCGCGCGCGTGGCGCCGGCCACGGCCCGATGTTCGGAAAAGAACTCCATCGTTGAAATTGAGTGGGGCGATCTGTGGATGCAGGGCGGAGCGGAGATCGCCCCCGCGCCCCGGCTGCAGGGCCTTTTCGATTCCCGGATCGGCGGCAAACCGGTCCCGATCAAACGTTTGAGCGAAGCCGTACTGGTTTGACCCGGTTTCGCAGAGGAGAGTGCATCATGTTGAATCGCCGCAACTTTCTGAGCCTGGCCGCAACCGGCCCGGCTGGATTCGCCGCACGGCGAAGCAAGCTTCGCATCGGTGTCACGGATTGGAACCTCCGCATGCCGGGCAAACCCGAAGCGGTGGGATTTGCCGCTTCACTCGGTTTCGAGGGCGTGGAGGTGAGCCTGGGCCGGACTCCGGTGGACGGCAAACTGCCGCTGGACAACCGCGAGATCCAGGACCGATACCTGGCCGAAGCAGCCAACCACAAGGTCGGCATCGCGGGCACATGCCTGGACATCCTGCACGTGAACTGCGGCAAGAGCGACAAGCTTGCTTTCCAATGGATCGCTGCCGCCATCCCCATCACTGCGCGCCTTCAGGCCAACGTGATCCTGCTGCCTTTCTTCGGCAAGTGTGCACTCGACACCCAACAAGGGAGGGACTATTTCATCGACGGATTAAGAGAGCATGCGCGGGACGCGGAAAAGGCGAAGGTCACCCTGGCGCTTGAGAACACGATCTCCACGGCCGAGAACCTCCGGATGATGGAACGTGCCAAGAGTCCGGCGGTGAAGATGTACTTCGACTTCGGCAATCTGAACAGCAGCGGCCATGATTTGAAAGCGGAGTTCGAGATCCTCCGCGCCGAGCACATCGCTCAGATTCACATCAAGGACAATCCCGGCTACCTGGGTGAGGGGAAAATCGACATCCCGTGGGTGATGTCAAAGATCATGGATCTCGGCTTCGAGGGATGGGCGAATCTGGAAACGAGTTCGCCTTCCAAGGATGTGGCTGCGGATATGCGGCGGAACCTCGCTTATGTTCGTAAGCTGACGGCTTAGTGGGACTTAGGCGGGCCTGCCCGCAAGAAGCCAAAGGATAGCCAACACCTGACCGGTGTGGCAGAGAACCTGGAATCGGACTTGGAGCTCCGCATAACCGGAGCTCGACGTCAGTGTGAGGAATTGATTAAGACCCATAAATATAACATAATGCTCGGGTTACTGCAGCCAGTGGTTGACATTGGGGAAAGTTCAGTTTACATTTGGGTTCTACCGCAATGTAGGTCGACTGACAACTCCAAGCTAGTGGTAGCGAGGTCCGCGAATGACCTTTCAGATTGGTGAAAAGGTGGTCTACCCCAACCATGGGGTGGGCACGATCGAGAATATCAGCGCGCGTTCATTCGGCACTCAAAACGAGAAGTTCTATCTGCTGCGGCTGGCCTGCAATAGTCTGACGGTGATGGTTCCATTTTCCCATGTGGAGCAGGTGGGACTCAGAAAAGTGACGCGAAACGGCGAGGTGTTGAAAGTTCTCAATTACCTGGCCACGGGAGAGATCATCGCGTCGCACGATTGGAAGGACCGGTTCAAGGAGAACTCGGTGAAGATGCAGAACGGCAGCCTGCTGGAAGTGGCTGAAGTTCTCAAGTGCCTGGTTCGCCTTCAATCGATCAAGCCTCTCTCCTTTCGTGAGAAGAAGATGCTCGAAAGAGCGCGAGTGATGTTGGTCACCGAACTGGCGACGTCGAAGGGCGTGGCTGAAGGCGACGCGGCCAACCTGCTCGGAAAGGCGTTGGCCAAAGCGAATCTCAAGTTCCCCGAACCGCTCTGAGCGCCCGATGAAAATCATCGCGGTTGAGGCGATTCGGCTCAGGACGGGACTCCGTGTCCATGCGGGCCCGATCGGCTGGATGTGGGTCCGGATCGAGACCGACACCGGGCTGAAGGGGCTCGGAGAGACCTATCCTCACCCGGCGAGTGAGCAGGCGATCCTGCTCGAGCGATTGGCGCCGCGGCTTATCGGGCGGGACCCGCTCGCGATCGAAAAGATCTGGGCGGACCTTTTTCTTGAGATCAGTTACAGCGGTTGGGCGGGAGCGGAGCTGCGGGCTATCAGCGCGGTTGATATTGCACTGTGGGATCTTGCCGGTCAGGCGGCCGGACTGCCGGTGCATCAACTGCTGGGCGGGCCATGCCGGGACCGGATTCCCGTCTATAACACTTGTTACGACCATATCGATTTCCTTACCAGGCCTGTCGAGTTGGCCGAATCCCTGCTCGAGTCCGGCGTGCGGGCGATGAAGATATGGCCGTTCGACCCGATCGCGAAGGAGACGGGCGGGAGCAGGATCTCGGCGCCGCAGATCAGGCGGGGCGTATCGGGACTGGAGGCCATCCGGGCTCGGTATGGCGACGGGATGGACGTGGCGATGGAGTTTCACGGGTATTGGAACCTGCCTTGCGCGATTGAGATCGCCCGCGCCCTGGAGCCGTTGAAACCAATGTGGCTCGAGGAGATGCTGGCTCAGGATAACCTGGGCGCCTACAAGCGCTTGGCGGAAGCGACGACGCTCCCGCTGTGCCTGAGCGAGCGGCTGATGACGCATTGGCAATACCGGGAACTGCTGGAACTCGGGGCGGCTTCGACGGTCATGCCGGACCTTGCGTGGTGCGGCGGATTCACAACGGCGAAGAAGATCGCGGCGCTGGCCGAGACCTATTATCTGCCGGTCGCGCCTCACAATTGCGGCGGGCCGGTGCTGCATTGGGCCAGCGCGCACTTCGCGGCGGCCGTGCCGAACCTGAGGATTCTGGAGACGGTGCGGCGGCACTACCTGGACGAGTACGACGGGCTGCTGGAGTCGATGCTCGTGCCGGTGGACGGGTGGCTGCCCGTTCCCTCGGGCCCAGGACTCGGCGTCCGGTTGAATGAGGAGCGGATCCGCCGCGAGGATGTCGAGGTGTGCCGCTACCCGGCGTGACGGCGTGCCCGAGGCTCTGGTACTCGGGCGTTTCTAGGTCCATCTAAGGCCTTTCCCCAGTACTCATTGACGCCCGTTTGATCGATAAATGAGATGAAAGGGCGCGCGTACCTTCATATGCGGTGTCTGCACTGCGGCAAACGGCTCAGCCTGCTTAGAAAATTCTCCGACGGAGAATTCTGCAGCGCCGAACACCGGTCCCTGTTCGAGCGGCTGAACAATGACCTGGGCTTGCAGCGGCTTTTCGCTTCCAGGGCGAAAGAGGATCCCGGCACCGCGGCAAGCCCGGCCCAGCACTCGCGCAAGGAGAAAAAAGAGAAGACGGACGGGCAGAAGGCCGGCAACGTACCGCCGCTTGGCGAACTGGTCCCAGGCAGTGCGAACAAGCCGGTGGTCGCGCGGAGGATCAACCAGCCCGGGCTGCCGCCGCTGATTGAGCCGCGCGCTTCAGCGATTCCCGAACCAGTGCTTCGGGCGGAGTATCGGGGGCTGACCCAAGGCGAGGAACTGGCCCTGGACGGCATGGGAATGCTGGCGATTTCGCCGGCGCCGCCGAAGTGCCCGGAGCCGATCCAGCCTGCGGGCCATTTGCTGCTGGCCGCGGGTTCGGCGCTGGCGGTTGCGCCCGGAGCGGAAAAGGATCCGGATCTGGTGGAGCGGCTGCTGCCCGGGGCCGCACCGCAGATTGCAGATCGGGGTCCGCGGTTTGCGGCGGTCACGGCGGAGGCGGTTTGGGGCCGTCGGGACGCTGCCCTTCCGGCCGTCGCATTTAGGCTGCTGCCGCCCGGGGAGGCTTCCGAGTCCAGAGCGGATTCGAGCCAGCCTGCGGCGGGCGCGATGGAACCGGTGCTGATCGAAACGCAGCGTCCGCTGGAGTCCGCTCAGCCATTGAGCAGGCGGCAGGCTCCGGTCGCGAGCGCTCCGGGGCGCGCCCTCGATCCGGAATACTCGCCACGGCGCCCGGCCTCCTGCGGCCGGCTTGCGCCGTTGTCGTTCAGGCAGACCGGGGAGGTTGCCGCCAGACGGATCGAACCGGCCGCGGCGCAAGGGCGGCGAGGGATCGAGGCGGCGCCGCTCGTCCTTCCGGCGAAGCGCGCGTTTCCGAAGCTGGGGTTGACTCCGGAATCGTTGAGCGTACCGAAGCCGCCCGGAGGGATGCGCCTGCCGGACGTGCCCGCGATGTGGCCGCTGCAGGGCGCGGTCCTGGCGGCGGAGGTGGACGGCCACACGGAGTGCCAGTCCGCGCCGGCGGTTCCGGTGTTGAGACAGGGGATCGCCTGGAGCCAGGAGCCGGAATGCACAGGCCTTTTCCCCCTGAAGCCAACGCCAACCGACTCATTAGTTGCTTGGCGGGTTCCGGACCTGGCGCCCGTCACGTTCCATGCCTCCGGGCCTGCCGTGCCCCTCTCGGGGCTCTTGCCCGAGTTGCTGACCATCGGCCAGGCGTTGGAGATCGAAGTCCTCGAGGCCGCCCAGACGGCCGCCTGCAATGCGGAAACCCCTGTTGAACAGGCAGCGGCGAAGGAGGAAGAGGCGGATCCGGCGCCGCCGCTCAGCGAAGCGCAACGGCCTCTGGGGGTGATGCGGCCATCGACGCGGCAGACGCAGGTGGCCAGCCCCTGCAAGAGCGCCATGGCGCCCGTCTGGGCGCAGTCGCTCAAGACGAGCGCGCTCTGCCCCGCCATGCGGCTCAAACTGGACCACGCGGATGGCTCCGGCTCGCGATCGATCCGAAGCGAAACGAAGCAGCGAGCGGCCAGGCAGCGGTTGATGACCGTGCAGGAGAGGATCCCAGGCGGCCGGTTCTGGCGGAACGCCCCGGCTGACCTGAAGTGGATCGCCCTGGCCCTGCCTCTGATTCTGGCGTTGGTGGTATGGAGCTTCCGCGGATCGGTGGCTCCGGTCGAAGCGAGCCTTCCCGAGCAGCCGGACCCCTCCAAGACGGTGGTGGCCAAGCAAGTGAGCCGTTTCCAGCAGGTTCTGCTTTCGCGCGCGGCGGTCCGCCTGTTTGACGATTTTCGTGGAGGACTGGGTGCGTGGAACGGCCGGGAAGGCTGGGCCCGAACGTGGAAATACAACGATTCCAGCTTCCTCGAGCCCGGTGATCTGGCATTGTATACGCCGACGCTCGACATGCGGGACTACACGATGGAATTCCTCGGCCAGATTGAGAGGCGCAGCCTGAATTGGATCTTCCGCGCCAAGGATCTGGAAAACTACTATGCCATGCGCATTGTGATCACCAAGGGCGGGCCGCTGCCAGCCGCATCCCTGGTCCGGTATGCGGTTGTTGGCGGCAAGGATCAAGGTCACCTCACGCTGCCTCTGCCGATGTCGATCCGGCCGGATACGGTGTATCGCGTCCGGATGGATGTCCGTGGGAACCAGTTCACCACGTATGTGCAAGGTCAGGTGGTCGACAATTTCGAGGACGGCCGGCTCAATGAAGGCGGGATCGGATTCTGGAGCCCGCGAGGCGACCGGAGCCTGCTGAGGTGGGTTGAGGTGATGCACCAGTACGACTACCTCGGCAGATTGTGCGCTCTTTTGGCGCCTTACCCCCTGCAGAGCGGCGGTCATCAAGCCGATTAAGAGAGCAGGATCCGCCTGGCGGGCGGACTCGGGAGGATTAGCGAAGTCATGCGGGAATCGAAGCGGACGACTGATACACCGGCAGCCCAGGGCGGGACCGCTCTGGCGCGGGCGGTTACTCTCCACCTGGAAGGCAAAGGACGCGAGGCGCTTAAGGAATTGGAGCGGGCCGTAGAGTCCGGCGATCCGCCGCGCGAGGTCTACGCCGCCAAAGGCCACATCCAGTTCGAACTTGAGCTCTACGAAGAGGCCGTGAAGAGCTACGAATCGCTGCTCGGCCTGGATCCGAATTCGACTTCCGCCTACTTCAACCTGGCGGTTTGCCAGGAGAAGCTCGGCCGCTGGAGCGAGGCCGCAGCGAATTTCCAGCGCGCGCTTTCCAGCGACGAGGGCCGCATCGACGCCCGGCTCGGGCTGGGGGTGTGCCTGCTGCACATGAAGCAGGCCGAGAAAGCGATGGAGTGCTTCGACCTGGTGCTCAAGAAGGCCCCGTCGGAAGAGACTCCGCTGTTCGGCAAGGCCGTGGCTCTGGAGCTTCTCGGCCGGCAGGACGAGGCGTTGGAGATCTACAAAGTTGTGTTGGCGGCCAACCCCAACGCGGAAGAGCCGCTGGCTAACACCATCCATATCGGGATGCGGAAGGGAGATGAGGCGCTGGTCCGCGATTCGAGCGAAAAGCTGCTCGCTCTGCGGCCGTTCTCTCAGGCGGCTCTGGAGGGGCTGGCTTGGTGCGCGTTCTCCTCCGAGGAGTATGAAGCGGCCGCCAAATACTGCGCGAAGCTGGTCGAACTGACTCCGGAGCATTTCGAGCGCTGGTACAACCTCGGTGTCGCCTACCAGAAGACTAACCGGCTGGATCAGGCCGAAAAGGCCTACATCGAGGCGGGGCGCCTGAAGCCTGACCATCAGCAGGTATGGGCGAACCTCGGGGTCGTCCGCCAGTTGATGGGAAACGCCAAGGGAGCGAAAGAATCCTACGAACAAGCCCTGAAGCTCAAGAACGAGACGCCCGAGATCCTTTCCAACATGGCGGGGCTGCTCGAAGAGCAGGGCCAGCAGGCGGAGGCCGAAGCCCTCTATCTCAAACTGCTCCAGAAGAACCCCGAGTGGGACGACGCATGGTTCCGGCTGGGCTTCCTGCGGCTGACGCGGAACGATGCGGGAGGCGCCCGGGAGGCGCTGGAACGGTGCGTCGCGAACCGCCCGGACTGGCTCGAAGCTCAAGTGAACCTCGGGCTGGCGCTCAAGCAGGTTGGCGAAGCCGAAAAGGCGGCGCTGTGCTTTGAGGCCGCGCTGAAGATCAAAGGCGACAGCGTCGAAGCGCTGCGCGGGCTCGCTGCTCTTGCGATCGAGACGCAGGACCACGGAAAGGCGCTCGACCTGCAGGGAAAGCTGATCGACCTCGGCGAGCGCAGTCCCGAGTTGTTTTACAACACCGGTCTCCTGCTTCAGAAGCGCGGACAGGTGGACGACGCCATCTCGCTCTACCGCGAAGCGCTTGGGCTGCGCCCGAATTTCCCGGAAGCTCTGCTGAATCTTGGCCACGCGCTCAAGTCGCAGGGCCGCGCCGAGGAAGCGCGGACGTGCTGGCGCCAGGCGCTGGAAATGAAGCCCGAACTGGCGCAGGGTTATTTCGGCGGGTGATCCCGCCGCCATCGCGTGCGCCGGCCCCGTCGTTTTTGCTGCAATGGAGTTTCGACCCTCTTTCGAGGATGATTCTCCGTGCAACTTGTTTCCCTGATCCGCCATGGGCAGGCGGGCTCCCGGACCGATTACGACCGCCTCTCCGGCCTCGGGCGTCAACAGGCTCGCCTGCTGGGCGAGTGGCTCGTTCGCCAGCGGATTCAGTTCGACGCGGTTGTAGTGGGTGGACTGAAGCGGCAGCGTGAAACCGCCGACATCGTGCTTGAAGCCCTCTCAGGGGCGGGCATGACGCCGGCCGAGGTCCTCCACGAGCCGGGATGGAGCGAGTTCGATCTCGACGCAGTCTTCGCCTCCGTCGCCCCCAGGCTCGCCGCAAGAAGCGAGACGTTCAGAGCGGCCTACGAACAGCTCCTGCAAGCGGTGGGCGGGGGCGATGGCCGAGTCCATCGGGAGTGGACCGACGCCGACACGGCGGTGGTGCAAAGCTGGATCGCGGGCGAATTCGAGACCGGGTGTGAATCCTGGCAGCAGTTCACCTCCCGCGTTCGAGCGGCGCTGGACCGGCTGCCGGATCGGCCGCGGGTTGGGGTCTTCACCTCCGCCACACCCGTCGCGGTCTGCGTGGCCCGGTGCTTTGACTCATCCTCTCCTCATCGAATCATGCACCTGGCTGGAGCGGCCCTGAACACGAACATCACCAACCTTGTCCGCAGGAACGGCGATTGGCTGCTGGGGGGATTCAACATCGCGGCGCACCTGGACGAGGCCGGCCTGCGGACGCACCGGTAGGGAGAGCCATGAGCCCCCCTGCGCCGGTCCTGATTCTTGGTTGCGGCTATACCGGCCGATTGGTGGCCGCCGGGATGGCGCGGGAAGGTCACGCGGTGTTTGCGACATCGCGCCGCCCCGAAAACCTCAATGTGCCGCCGGGGGTCGAGAGACTTCGGGTTGACCTGAGCGACCCGGATTCACTGGGGTCTCTCGCTGCGGCGCCGGCCGGTTGCCTGACGCTTCTCTCGATCCCGGTCGTTGGGGACGGCCGGAGTCGGGAGGAAGGCTTGGCGCCACTGCTGGAAGCGCTGCGGGGCAAGACCGGGAGAGTCGTCTACCTTTCGACAACCGGCGTTTATGGCGCGCAGCGGGATGTCGATGAAACGACTGAACCGGCGCCGAATTCGGTCTCCGGAAGGCTCCGGCTTGCCACTGAGCGCATGGT
>CAYWST010000169.1:0-11638 GCA_964461075.1 uncultured Solibacteraceae bacterium | reverse complement strand
ACCCTTGATCTGCCGAGGTCGATGGCTATACCATCGAACTCAGGCAGTTTTCGGCAGCGACTGGAAGCGATTGGAATATGTCGGCAGGCGTGATTAACCCGGTCAATCGGCGGCCCCCGCATGGTTTTCATGCGGTCCGAATGGACTCCGCCGGGCGGCTGAAGATGCCGGCGAAAGTGGTTGAGCATCTGCAACTGCTTGAAGATAAGGTCCTTTTTGCGACGTTCTTTCAGGGGCTGCCGCGAATCTTCACGAACGGAAGCTTCGAAAGGTACCTGGACAAGGTTGAGGATCCGAAGCTGAGGAAGCGGATTGCGTTCTACTGCGACAGCGTGGGGGCGGACGTCGAGTTGGACAAGCAGGACCGGTTGACGCTTCCGCCGCAGCTTCGGGAAGAAGCTGGGTTGGGCGAGCAGGTGTTGCGGCTTCGCTTCGACCAAGACGACGTTATTACACTCTATCCGGAGGCCAAATACAAGGCGAAGAAGGACGAATACGAGCCGACTCTGGCGGAGGACCAGAATAAGGCGGCGGAGGCGGGGTTCGATCTGGGATGAGGCATGAGCGAGCACTACCCCGTAATGTTGAGCGAGTCGGTCGGGCTCCTGGCGCCGCCTCCGGACGGTGTGATCGTGGATATCAGTTGCGGGATGGGCAACCACACGATGGAGATCGCGCGGCGGATGACGTCGGGGCGGGTGATCTCGCTGGACCGGGACGGGGAGTCGTTGGAGCTTGCAAGGCGGAGAGCCGCGGAGTCTCCGGAGCTATACAGGAAGATCACCTTCCGGCAGGCGGCGTTTTCGTCATTGAGCGAGGTTTTGAACGATCTCGGCCTTTCAAAGGTGGACGGGATTCTTGGGGATCTGGGCGTCAGCCGAATGCAGTTGACGACCCCGGAGCGCGGCTTCTCCCTGAAGGAGAAGGGGCCGCTGGATATGCGGATGGATCGCAATCAGCAGTTAACGGCCCACGACCTGGTCAACCGCGCGACGGAAAGAGAACTTGCCGCTCTGTTCGAAGCGAGCGGAGGCGAAAGGAGGAACACGGCAGAAAGAATAGCAAGGGCCATCGTGCGGGGGCGGCCGTTGCACGACACAGCGGCGCTTGCCGCGCTCGTGGAATCGGTCGTCCCGCGGCACGGAAAACTGCACCCAGCCACCAAAGTATTTATGGCGCTGAGGTTAGCGGTAAATCGCGAATTGGAAGAGTTGGACGCACTCCTCGAACAGGCTCCGGAACGCCTGAAGCCTGGAGGGCGGTGGGTGATGATCGCGTTTCACTCGCTGGAGGACCGGAAGGTGAAGTTGGCCTTCAGGGCGCTGGCGCAGTCCGGAAGGGCGCGCGTGCTGACCAAGCACGTGGTCAAGCCGACGGGTGAGGAAGTGAGACGGAATGCAGCAAGCCGGAGTGCCGTCCTCCGGGCGTTGGAAATGGTTTGAGCATCCGGCAACGGGCTGGCGTGGCCGGGAACTGGAACGGACGGGTTGACTAGAGGTCAGGAGAGGGAACAAGAAAATGACAAGCCTCGCAGCGCTTTTTGACTGGCTGGCGGCAGGGAAGACCGCACAGCGCGCGCAGGTGAGCGGGAACCCGGCGAGCGCGCGGCTGCGCGCGCTGCCCAAGGAAGAGATTCACTTGTTTGTGAAAACGCTGGACAACAGCCGGGTCGTCCGGCTGGTGGACAAGCAGGACTGGCTCCACACGATCGGGATGACGTGCACGGCGCTGACCGTCACTGTGCTGGCGATCGCGCTTCTGCTGCCTGGCGGCTATAACCTGCTGATGAGCCGGCGGGTGGAGATGCTGAAGGCGCAAAGAGACATGCGGATTAACGAATTGCGGATGCTCCGCAGCCAGGAAGCGGCGCTGTTGAGCCCGGCGCAACTGCAAATATGGGGCGGGGAGAGGTTCGTCACGCCCACTGCGGCGAGCGTGATTTTCGCTCCGCCGGCTGGCGCGGTTGCGTCATTGAAGCAGCGCTGACCGTCGAGCGGGCCGCCTTGGCGGCTCGTCCTCCGGACAGCGGCGTGTGAAGCCGAAGGGGACCTCAATGGAACCGCCAACCGATGAGAAAGCCCTGCGACGCGTCATCTGGGTCGGCCGGATCGCCATGATTTGGGCTTTGGCGATTGTCGGCCGGCTGATCTGGTTGCAGGTCATCCGCCATGAAGACTATCTGGCTGCGGCGAGAGCCCAGCAACGCCATCGAGTGGAAATCCCCTCGCTGCGGGGGGAGGTGCTGGATCGCGAAGGCTATCCTCTGGCCATCAGCATCAGGACCAGAAGCGCCGTCATCAATCCGCAGCGGATTGTCGACCCCATCTTCTTCTCGCGGATGATCGCGCCGGTTCTCTCGCTGGAGCCCCAGGCGCTGGCGAGCAAACTATTCGAGTACAAGAACCGCGGCCCGCGGCGCAAAGCGGGGCGGGGCTACTTCGTCCTGAAGCGGCACCTGACAGAGATCGAGCAGGACCGGCTGGCGCCGCTGCGAAGGACCTTTCCGATCGAAATCCTGGAAGACTCCCGCCGGGAGTACCCTGGCGGGCCGCTCGGTTCCCACGTCGTCGGCGGCATCGACGCCGAGGGCAATGGCAACGCTGGGCTCGAGCAGAAGCTCAATGTCGAATTGCGCGGCAAGCCGGGTCAGATGATCGTGCTTTCCGGTTCCCGCACTGACGATCACTTCGTCTCCTGGGTGAAGGAGGAGGCGCGGCAGGGGCTGAACGTCCATCTGAGCGTCCACCGTGTCATCCAGTACGAAGCCGAAGCGGCGCTACGCGACGGAGTCCGGGAAGCCGGCGCGCAAGGCGGCTCCGTCGTGGTGCTTGAGCCTCGAACCGGCGAGATTCTGGCGCTGGCGAATTCGCCCGGCTTCGATCCGCGCAAGGAAGACATTTCGCCGGATGAGGCGAAGGTGCGCCACACCAACACCGCCGTCCAGATTCCCTGCGAGCCGGGCTCGGTGATGAAAATGATCACCCTGACGATGGGTTTGGACACGGGCAAGATCACTCCGGACACCCCCATATACTGCGAAAACGGCGCGTGGCCCCGGCCTGGACGCAAGCCGATCCACGACTTCCATCCCTACGGCAGCCTGACCGCCGCACAGGTGCTGATCAAAAGTTCCAACATCGGTGTCGGCAAGATCGCTGTGATGTGCAGCGCCAAGGTTCTGTACGACTATCTGGGCCGGTTCGGGATGGGGATGAAGACGGGCGTGGAAATCCCGTCCGAGTCCCGCGGGCTCTTACGTCGCTTCGACTGCAAGGACAGGAACGACAACTGGTGCTGGTCTGAGAATTCACACGAATACATCGCGTTCGGCCACGAAATCGGCGCGACCTCGCTACAACTGGCGCGCGCGGTGGCTGTCATCGCCAACGGCGGGATGCTCGTTCATCCACGCCTCATCAGGTCGATGCAGCGGCCGTTGGGCGACGGGCGATTCGAGGAGGTGGAAGTGACCCACCCCAGGCCGGAGCGCACAATCAAGCCGGAAACGACTTTCATGGTCCGGCAAATCATGGAGAAGGTCATCCTCGAAGGCACAGGCAAGCGCGCGGCCATCCCGGGTTATTCAGCGGGAGGGAAGACGGGCTCGGCAGAGATCTTCGAAAACGGGCAGTGGTTGAATCTGCACAACTCGTCCTTCATCGGGTTTGCGCCGGTGGTGAATCCGAAGGTGGTGGTTGTCGTGACCTTGAACCGGACGCCGAAGCAGGGCGGCATCGCGGCGGCGCCGGTCTTCGGCCGGGTGGCCGGAACGGCCCTGCGGGTGCTGCGAGTTCCCAAGGACCGGCCAGAAACCGACATCGACACGACAAAGCAGCCCCTGGAGACGGATGAACTTCCCGAGAATCGCAGCGCGAGGGCCGCGCCGCCTGCGCCCAGGGCCGTCCCCGTGGCGACGGTCGAGCCGCCGAAGGCCGAACTTGTCGGTCCGACAGTCCCGGATTTTCGGGGAAAGAGCCTGGTGGCGGTGTTGAGGCAATCGGCGGCCCTTGGCCTGGAGGTGAGGGTCATCGGCCAGGGGCTGGCGAGGCATCAGGAGCCCACGCCCGGCGTCGTGCTCCCCCAAGGCGCGACCGTGAAAGTCGAGTTTTCTCCCTGGCCATGAAACTTGCCGCGCTCCTCGAGGACCTGCCATTGCTGGAGCCGCTCCCTGGCGAGTGGGCGGAGGTTGAGGTCCGCGGGCTGGAATACGATTCCAGACGCGCCGGGCAAGGGACGTTGTTCTTCGCGTTCGCCGGCGAAAACGTGGATGGCCGGAGATTCGCGGCGTCCGCGATGGAGCGCGGGGCCGTGGGCGTGGTCTCCGAATTGCCGCCGTTGAATGGCTTTGAGGGCCCATGGATCCGCGTGCGCCACGGACGCCGCGCGCTCTCCCTGGCGGCGCGGCGCTTCCATGGGGCTCCGGACGGCCGGCTCCTGCTGACGGGCGTCACGGGGACCAATGGGAAAACGACGACGGTCTTCGCGCTCGACGCCGCCTTGCGCAGGTTAGGGTGCGTGACAGGGCTCGCAGGGACGATCGAGCACCGCGTCGCCGGCAGGATTCAAGAGGCTGTGAACACGACGCCCGAGTCGCTTGACCTGATTCGGATGATGGCTTCGACGCTCGAAGCGGGCGGCAGCCATTTTCAGTTCGAAGTCAGCTCGCACGCGCTCTCTTTGGAGCGCGTCTATGGCTTGAGGTTTCACACCGCCGTTTTCACGAACCTGACTCAGGACCATCTGGACTTCCACAAGACGATGGAGGAGTATTTCGCTGCAAAGGCGCGGCTATTCCTGGGCGCCGGCGGGCCTCCGCCCGCCTGGGCGGTTGTCAACGCGGACGACCTTTGGGGCCGGAAGCTCCAACTGGAGAGCGGCACGCGGCGGTTGACCTACGCGATCCACAGCCCCGCGGATCTGAAAGCCGAAGGCGTTGAAACCGGTTTCGACGGAGTGCGGTTTCGGGTGCGCCATCCTCGCGGAAAGACGGAAGTGCTGTCTCCGCTCTGCGGGCAGATCAACGTCTACAACCTGCTGGCCTGTTTCGGCGCTCTCTGGAGTTTGGGATTCGACGAGGAGCAGATCGCCGAAGGCCTCTCGGCGCTTGAGAGCGTCCCCGGCAGATTCGAGCGCGTGGATGAGGGGCAGCCTTTTCTGGTGGTGGTGGATTACGCGCACACCGACGATGCGCTGAGGAACGCGATCCAGGCCGCCCGCGCGCTCGAGCCGCGCCGCATCATCACCATGTTCGGCTGCGGCGGCGATCGCGACCGCAGGAAGCGGCCGTTGATGGGGCAGGCGGCCGGAGAACTGAGCGATTTCGTCGTGCTGACAAGCGACAATCCGCGCCATGAAGATCCGCTGATGATCATCAACGACGCGCTCGTCGGCGTGAGGCGCACGGACGTGAGGCACGTGGTTGAACCGGACCGCGAGAGGGCCATTCGCCGGGCGATCGAAGAGGCTGCGCCGGGCGACCTCGTGCTGCTGGCCGGCAAGGGACACGAAACCTATCAGCAGGTGGGCGACGCGAAGCACCCGTTCGACGACCGGGCGAAGGCGCGGGAGATCCTCCGGTCATACGGCTACGATCCGCGGATGAAAGCCAGGCGCGAGGCGAACGGCTCATGAGACTCGATCTTGCCGCCTGCGCCTCGTGGCTGGGTCTCGGGCCCGCTCCGGCGGTGGAGTTCACTTCGGTGTCGATTGACACGCGGACGCTCTCGCCCGGCGCGCTGTTCGTGGCGCTCGAAGGCGGGCATAGCGACGGCCACCACTATGTGGGTAAGGCGTTTGAGCTGGGAGCGGCGGCGGCGCTGGTGTCGCGGCAGGTGGAAGCGGGCGGACCGCTGCTGGTTGCGCCCGACCCGCTGCTGGCTCTCCAACAACTCGGCCGCATGGCCCGTGAACGATGGGACGCGCTCGGCGCGGGCAGGACGATGGTCGGCGTGACCGGCAGCGCCGGAAAGACGACGGCGAAGGACGCGATTGCGGGCGTTCTCGCCAGCCGATTCGAGACGGGCAAAACGATCGGTAATTTCAACAACCATATCGGCGTCCCGCTATCGCTGCTGAACCTGCCGGACGGCGCCAAGGCGGCGGTGCTTGAGATCGGGATGAACCACTCGGGCGAGATACGGTCGCTGGCGGCCATCGCCCGGCCGCGGATCGGCGTGGTGACCAACGCCGGGACGGCGCACATCGAGAATCTCGGCTCGCGGGACGCGATCGCGCTCGCCAAGCGCGAGCTGATTGAATCCCTTCCCGCCGACGGAGTCGCCGTCCTCAACGCCGACGATGACCGCGTCAGGGCGTTCGCCGGGATTCATCCCGGCCGTTCGATTCTATTTGGCTTTTCCGAGGCAGCCCACGTCCGCGCCAAAGGCGCAGAATTCCTCCCCGAGGGGACCCGTTTCGAGGTCGCGGACGTGGGCTCTTTTTTCTGTCCCCTGCCATCGCTCGGAGGCCTGATGGCCGCGCTGGCGGCCTTGGCGGTCGCCAGGGCCATGGGGATGGATCTAACCTCGCTCAAAGACGCCGTGGCCGCGCTGGAAGCTCCGAAGATGAGACTGCAGCGGCTGCAGGTCCGCGGCGCGACCGTCTGGGACGATTGCTACAATTCGAATCCCGAAGCGGCGATGATGATGCTCGATATGCTCGCCGCGACGCCGGCCGGCAGACGCATCGCCGTTCTCGGAGAGATGCTTGAGCTAGGTTCCTGGAGCGGCGCCATGCACCGGGAGACCGGCCGGTACGCCGCCCGCAAAGGCGTCGACCTGCTGATCGCCGTGAAGGGCGACGCCCGGCTGATGGCGGAGGAGGCGGTCGCCGCGGGCATGGACGCCGCAAGAGTGCGGTTCTATGAAGAACCCGCGGCCGCCGGACGCGCCGCCAGGGAATTGGCGATTGAAGGCGACGCAGTCCTGTTCAAGGGCTCCCGCGGAACCCGGATGGAACTCGCACTCGAGGAGTTCTTGAAATAGCTATGCTGTACTGGCTCTTCTACGAGAAGCTCTTTCCGCACTTCACGCCGTTCCGGATCTTCGGCTACGTGACGTTCCGCACCCTTGTGGCGAGTCTGTTCGCCTTCCTCATCGCCGTGCTGATGGGGCCGTGGTTTATCCGGCGGCTGCGCCAGTTCCAGATCCGCCAGTACATCCGGGAGGAAGGACCCGAGTCGCATCAGAAGAAGGCGGGCACGCCGACCATGGGCGGCCTGCTGATCCTGGCGGCGATCATTATTCCAACGCTGTTGTTCACCAACCTCGCCAACCCTTACGTCTGGCTGGCGATGTTCACGCTTTCCGGCTACGGCGCGATCGGCTTTCTCGATGACTTTCTGAAGGTGAAAAAGGCCAAAAACCTCGGACTGACCGCGAGGCGGAAGATGATCCTGCAAATCTGTCTGGTCTTCGCGGTCGGCGTGTGGCTGCTCGTCCTGCACTCCAAGGGCGTCTACTCGACCGACATGAACGTCCCGTTCTTCAAGAACGTGCGGCCGAACCTGCTGATCGACGCCTGGCTCGACAATCCGGCCACCTACCCGCTGGCGTTTCTCGGCTTCTTCCTCTTCCTCTGGCTGGTCGTCGTCGGCGCATCGAACGCCGTGAACATGACCGATGGCTTGGACGGGCTGGCGGCGGGGCTGATGATCATCGCCGGCGGTGCGATGACGGTCCTCTGCTACGTCAGCGGCCACGCCCGGTTCGCTTCCTATCTGGACATTGTCAGGCTCTCCGGCGCCGCCGAGCTGACGATCTTCTGCGCGAGCCTCACGGGGGCCTGCATGGGCTTCCTCTGGTACAACGCTCATCCCGCGGAAGTGTTCATGGGAGACGTGGGCGCATTAGCGCTTGGAGGGAGCCTCGGCGTAGTCGCCGTCATGATCAAGCAGGAGATCCTGCTGGTCTTCGTCGGCGGAGTCTACGTGATCGAAGCGCTCAGCGTCATCCTGCAGGTGGGCAGTTTCAAGCTGCGGGGGAAGCGGATCTTCCTGATGGCGCCGCTGCACCACCATTTCGAAAAGCTCGGATGGGACGAGACGAAAGTGGTGGTGCGGTTCTGGATCGCCGGCCTGGTGATGGCGTTGTTTGCATTGACGACGCTCAAGTTGAGGTAGCAATGGATTGGCGTGGAGTGCGCGTAACCGTCGTTGGAATGGCGCGGTCGGGGTTGGCCACGATCGAACTGCTCAGGGAGCGCGGCGCGGTCGTGCGCGGATCGGATTCCAGGCCGCTGGCGGAATTGCCGGGTGTGGCGGAGAAACTGGCGGCGCTGGGGACGCCGTTCGTTCTTCAAGGGCCCGCAGCGGCGGCGGATTGCGACGTGATGGTGCTTTCCCCGGGCGTACGCCCCGATCTGCCGTTGTTCCAGGAGGCGAGGCGGGCGGGCGTCGCCGTGATGGGCGACGTCGAAGCCGCAGCCGGCTTCCTGGCGGGACCCGTTATGGGGATTACCGGCTCGAACGGAAAAACGACGGTGACCGCGCTGTGTGGACATCTGCTCCGGCAGGCGGGAATTCCCGCGCAGGTGGGCGGCAACATCGGCACTCCGCCCGCGTCGCTTGTGGCGTCTTCGCGCGAAGACCAGTGGAACGTGTTGGAGCTTTCCAGCTTTCAACTGGAGATGGCGGAGACGCTGCGGGTGAGCATCGCCGCGGCGCTCAACGTGACGCCGGATCATCTCGACAGGCACGGAACCATCGAGAACTACGCCGCCGCTAAAGAGCGGATCTTCCTGAATCAGCAGCCTGCAGACGCGGCGGTGCTGAACGCCGGCAATGACATCACGCGCGGGTACGCGGGGCGGCGCACCAGCCGCGTTTTCTGGTTCAGCGCCGAAGGCCGCGCGGAGCCCGGTTTCTGGCTTGAGGGCGAGCGTCTGGTGGCCGACGGCCGTACGTGGATGAAGCTCTCCGAGATTCCGCTTCGCGGCCGGCACAACGTGGAAAACGTCCTCGCGGCCGGGCTGTGCGCGCACCTGGCGGGGGCGGAGTTGGATGCGGTGAGAGAAGGCGTGATGAGCTTCCCCGGAGTCGAACACCGGATCGAGTTCGTGAGCGCCATTCGAGGAGTGGCTTACTATAACGACTCGAAGGCGACCAACGTCGATGCGGCGATCAAAGCGATCGAGTCGTTTGACGGCGGGCTTTGGGTGATTCTCGGCGGCCTGGATAAGAAGAGCGACTACCGGCCCCTGGCGCCGCTGCTCGCTCAACGGGCCCGCGCGGCGCTGCTGATCGGTTCGGCCGCGCCCATCATCGAGGAACAATTGAGGGGTTCGGTCCGCATCGAACGGTGCGGCGATCTTGCCGCGGCCATCGCGCTCGCGGCCGCACAGGCGCGGCCTGGAGACACAGTACTCCTGGCTCCGGCCTGCGCCAGTTTCGATCAGTTTCGCAGCTATGAGCACCGGGGGCGGGCCTTCAAGGAGCTTGTGCTGCGATTGCAGGAGGCCCAGTGATGTCATCCAGAATCAAGACCGACTGGAGATTATTCGGCGCCGTGCTGGGGCTGCTGACTTTCGGCCTCATCATGGTCTACAGCGCGTCGAGCGTCGTGGCGGAAGTAAAGTACGAGGTGGAGATCTGGAGCTTCGCCGTGAAGCAAGTGATCGCCGCCGCCATCGGGATGACCGCGCTGTTGATTCTGAAGCGGATCGACTATCACCGCCTGGCGCACCCGTTGTGGGTGTTCGTCCCCCTGGGCATGACGACGCTGCTGCTGATCGGCGTCATCTTTGCCGATCGTTCCGCACACCGGTGGTACCGGCTGCCGGGATTCCTCCTGCAGCCGTCGGAACTCGCCAAGCCGGTCCTGGTGGTCTTTCTGGCCTGGCTGGTGAGCCGGCGGGAGTTGAAGATCAACGACCGCTACACTCTGCTGCCGACGGGGCTGGTGCTGGGCAGCCTGGTCGGGCTGATCGGTTTCGGCGACCTCGGCACGGCGGCGGTGCTTCTGGCGCCGGCGGTGGTGGTGTTCTACGTAGCCGGCATCGAACGGCGCTACTTTTATCTTTCGCTCGCTCTCGCCGCGCTGCTCGGGGTCGGTTTTCTATTGCAGAAGCCGTATCGGCTCATGCGCGTGACATCCTTCCTCGGCCTGACGGAGCAGAAGCTGCAGAGCGATCCTCAATGGCGCTGGCTCGCGGTTCACATGGCGTCGACGAAGGCGTCTCGTGATGCCGACCATCAGCCGCGGCAGGCCAAAATCGCGGTTGGGAGCGGAGGGATCGCAGGTGTCGGCCTTGGTGAGGGCAATCAAAAGCTTGGCTACCTGCCGGAGGCGCATACCGACTTCATCTTCGCCGTCGTCTGCGAGGAAGCCGGAATGGTGGGGGCGCTGATTCTGCTTTCGCTCTACATGTACGTCTTCTGGAGGGGGCTCAAGCTCTACTGGTTGACGCCCGATCCCTTCGGCCGCTATCTGGCGCTCGGTTGTGTGGCGATCGTTTCCACGCAAGCCCTGTTCAACATGAGCGTCGTCCTGGATATGGCGCCGACCAAAGGAATTCCGCTGCCTCTGATCAGCTATGGCGGCAGCGCGCTGATCTGCACGCTGGTGATCCTTGGTCTTCTGATGAGCGTAAGCGATCGTACGACGAGCTAGCAAAGGAGACAAACGTGACATTCGTGATGGCGGGAGGTGGAACCGGCGGGCATGTCGTGCCGGCTCTCGCCGTCGCGCGGGAGATCACTTCCGCCGGGCATCACGTTGTTTTCGTCGGAACGCGGCGGGGCGCCGAGGCGACGCTGGTGCCGCGCGCCGGGTTCGAGATCGAATGGATCGAGATCGGCGGGCTGCAGCGGGTGGGATGGCGGAAGGCGCTCACCAGCCTATGGCAGCTGCCGTGGAGCGTTGCGCGCAGCCTGCGGGTTCTCTCACGGCATTCCGCCGCCGCGGTCTTCTCGATGGGGGGGTATGTAGCCGCTCCCGTGATGCTGGCGGCGATTCTCATGGGAGTCCCGATCGTCGTCATGGAGCCGAATGCGATCCCCGGGCTCGTCACCAGGAAGCTGGCCGGCTGGGTCCGCAAGGCGCTGGTGAGCTGGCCGGAAACGGCCAAGTGGTTTCCTGCCGGACGGGTGGAGGTGACCGGGCTGCCGGTCCGGCCCGAGTTCTTCGAAATCCCCGAAAAGAGCCCGGGCGGCGTCCTCAGCGTGCTGGTGACGGGCGGCAGCCGGGGCGCTTCGGCGCTGAACCGCGCGGCGCGCGAGTGCTGGCCGCTGCTCAGAGAAAGGGGGCGGCCCTTCCGATTCGTCCTCCAATCCGGAGCTGCGGAATATGAGAGTCTCGCCCGCGAGTTCAATCTGCATGGACTCGACGGAGAGGTCGTGCCGTTCATTGACGACATGGCGGCCGCATACGCCGCCGCCGACATCGTCGTCAGCCGCTCCGGCGCGGGCGCTGTCGCGGAGATTGCGGCCGCCGGAAAGGCCGCCATCCTGATCCCTTTTCCGTACGCGGCCGACGATCACCAAATGCGGAACGCCGAGGAACTGGCCAAACTCGGCGGCGCGCGCATCCTGCGGGAGACGGAGCTGAACGGGGAAAGGCTGTTTCAGGTGCTGGCCGATCTGTCGAGACGGCCGGCGGAGTTGCAGGCGATGGGCCGCGCCGCCCGCCGCGCCGCGCGGACG
>CAYWST010000168.1:0-11647 GCA_964461075.1 uncultured Solibacteraceae bacterium | reverse complement strand
GTCTTGGTCTGCATCTGCTTCACGTAGTAAAAATTCTCGGCGTTGGTCTGGTCCGGCGGCGCCTGCTTCTTCAGCGGCGGTTTTGATATCGGCGCGGAGGATCGAGAAATGGGGGCCGCCTTGGTCAGCTTTGGCTCCGCAAGTGGGGGACGGATCAAACGGCGGTTGGGCGAATCCACGACTGTCTCCTGACGATTGGACTTGTGCCGAATAGCCATCTGAGCGGGGCCAGCGATACCTTCGGCTCAAGACCTTGATAGCGCTGGGATGGCAAACGATCTGCTTCCTTGATAACACACCGGGCAGCGCCCGGCAAGCATCCTAATGAGACTTGAATGTCAGCTATTCAGGTGCGTGTTCATCCGCTCGATCGCCTCGTCGATCTCATCGGCGCTCTTGAAGCCGATGGTCACCGCGTCCACCGTGCCGAGTTTCATCACGAAGCGGATGGATGCGTCGCGCTGCTCGGGCGTCTTGAAAGCGCCCTCGCCGATGATCTTCATCCCGAGCACGCCGGTCTTCTGCGCATGGATCTTCGCGATGTGCTCCACCGGCTCGTCCACCAGCCCGTTCTGGCGGTCGTCGCTCTGCAGGTTGTCCATCTTGGTGCCGTCGTGATTGACGCGAAGCAGCGCCACGTCGAGCCACTTCTGGCCGGGGAACGCGCGCAGCGGAAGAAGTCCGTGGCAGGAGGCGCCGTGCGCGTGGATGACCTTCTTCGACTTGAACTCGGAGAAGGCGTCCCGCAGCGGCTCGTAATCCTTCGCCCAGCTCCCTGTCCGGACACAGTGCAGCAACAGAATGTCAAAATACTCCGAGTTCAGTTCCTTGCGGAAGCGGTCGACCACTTCAACCGGATTCTCCGTCTGCTTGAGCCGGTACTTGGTCATGAGGCGATAGGAATCGCGCGGCAGCCCCTTCAGCGCTTCGCCCAGCATCTGGTGCATCCCCTGGTAGTTCTGGGCGGTCTCGAAGAAGCGGATGCCGCGGTCATAGGCGTGACGCACAAGGCGCGTGAAGGCCTCCTGCCCAAGCTGGCGTTGGACGCGCCCGCCGTTGGATCCGGTTCCGAACGCGAGCCGGGTCACTTTCACGCCAGAATCGCCCAGGGTCACCCAGTCCGTCGCGCTCCGTTTTGCCGCGCCTTGCGCCGGCAGGAAAGTCGCCGCGGCCGCGGCGGTCTTGAGAAAATTTCGGCGTCCGATTGATTGCATCGCGCACCTCGTCTCCGTATTCTACTTCCCTTTGACCATCGGCACGAACATCACCGGATACTCCACCTTCCGGGTGACCCGCCCGTCCCGAGCTTTCTCGACGACGACCAGTTCCTGGTACTCGCGCCCTACCGGGATCACCATGCGCCCGCCCGGCTTGAGCTGTTCGACGAGCGCGCGCGGCTCTTCCGGCGGAGCCGCGGTGACGATGACACGGTCGAAAGGCGCCTCTTCCTTCCACCCGGCGTAGCCGTCGCCCGTCCGGACAATCACCTGCCGGAAGCCGAGGCGATCGAGCAGACTCCTGGCTTGCTCCGCCAGTGGAGCGACGATTTCGATGGAGTACACCTGGACTCCCATCTGGGCGAGGATCGCCGCCTGGTAGCCCGAGCCGGTCCCGATCTCCAGCACCTTCATGCCGGGCTCAACCCGCAGAAGGTCCGTCATCGATCCAACAATGTAGGGCTGAGAGATGGTCTGCCCGTGCCCGATGGGCAGGGGCGTGTCGTCGTAGGCGCGCCGTTCCATCGCCGGCGGCACAAACAGATGCCGCGGCACAGCCCGCATCGCATCCAAGACCCGCTTGTCCTGAACGCCGCGGCGGGCGATCTGCTCGTTCACCATACGGGCTCTGGCCGCCTGCGCCCAATCGGGCGCCTCGTTCACCCACCAGGAAGCCGGCCATTCAATCATCGAATTGCGCCAGGCGTTTCAACAGCATCTCCGACGCCAGAAAGATCGCGCCGGGCACATATTCCGCCACTTTCTTCCGGTCTGCCTCGGAGCCGTCGAGAAAAATGAGCGGGATGCCTTTGCCGGCCTTGTAGCCGCGGATTCCCTCCGCGGTCGCTCGCGAGTGTGACGGCTTATAGGAAAGATCGAACAGCACCACCTCGGGCTTCTCGTTCAGCACCTTCCCGCCGCCGCGCCGGCCGTTCTCGGATTCGACCTCCACCGTCCAGCCCGCCTTCCGCAGCATCTCCGCGCGCTTCGCCGCCTTTTCCGCGTCCCACTGGAAGAGGATCAACTTCTTCATTTGTTCTCATCCGGCCGCTGAACCAATGGTATCTCTACCGTCGATCCGCTCCCAGCCGCCACCCTGACCTTGGCCCCTTGTTCCAGAGTCTCCTTGTCCAGATCAATCCCCTCATTCAAAACCGCACGGTCGACTTTAGATAACGCGAGCACGACATACTCGCCCGGAGCGACGTTCTTGAATGAGAACGTTCCGGCCTCGGAAACCGGGGTCAGCATCAGGTAGGGAAAGGGGCGGAAACGCTCCTCCACCGGCCACAGCACGGCGGATACTCCACCGCTGGGCATCCCGCCTTCTCCGGCTTTGACGGAGCCCTGCACGCTGCCTCCGTCTTTGCGGTAGACGACTCGAAGCGGTCCTGGCGAGCCATAACCCAAATCGAGTTCGCGTCCCAGCACTTCCTCCCCGCCCGCGCGAATCGAGGCGAGATAGCGATTGCCCCACTGCGCCAAAGGGCGCAGGATGTACTTGCCCGGACGGGCGACGTTGAACTGAAACGTCCCGTCCGCCTTGGCTTCCGAGCCTTGCGCGTAGCCTGACTCCTCGGTCGATTGCGCCATGAGATAAAGGCCCTTGTACACAACCTCTTTCTCGCCTTCCACCGCCACCTGGCCGTCGATGACCGTTCCCGGCCCGAGCTGAATCGTGACGCCTTCGATGTCTCGATCCGTCACGGTCACCTGCGCGATACCGGTCAGTTGATCGATCGCGCGCCGCCCGCCTTCCGAGGCAGGGCCCATGCGCGCCTGTTGCGCCCACAGAGTGTAATTGCCCGGCGTCAGCGGCCCCACGGTGAATTCTCCTCCCTCGCTCATCGTCGCCACTCCGCGGCCGCCGCCCAAGTAACGGGCCCAACTTGCCTGCTCCACGGCGATATGCAAGCCCATCCCCTGCTCGCCCGCCTGACCGGTGACCCTGCCTCGCACGACGTATTGCACAGCGGTGCGCGATTTAACGGTGAGCCCCTCCAGTCTAGTCCCGGCCTTCACGTCCAGAATCTGCGCCTGCTCGGGTTCAAGCGCATCGGGATAGAAGACCGGCACCGGCCCGGTCTTATCGCTCCTGACCACCAGGCCCGACCTCCCGCCGGTCGCGGAACAGGCCAGAACATACTTGCCTGACGGCACTCCGAACATTCTGAACTCACCGCGGTCATCGCTTGAAGCGTTTCCCTGCCCGGGCAGCCAAGCCGTCTTCATGCCGCGGCGCCCCTGCCGCAAAAGCATGAGACGTGCGCCTACAACCGGGTCTCCGTCGGCGTCCACAACCCGGCCCGCAATCAGGCCCAACGGCCTCAGAACGTACCGCAAGCCCGTGTGATCGCCGCTTTGCCCAACCTCGATGACCGATTTCGACCCGCTTCCGCGCCCCGTCGTGGATTCGAATCCCGTCTTGCTGACTTGGACGTTGTAGCGGCCCGGAGCCAGCGCTTCGAACTTGAAGCGGCCCTCCGCGTCCGTCAGCGTGGACTGGCCCTGCAGCCCCGAGGTCACCATCACCTCGGCTTTGCGAACCCCCGCGCCGGTTGTTTCGTCCACCACGACGCCGGAGATGACTCCAACCAACAGCGCCAGAATCATCGCGCGACCTCCACGCCGACGATCGTTTTCGGTTCCACAGTCACCTCTCTCGCGCTGCCCGCCTCTCCCGTCACGATGTAAGGCCCCGGCGGCAGGTTCTTGACCGTCACCATTCCCTTCGAGTCCGCTACTGCCGTCCTTCGCTCGCCCTCATTCTCAATCAGAATTTCCTCGCCCGGCAGCGCAAAACACATCAGTTCCCCAGTGCCGGACTTGACCTTCAGGACCAGATTCCCGCCCCCTGGAACCTCCACTCTCCGCAGGCTCCCACCTTCAACGTACCGCCCTTCTCTGAGTCCTCGCACCTCCAGAATGTAAGACCCCGGCAGCGCACTCATCGCGAACTCGCCATTCTTTCCGGTTTTCACCTCGCCGCCTTCCCGCCAGCCCATGCCCCGCAAAGCGATCCTGAGACTCTCTCCATCCTCGAGTCCCTCCGCCGTACCAATCAGCACTGGCAGCGGCTCCAGCTTGACCTGCAGACCTTCCAGATCGTCCTGCAGGAGACGGACGGGGATCGCCGCGAACTTCCTCTCAGGTTTTTCGACACCGGCGACCAGCAAAAAGTCGCCGCCGGGCAGATCCCTGAACTCGAATTCACCCTTCCGCGTCGCCTGGCTGCTGAATCCGAGACCGACAACTCTCTCGAATCCGCCGATCACCAGCCGCAGATCGGCCTCGCCACGATCCAGTTCAACCTTTCCCTTCAGGCGCCGGACCGGCTCCAACTGGACGGTGAGGTCAAGGCCCTCGCGAATGTCGCCCGGCTCCACCGTCAGCACCGCCGCATCCTCGGCGCGCCTGCCGCGAGGGAAAAAGCTGATCGCCGCCAATCGCGGCGCGCGATCGCGGTTGGCGGCCGCAACCAGGATGTACTCTCCCGGCTCCACGCCGTCGAGGCGGTATTCGCCGCGATCGTCTGAACGCCCCATCGCCGCCTGCTGCCAAAGCGCCAGCCCCAGTTCCTCATACCTCTTCAGCGCCATCACCGAAGCTCCACGCAGTGGAGCCTGGTCTTCGTCCAACACCCGTCCGGCCAATACGCCAAGCGGCCGGAGACTGATGAGCAGGTCCTTCACTTCGCTCCCCGCGCCGATTTCGATCAGCCTGGGCGACTTCGCGGAGGCCCTCCATCGCCCCGAGTAGCCTTCGTGATCGATCTCGAGCCGGTACCTTCCGGGCTCGATCCCTTCAAAACGGAACTCGCCATGCCGGCCAGTCAGGAGCGCGCCCGCCGCGCGATCATCGCGGATCATCAGCCGCACCGCCGCCTTGCGGACTCCGGCGCCGGTGCGTTCATCGACAACCCGGCCTTCCACGGCTCCAAGCAGAAACAGGAATGCCAGGACCATCACACTCATGACGACGTGCAAAGCGCACCTGTGGATATCACTCTTAATTGTGATACGTTGTGCCCGGACCCTAATATGCCTGCAAAAGTCGCCGCCGGTATCTATGTTTTCACCCAGTTGGGCCAGCGAATGCAGTTCTCGGCCGAAGAGCGCGCCGCCTGGGTCTTCGACACCTGCCGCGAAGCCGGGTACGGCGCCATCGAACTCATGTCCAGCTTCGCGACCCCGGAAAACGCCCGTCTCCTCAAGGATCGCGGGATCAAAGTCCCCGCCGTCTACAGTGGTGGAGCCGTCCATGAACCCGATCTGGCCGCCAAAACCATCCCCACAATTCTCGATCTCGCCCGCAAGTCGCTGGACCTCTTTCAAATCGAGGCCATCGACTTCAACCCGAACCCGATCGGCCGCGCCAAGAGCGACGCTCAGTTGGAGACGCAGGCCAAAGCGGTGGCCGAACTCGCCGCCCGCCTCAAGGAGCTCAAACTCGACCTGTGGATCCATCAGCACGCGCCCGAGCTGCGAGACAACGCCCGGGAGTGGCGTCATCTCATGGCGAATACTCCTGCCGGACAGGTGAGGGTCTGCTTCGACGCCCACTGGTTCTACCGCGGAGGCGTCGACGTCATGGAACACCTCGATCTCTGGCTGCCGCGCATCAACGCGTTCCACCTGCGGAATAGTCAGAACAAGATCTGGTCTGAAGTCTTCGGACCCGGCGACGTCGACTACCCCGCGATCGCCGCCAAAACCAAAGCCGCCGGGTGGAACGGCTGGCTTGTGCCCGAACTTGCCTGGGACGAGGCTACGGTGTTTACGCGATCCCTCACCGACAACCTTCGGCTTTCGCGCGAGTACGCCGGGAAGCTGTTCTCATAGGAGACCGCATGACTGCAGTTCTGACGCTTGCGTTTATCATGCAGCCTGCCCCGCCGGCCGGCTTGACGGATCACTACGTTTATGGCAATGGCATCCGGATCCACTATTGGCGCGCGCCGAATCCCGGCAAACCGGCGATGGTGTTCGCGCACGGTTCTTCCGATGACGGCCTCTGTTGGACCAACTTCGCCAAGGAGTTCACGGCAGGCTACGATATCTATCTCGTTGACGCCCGCGGACACGGGCTTACTGACCCGCCCAAGCCGGATGATCCGGCCGACGCGCAGGTGGAAGACCTCGCCGCTTTCATCCGCGAACTGAAGCTCGACAAGCCCATCCTCATGGGCCACTCGATGGGCTCCGCCGCCGTGGCATGGTTTGCCGCCAAGTATCCGGACGTGCCACGGGCCGTGATCCTGGAGGATCCGGGCTTGGGCGCCAGACGCCCCGCCGGCGCGGCAGCGCCGCCTGAAGAACTCATCCAAAGGATGATCCAGCGCAACAACAGGACGCTCGCCGAACTGCAGGCGGACTGCATGAAGAACTCGCCCAAATGGGGCGAATCCGAATGCGCCTACTGGGCGCCTTCCAAGCGCAGGCACCATCCGGCGACGGCGCTGCTTTCGCTGTCCGCCCGCCCGCCGATGAAGGAACTTCTGCCCAAGATCAAAGCGCCTACGCTCATCCTCAAAGCTGACGCGCAGGGCGACACGAAAAGAGAAAACGATGCCGCTGCGGCGCTGCTCCCGAATGGCAAGCTTGTTCACATCACCGGCGCGGGCCACAATGTGCGCCGCGAGAATAAGGCGATGGCTCTCTCCACAACGCGCGAGTTCCTCGCCGGACTGCACTGACAGCCGCCCTCTTGAGGTACTCTCATACAAGTCAGGGAGACAGACCATGAGATCTTTCAGATTCGCCGTCCTCGCTTTGGCCTTTGCGGCCATTCTCATGCCCGCTCAGGGCCCGCAGGCCAAACCGAAACGCGACCCCGATGTCCCGTATGTGCCCACCACCGAGCCCGCGGTGCAGGCCATGATGAAGCTCGCCGGAGTCAAGAAGGGCGATGTGCTCTATGACCTCGGCTGCGGCGATGGAAGAATCGTCATCGCCGCCGCCAAACTCGGCGCCCGCGGCGTGGGCGTCGACATCAATCCTGTGCGCATCGCGGAGGCCCGCGAAAACGCCAAGAAGGCAGGCGTCGAGGATCTGGTCCGCTTCGAGGAGAACGATCTTTTCGAGGCCGACATCCACGAAGCGACCGTCGTTTCGCTCTTCCTCCTGCCAAACATCAACCTGAAACTGAAACCAAAGCTGCTGAAGGACCTCAGGCCCGGCACACGGATCGTCTCCAACACTTTCGACATGGGCGACTGGAAGGCCGAGAAAGAGACCACGCTCGACGACGACGGCGGCGACGACACCTACCTGAGCCACAAGTTCTACCTGTGGACCGTCCCGTCGAAGGAAGGCAAGTAAGCGCGATGAGCCGGCTGATTTGCTTGGCGGCGCTGAGTTGCACGCTTCCACTTGGAGCGGAAGTCCGTCTACCGTCCCTCTTCGCCGACGGCATGGTCCTGCAGCGCGACAAGCCCTGCGCGGTCTGGGGCAAAGCGGAGGCAGGCGAATCCGTGACCGTTTCCTTCCGGGGCCAGCAGCTCAAAACGATTGCGGACCCGCTTGGCCGGTGGCAGGTAACTCTCAATCCCACGGCCGCCGGCGGCCCGTTCACCCTGGAGATCGCCGGATCGAACACCATCCGGCTCAACGATGTGCTCGTCGGCGAGGTCTGGCTCGCCTCCGGCCAGTCGAACATGGGCTGGACGGTCGAACGCTCCAACAACGCCCAGCAGGAGATCGCCTCCTCCACGAACCCGCAGATTCGTTTTCTGAAGGTGGAAACGACGGTTGCGGCGACTCCCGCCGGCAACGTGAAAGCGGCCTGGAGTTCCGCATCGCCTGCAACCACCGGCGGCTACTCCGCGGCAGGCTACTTTTTCGCCCGCCATCTGCATTCGAAACTCAAGGTCCCCATCGCCATTCTGCAGGCGCCGTGGGGCGGCACGCCCGCGGAAAGCTGGGTCCGCGCGTCAGCCCTCTCCGCCGATCCTTCTCTCATGCCCGTCTACTCCCGATGGGCGGGCGTGATCGAATCCTATCCCGAGAGCGCGGCCCGCCACGCGCGCGCCGTCGCCCAATGGGAAGCGAAAGGGAGACAGGGCGCAAGGCCCAATCCGCCTCCCGGACCCGGCCATCAGCATGAGCCCTCCGGTCTCTGGAACGGCATGATCGCGCCGCTGGTTCCCTATTCGATCCGCGGCGTGATCTGGTATCAGGGTGAAGCGAACGCAACCGTCACCCGCGCCCCCTACTACTGCCGCCTCATGACCACCCTCATCACCGACTGGCGCAAGGCGTTCGGCCAGGGCGACTTCCCGTTCCTGTTCGTGCAGCTCGCCAACTACGCCCGTCCGGGCACCAACGACGGCTGGCCGCTGTTGCGCGAGGCTCAACTGCAGACTCTATCGCTCAACAACACAGCCATGGCTGTGACCATCGACATCGGAGAATCGCAGGACATTCATCCGAAGAACAAGCAGGATGTCGGGCTTCGGCTCGCCCTGCCCGCTCTCGCGCTGGCCTACGGCGAGAAGGTGGTCTACTCGGGCCCCATCTTCCGGCAAGCCGCGCGGGAGGGTGAATCGATGCGCCTCTGGTTCGATCACACGGGCTCGGGTCTGGCGGCCCGCGGCGGAGTCCTCAAGGGCTTTGAGGTCGCCGGCGCCGACGGCGCGTTCTCCCCCGCCGAGGCGCGCATCGAGGGCGCAACGGTGGTCGTTTCGAGTCCCGCGGTGAAGTGGCCCATGAAGGCCCGCTACGCCTGGGCTGACGATCCCCAAGCCACGCTTGTCAACGTCGAAGGGCTCCCCGCCTCTCCGTTCAGAACCGGCGAATGATTTAATAGCCTGCTTGCTTGTCCACGACGTTCATGAGCGGCAATCCGTGCGTGTAACGCCGGACATTCTCGCCGAAGAACTCGATCAGCCGGCGCTGCCGGTCCGGGCTCCAGCCCGATGTGTGCGCCGTCATGACGACGTTCGGGCAGTCGTAGATTGGATGTTCGCTCGGCGGCGGCTCCTGCGGGAACACGTCGAGCCCCGCGCCATAGATCCAACGCTCCTTGAGCGCTCTGACCAGCGCCATGTCGTCGAAAACCTTCCCGCGCGAAAGCGCGATGAAGATCGAGGTCTTCTTCATGCTCCGGAACACCGCTTCATTGATCATCCGCTCCGTCTGCGGCGTCAGCGGCTGCGCGGCGACGAGGACATCGCAGCGCTTCGCCAGTTCGGGATAGTACTCCGCTGAGTGCAGCTCCTCGACGTATTCCGGCTTGGGAACCGGGCGGGCGTCGGTGGCGATCACCTTCATGTCGAAACCGAAGTAGGCCCGGCGCGCCATCGCGCTTCCAATCCCGCCAAGCCCGATGACGCCCATCGTGCGCCCAACCAGTTCCGTGTGATCGGCCGACTTGGGCGTGCCCACCGGTTTCATCTGCCGCTTGGCGAACTGCGGCATGTAGTAATTCGTGATGCCGCGGGTCAGACAAAGCAGCAATCCGATTCCGGTCTCTGAAATCCCCGGAGCGAAGACCCGCGCATAGTTCGTTACCACCACCGGATGCTGCTTCAGTGCGGGGTCCATCCCCTCCATGCCGGCGCCGCCCGCCTGCATCCATTTCACCTTCGGGGCGAAATCGAGCTCTGCGCCCCGGAGATCTCCGTAAACCACCTCCGCATCTTTGAGCTGCTTCCTGAACTCTTCGCGGCTCGGTGCGATCGTGATCTCCACCGGAGCCTTGGCTGCATTCTGAATCTGGCGCACCTCATCGGGCTCAAACTTGTACATCGTCACGATGCGCACGGGTCCCGATTCCGTCCGCCTGGCAACTTGCATCCCCATGCCGGCCGCGGGGGCTGCCGCCGCCGCGACCAGTGACCTGCGCGAAATCTTCAAATCAGGCATTCCGCCGTTGTATCAGATCCTGCCGCCCGATGGCGCGACGATCTGCCGGACCCGCTCCGCCTGCCAGAGATGACGGCGGCAGTGCGCAGGCAGGATGTAGAAGACCAGCCCAAGCGGATACGAGACCCACTTGGCGAAAGGCGACTCGATCCTGATGCGCCCCAGGTCAAGGCGGTCCAACGCATCGAGACGGGACAGCATGAACTCATGCGCGGCCAGGAAGTCGCTCTTCACTTCGCCGAGCCGTCTCGCATCTGCGGGGACAAACGGCGCCGGAGCCTTGAAGCCCCGTTTCACGGGAGGCTCCAGATACCCCACGAACCACCGGCCCAGCCAGCCTGGCGTGTATCCCGCTCCTCCGGCCGGAACACCTTTACGCAGATAAGTTTCGAGAGTCGGGTGGTAGGCCTTGGCTGTCAAGGTCAGATGATCGAGGCATTCGGAGATCGACCACGCGCCCGGCGCCGGTTTCGTCCCGCACTGCTCGTCACTCAACCCCGCCAGGAGCGTTTCGGTCCGAACAAACACCGCGTCCATCTCGCGCCGAAACGTCTCCAGTTCCGTCTTCATGGCCCCTCCCAATGTACCGCCCCGCCACGAGGCATACAATCCTCTCAGATGACAGCCTTGCGTTCGATCTGCTCTCTTCTGGCGGCTTGCCTGCCGGTCTGTTCCGCCGATGCCGATCTCATCCTGCACAACGGCAGGCTCCTCACCGCCGACAACTCCTTCTCGATTGCCCAGGCGGTTGCTGTGAAGGACGGCCGGATCGTGGCGGTTGGACCTGACAAGACGGTTCTGGCCCAACACCGCACCGCGCGGACGCGCGTCGTCGATCTGGCCGGAAAGACCGTGCTGCCCGGCCTCATCGACGCCCATGTCCATGTCCTGAGCGCCGCCCTCGGCGAGTATCGGCGTCCGCTGCCGCCGCTCGACAGCATCGCCGCCATCCAGCGGTACATCCGGGACAAAGCCCGCACCACTCCGAAAGGAGAGTGGATCGTCGTGCCGCGAACGCTACCCCCGCGGCTCAAGGAGATGCGCTTCCCCACCCGCGCCGACCTCGACGTGACCACTGAGCATCCCGTGGCGTTCGATGGCAGCTACGTCTGGTCCGCCAATTCAATGGGGCTCAGAATCAGCGGAATCACCCGGGACACGCCGAATCCGCCGGGCGGCGAAGTCGTCAAAGACGCCAGCGGCGAACCCAACGGCATTCTCCGCAACGCGGCCTCACTTCTCAAAGGCGTTCCCGGCCAAGAGGTTTTCAGCGAAACCGAGCAACTCGACGCCATCGAGAAGATGCTCCGCATCTACGCCGCCGCGGGGCTCACTGCGGTCGGCGACAGAGCCATCGGACCGCTCGATGCCGCCCTCTATCAGAAGCTGAAATCAGCCAACCGCCTGCCGATTCGCGTCGTTCTGACCTGGCGGATCAACGCTTCGAGGCCCACTTCCGAGGTAGTCGCCGATATCCGGAATTCTCCCTGGACTTCCAACTTCGGCGACGAGCGGCTGAAGTTCGGAACCTTCAAAGTGACGCTCGATGGCGGGCAATCCGTGGGC
>CAYWST010000167.1:0-11710 GCA_964461075.1 uncultured Solibacteraceae bacterium | reverse complement strand
CCCAGCCGCACGCCATTGCTGAAGTTCACATCGCTGCGGTACTTGGATTCGTTTACGCCCACGGAATGAAAGCGATAACCCAATTCCCAGGATTGCAGGAGATTGTAGTTGCCGAAGGTGGAGCCGCGCGCTTCGCCGACGCGTTCATCGGTCGGGGCGACGGCCGGCTGCGCCATCGCGGCGATTGCCGGCAGCAGGATCAGGCATGGGATGAATCTCATGGTGACTCCTCTCATCGCAGAAACTTCTCGCTGGCATTGGACCCATGAATGCGGACGTGGCAGGTGGTGCAGTTGCGATAGCGCGTGTCGGCGAGGTTGTGACTGGCGGGAGTCAAACGGACGCCGTCGCCTTGAGGACCGAAGTTTCCGAGACCGCTGTGGCATTCCAGGCAGAGCGTGAAAACGGCTGGCCGTTTCATCAGCCTGGGGTGTGCGCTTCCGTGCGGCGTGTGGCAAGCGGAGCAGCCGTCGGCGCGCGTCGCAGGGTGCTCGTAGGCGAAAGGACCGCGTTTGTCGGTATGACACTTGAGGCACGGCTCTTCGTTTCCGAGCGCCGCGTCCACCATCCTCGGCCGGACGCCCATGGCCCAGTTGGGGGCCTGAGCGCCATGCGGGTTGTGGCAGTCCGAGCAGTTCATGAAGCCCTCGTTGACCCGGTGCTTGAAGGGCATGGCGAATTGAGGGCGGACGTTGGCGTGGCAGCCGTAGCAGACGTCCTTCTGCTGGCGGGCGAGAAGCGCCTTGGGCGTCTGAGGCCTGTGGATGCTGTGGCAGGCGTTGCAGGCCACCTGGGCCTGCGAGTGGGAGGACCGCCGGATTTGAGCCCGGCCCAGGCTTTCCGCGTGGCAGCGGAGGCAGTTGTCCAGAATCGCCCTGGCGTTGAGCTGCGAGAAGGCGACAATCTTGGCTTTGTCTCCCTTCGCGGCGATGTGTTCGCTGCCCGGGCCGTGGCAACCCTCACAACCGGCCCGATCCGGCGGCTCATCGTTCCTGACCTGGGTCTTGAAATGTGGATTCCGGAAAAAATCTACAGTGATGTTCGGGTGGCATGTTCGGCATGCCGCACTTCCGGTGAAGGCGGGGGCCGCGCCGGCCAGGAAAGAGAATTGCGCCGCCAACAAGCAGGCGAAGATGGAACAGAGGAACCCTGAAGACCTCAGCATTCTGACCAGTATAGAGGGCTGCCGGGCCAAAACAATCTTGGGCAGGCCAAAGCCTGCCCAAGATTTTTCATTGTGATGAAATTGTGAAGGCGCTACCAAACGTAGCTGATGCCCACGACCGGCGCGTAGTTGAACCACCAGCCGTCGAGCTTGCCGCCGACGGGCGTGATGACATCATTCGGCGACTCGCTCATGTTGACGCGGAATTCCGCGCGCACGTGCAACTTCTTGGTCGCTTCAAACCGGATGCCGCCGCCGGTGACGATCAGAGGCTTCCACTGGCTGGTGTTGGTCAGAACGGCGACGTTCATGAGGGGCTGCACAACGCCGGCGCTGCTGGTTCCCTGGTAGAGGCGCAGGCCGAATCCGCCGAGCACGTAAGGCCGGATGCGGCTCCCAATCTTGTTGAAGTAAACGAGGACGTCGTAATGGAACGATTGTGTCCGTCCGTCCATCTTGACGGACCGCCCGAGTCCGGCGAGTTCCATTTCGTTGATATGGAGGTCATACCGCATTTCGCCGCCGAGGCGATTGCCTATCTGGCCGAAGTATGCGCTGACAGCAAAACCTGGGTTGAACTTGGCGTCCACTGAGCCCGCGGGAGAAGCAATGGATCTCTTGTTGTAAAAGGATGCCCCGCCGGCTCCGCCGAACTCCCACCGTTGGGCGAGAGCGCCCGGTGCGGCGAGGAGAGCAGCCAGCGTCATCCATTTCGCGATCCTGAGACAAGACATGGCTATCCTATGGGTGTTTCGAGGCGTTGTTGGTTCGAAGGGGCCATGACGGAGCCGGCCCCTCCGGATGTTGAGTGTTCAGTCAGCGCCCGCGTCAGTCGATAACGCGGACTTCAACCGTGGTCGTGTACGTTCCCTGTTGAATTCGCAGGGGCTTGGAAAACCCTTTGGGAACCGTATGCGGAACATACAAGCGGATCTGGTAGACGCCGATTTCGCCCGGAACAAGGCTGGCCGATTCGACGGGGAGGCTGACTCCCTCGATGTCGGCGTTGGGCGGCGTCAGGACATCGGGCGCATCGGTGGGCGCGGGCACCCCGGCTGGGATTTCAGGGGTAGTCCTGCCCATGCCGGTGAGATAGACGAGCAAGGTGTCGTTGCTGCGGATCGGGTTTGCCGGCGTGACGACCTGCTGGTTCTCGACTCGAAGAACCGTGGGGGCGACGTAGTCGTCGACAATCGTGGCCCGGAAAACGCTGGGAGCGTTGGGCAGAATCGTCAGGTTGAAGTTGTCGCTGACTCCGCCCGGCGTGTAGAGCGTCATGGCGACGTTGCCTTCGGCCTGGAAAGGCAACTGGGCGTTGATCTGAGTGGGGCTCACCATGATCATCGGGACAGGCAGGCCGTTGACGATAAGGCAGCTCTCGCCGAGAGCGGTCGGAAGCGGCCGCTCGCGAGTGGCGATATTGACAGGGCTCAGATTCTGTCCCTCGACGACGATCAGCCCGCCTGGAGCGACGCCGCGGGTTCGATCGGCGGCGTTGGTGACGCGGGTGATGCGCGGAGGCGCGGCTCCGACGTCATAGGTCCACGGCAGGACGGTGAAGCCAGAGGTGGTCAGGTTAATCAGCGCGCTGCGGTCGGGAAGGACTGCGAGTGTCCGCGTGAAGACGAAGTCGCGGGTGCCGAGCAGAGGCGCTTCCACCATCCGCGTCGTCTTCGAGGTCGTTCCGGTTGCGGTGTCAAGGCGCTGAATGATTCCGGGCGAAACAGATGTCGCAGACGCTCCAGTGCGGTAGGCGCCCTGGTCGACGAACAGGAAGCCCGACGACGCTCCGACGGACGAATCGAACGTGCGAACCGGAACGAGACTGGCGTTCAGCAGGGTGTGCCCGATGGCGAACTGATCGAAGTTCGAGGCCGCGTAGGCCCCGCCGAGGCTCGTGAAATCTTTCCGGCTGATGGTGAAGCTGTCGGCGTTCGCGTTGTAGAGCAGCACGTTGCCGTTGGCCTGCGCGACCAGAATCGAACCGCCGTTGGCAGAAGCCACAAGTGCGGTGTTCAGGTGAATATTGTTCTCGTACACGCCGAGCGTAGATAGCTGGTACGCCTTCCTTGCGTGGAAGTCCACGGCATCAAGCTTGTGGACCGGGCCGGCGACGCGGGTCGCGGCCAGCATGCCGCGTCCGGACGAGGCCAGCGCCCGCGGGTAGTGGCCGAAGGGGAATCGAATCGGCGTCTGCGGCTGGAGAGTGTCGAGGCTGAATACATTCGCGATCTGCGAATTGTCATTGCCGACGAGCAGGTATTGGCGGTCGAAAGTGATGGCTAACGAGGTCGGAGTGTTGCCCGTCCTTAGCGCGGCCACCTGCTGGAAGTTAGAGGCGTCGAAGACCAGAACTTCATTGGTGTCCTGGCGCAGAATGAAGAAGCGGTTGCGCTGCGGGTCAGCCAGCAGATCAACAAGTTTGCCAGGCACATTGACGAAAGTGCCCCGCTGGTCGGGCTCCTGCATGTTCGCGAGAACGCGAATCGGCTTGGGGTAATTGACGGCCGTCGAAGAACGCATCGTAATCTGCGCTTCGAGCGTGCCGCGGATGTTCTGCATGGCGCCTGGGTCGATGGAGATTCGAACCGCCGCAGGAGTGACGCCCCGGCTCGGGCTGATGAGAATGCCTGGCTGCGCCGTGGAGAGAGTGAATGGGGTGGCCGCTCCGCTGGGATCGTCAATATAGATCTCCTGCGTCATGATCCCGCGATTGCAGAACGTATTGCGGAAGACCACGTCCTGAGCCGACGAAACCAGGCGCGGCGCGCGGCTCAGATCCCCGACACGGAGAACCGTCAGTCCGCTTTCCGAGATCGCATACATCGTGCGGCCGTCGCGGGAAAGCACGCTTTTGCCGGTAAGATTCTCCGCCAGACGGTAACGCTCCCGCACGCTCAAGTTGTCCGCGTCAACGACCATCAGGAAAGGCGGCTGATTTGTGGCCACGGGTGTCGTGACCGGCGTGCTTCCAGGCTGCTGGGCGCCGCCCGTGTTGGGATCGGTCGTGGTAACGACCTGTTCAGGCACCTGTGCGTAGATCAGTCCCCGGTCGCTGTCAATTGCGTGCGAGCCGATGGCAAGGTCGCCCTTCGGGTTTGGAAACTGAGCGATCATCCCCTCGCGGTCGAACATCGCCCAGCCAGCCAGGTACTGCCCGCCGTTCTTGGAAACGCTGATCGTCCTTGGCCCGAACGGCGGCTCCGCAACGTAGTAGCTGTACTCGATCCGCCGCATGTTGACGTCGTATTCAAACAGAATCGTATCCGAGACGCCGAAGATCTTCAGACCGTCGCCGGAGGCCTGGACCGAAGCCGCGACGATTTCGGCAGGCGCCTCGGCCGGCGGTTGCGGGAGGGTCTTGGCCACGACGTTGGCCAGCGTGCTAATCAGTTCCGTGGTACCGAGCAGGGGATCGAACCGAAGGAATTGGGTTGTCGTCACCACCAGCGCTTTGCCATCGATGCCGAAGGCGACCCCCAGGGGGGGATCGACGAGGGCGTAGGTCTGCCGGTCCCGGCTCTCCAGTTGGATCACCGTCAAAGCGTTGCGCGGCGTGTTCGGCGCGGCGAAGTTGCCGAAGTGGGCGATGACCAGGTAGCGCCCGTCCGGAGACAGTGCGAGTGAGCTCGGTTGGCTCGGCACGTTGATCGAGCCTTGCACTTCACCCGACTCCGCCACGATGACGTCAATCCGGTTGGCGGTGAAATTCGCCACATAGACGAGCCCTCGCGGCTCGTCCAGAGCGACGTCGGAGGAATGCCCGCCAAGTGCGATGACCTGGCCGAGGCTCTGGCCCCAGGCTCCGCTCACGCCCAGCAGGGTCGCTACCATCAACCGTTGAAGCAACATCCGCCACCGATTCCTCAACATGCTCAATCTCCCTCGGTAGATCCAATTATTCTTAACGAACGTTCATCATCCATCTCCGGAGGCGGGCCTTTTTCGCACACCCTCGGGCGTAGTCGAAAAAGAGCCCCGCCACCGGGCGGTTTTTCGCGACCTTGCGGCTATTCTTCGGCGTTTTTGCTCTTCCGGCGCATGATGATGACGCCAAGAAAAACGACGGCGAGCAGCGCGCACACCAAACGAACGATCTGACTGTTCTCCATAGTGGTTCTCCTTCTTTCTTTCCCGCGTTCTAAGACTCTGGAATCGCTCTGGTTTCTGACAAGAGCTGCCAGACAGCAACTCTCAAACAGTTCAATCGGCGGTTGAGCCGGTTTTCTCTAGACCTGAGATGCAACTTCGTCTCTGGCATCGCTAGACCCCGGACATCATGGGCAGGAGCTCCCGCACGATCGTGACCGCCACGGGCCCGACCGTGACGATGAACAGGGAGGGCAGGATGCAGAAGAAGATGGGAAACACGAGCTTCACGCCGAGTTTGGCGGCCTTTTCTTCGGCGATCTGCCGGGCCTGCACGCGCATGTAATCGGAGTGGGCTCGCAGGCTCTGGGCGACGCCGGTTCCGAAACGGTCGGCCTGGATCAGGACGGCGACCAGCTTTTTCAGGTCGTCGACGCCTGAACGGTCAGCCAGGTTCTTCAGAGCTTCGTTTCTGCGCTTTCCGGCCTTCAGTTCGAGATTGACGAAGGCGAACTCCTCGCTGATCTCCGGGTGCGCGTGGTCGAGTTCCTTGGCGACCTGCAGGATGGCCTGGTCGAGCCCGAGGCCGGACTCGACGCAAACCACCATGAGGTCGAGCGCGTTGGGCAAAGCCCTGGAGATCTGCTTCTGGCGCCGCCGGACGGCGATATTGACGTACTCGTTCGGGCCGAAGAAGCCCATCGCGGCGGACGCGAGCACGGCCATGACCTTGTTGGTCGGTTCCGCCCCGGAGCCGAAGACGAGCGCCGCCATGATGATGGGCATCACCACGCCCATGGTCACCTTGGCGCCATAGAGCATTTTGAGCGCGTTGGGGTTTCTGATGCCCGCCTTGACCAGGCGCTTCTGCATCACCGACATGTCCTTCGGCGAAGCCGGCATGACCGACCCGAGCCGGTTCAGCAGTTCCCGGAAGACGAGGCTCGGATGGACAGGCGCGTCTTCCTCAATCTGAATGCCGGCGCCGGTGACGCGTTCGATCGCTTCTTTCGGCCGCAGCCAGATCTTGTTGATGACGAGCGCAAGGCCGACAGCGACGCCGACGAAAATCAGGAATGTGAGAAACAGAGTCATCGCCGGTCTCCTTTAGACTTCGATGGACACGATCTTCTTGATGATCAGGTAACCGAGGATCTGCAGCAGAACGCCTGCCCCTGCCATGATGTTGCCGATCTCGTCATTGGCGAAAAAGGTCACATAGGGCGGATTGACGATGAACATGATGGCGGCGACGCCGATGGGAATACAGGTGAGCGCCATGCCCGTGATTCGTCCATGTGCGCTGATGGCGCGGATCTTTCCGCGCAGCTTGAAGCGCTCCCGAATCACGTAGGCGAGCTTGTCGAGGATTTCGGCGAGATTGCCGCCGGTCCGCTTCTGCAGCAGAACGGCGGAGACGAAGAAGTGGACGTCAAGCGAAGGAATCCTCTGGCCCATCTTCTGGAGGGCGGTGTCGAGCGGCAGGCCGAGATTATGTTCCTCGAAGACGCGGCGATACTCGCCCGCCAGGGGCTCCTGAAATTCGCGGTGCAGCATCTCGAGAGAGACCGAAAAAGCGTGGCCGGCACGCATGGAGCGGGCGACGAATTCCAGGCTTTCGGGAAACTGCTCCTCGAATTTCCTCAACCTGGCCTTCTTCTGCTGAAGCACATAGAGCAGCGGCAGCGCTCCGGCGATGAGCGCCGGCAGGAAAGCCAGGAACTGAAAGGTGGAGGGCAGCAACATCCAGCCGGCGGCATAGCCGCCCAGGAAGAGGCCGAGGCACATATGGACAAGCCGTCCCACTTTCCACTTCATCCCCGCCTGCTCGAGCAGCGTCGCCAGCCGGTCGTGCAGTTCAAAACGCTTCATGATCGTCGACAAAATGGCGCCGGTTGAGCGGTCTTCCGTGCGAATCAACGATTCTGAAGGCTTGCGGGACGATTTCGCTTTCTGGCGATTGACGCCGACCACGCGCTCCCTCAATTTGTCGGAGTCGGCCTTGTTGAACGCGTTGCCCAGCATCAGCCAGGCTCCGGCCGCCACGGCCCAGACCACCAGAAGGACAAGAATGAAGCTGACCATGACTAGACCTCCACTACCTCGTCAAACAGGTCGGGACGGAGGCGAATTCCGGCCGCGAGCAGCTTTTCGTAGAATTTGGGCCGGATGCCGGTGGCGGCGAAGCGTCCAAGGACCTTGCCTTCCGGCGAAAGGCCGCGTTTCTCGAACACGAAGATATCCTGCAAGGTGATGATGTCGCCTTCCATCCCGGTCACTTCCGTGAGGCTGGTGACCCGGCGCGAACCGTCGCTCATGCGGGCCGCTTGAACGAGCAGGTGCACGGCGCTCGATATCTGCTGGCGGATCGAGACAAGCTGCATGCTGGAGTTGGCGAGAGAAACCATGACTTCCAGGCGGCTGACCCCGTCGCGGGGCGAGTTGGCGTGGATCGTGGTAAGCGAGCCGTCGTGGCCGGTGTTCATCGCCTGGAGCATGTCAAGGGCCTCGGCGCCGCGGACCTCGCCGACGACGATGCGGTCGGGCCGCATACGGAGGCTGTTGATCAGCAGTTCGCGCTGACGGACCGCGCCGTGGCCTTCAAGGTTCGGAGGGCGCGTCTCCAGCCTGACGACGTGGGGCTGTTTGAGCTGGAGTTCGGCCGCGTCCTCAATGGTGACGATGCGCTCCTTGGGATTGATGAAAAAGCTCATGCCGTTGAGGAGCGTCGTTTTTCCAGCGCCGGTTCCGCCGATGATGATGATGTTCAGCTTCGCTTTGACGGCCGCTTCAAGCAGTTCCATCATCCCCTTGGTCATCGCCTTCCGCTCAACGAGGTCGGCCGGCATCAGCTTGTCCTGGGAGAAGCGCCGGATCGACATGACGGGGCCGTCGAGCGCCAGCGGCGGGATGATCGCGTTCACGCGGCTTCCGTCCGACAGGCGGGCGTCGACCATCGGGTTGGATTCGTCGACCCGGCGGCCGACCTGGCTGACGATTTTGTCGATGATGCGCAGCAAGTGAGCATCGTCGCGGAACGTGACGTTGGTGAGTTCCAGCAGGCCCTTCCGCTCCACGTACACCTGCTTGCTTCCGTTGACCAGGATGTCGCTGACGGTCGGATCCTGCAGGAGAGGTTCCAGGGGGCCGAGTCCGAAGACTTCGTCGAGGACTTCGTCGCAGATCTGTTGTTTTTCGAGCGCGCTCAGCAGCGTGGGCTCGCTGTCAATCAGTTGAATCAGCGCCTGCCGGACTTCGCCGCGCACCCGCTGATTGTCGATCGTGGCCAGCGCCTCCAGGTTGATCTTGTCCAGGAGCTTGCGGTGAAGCGTGAATTTTAGTTCCTGGTATTCGGGCTTCAGCGAGGATTTGGGGCGGCCGGCGTTCTTGAGCAGACGCTGCTCCCAGCTCATCTGTTGATTGGGCTTCTGGTCCATCGTCGGGATCATCGTGCGTCCTTCCGCGGCCTCCGGCGCGTTCTCCGACAGAACGCATCCGAACAGACCGCTAGTCAATCATCGGCGCTACCGCCGAATAACTTGAGAGCCTAATGGATGAAGTTGCTGAATCTCGGGCAAAAGAGGGGTCTGAGGAGCGGAGGCGGCTTCACGCATCGACCAGACTGGACTTCTGCTCCGAAGCGGCCGGCGCGTTCTTCCTGTCTTTAGAGCCGTTCCCGGTGATGCGGTGTGCGAGCTGGTCGAAGGAGCGGAATATTTCGCTGTCGCTTGACAGCGGTTCGGCTCTGGTAATCGCCCGATGAAGCGCAAAGAAGTCGTTCGGGACGGTGGCGTAGACCGGGCAGGAGAAGATCCGCTCCATGTCGGATACGCTGATGCCGTCGCGCCTGTTGGTGCGGTTGACCAGGATGCGGAACCGGTCTCTGTCGAAGCCGAGCTGCTGCAGCATGGAAACGGCCCGGCGGCCCAGGTGGAGGCTGGAAAGTTCGGAGGTGGAGACCAGATAGGACTGCTCCGCTTCCGAGAGAGCGAACATGGACAATTGCCGGAAGATCGCCGGCAGGTCCAGAATGACCCAGCTATAGAGCATCCTGGCGTACTCGATCACCTCATGCAGGCGGCTCATCTCGAAGACCCCGTGGTAGGGTTCGTCAGGCGCGGCCAGGACGTCCACTCCGCCACTGCCGACGACAAGCGAATTCCACAAAGCGGGATCGAGTTGGTCGGAACGTTCGAGCGCATCGAGGATTGAATAAGTCGGGTTGAGGCGGAGCGAAAACGCCGCAGAGCCGTTCAGCAGGTCCAGATCTGCCAGCAGAACTTTCCTTCCAGTCAACCGGCGGATGGCGAAAGCCGTCTGGATGGCCACGGTCGTCGCGCCGCTGCCCGGTTTGGCGGAGGAAAAGGCGATCACGCGGCCGACCTCTGGTGGGACCGTCTGAGGGTCCGGCTCGCGCGAACGTCGAATGGCCGCGGCGGCTTCCATCTGAGCTGATTCGGGGAACGGGCTGAACAGAAAATCCGCGGCTCCAGCCCGGAGCGCCGCCACGACCAGAGATGGGTCGTTCCGGTCGCTGATTCCCACCACACGCACTGAGGGCTGATGACCGGCAAGGATCTTGATCACCCGCTCGGCCTCGGCAAAGTTGCTGCTGACGTCGAGCAATACGACCTCGGGTTGGAGTTGGCGCAGCCTGATTTCGAGAGTCTGCTCCGAAGGGTACTCCTTCAAGTCGGCAAGGAGCTCGAAGCAGCGGGTCGACTGCATCGCCGATTCCAGCATTTGAGCCAGATCGCGGTCAGCGGAGATCAGCAGCGCTGATAGCGACGGGTCTCGAACGGCGCCACGAGATGTCATAGCTCTATCCCCTCAAAGCTGCAACGGCCAGGCTGGCGCTCATCGATCAGCCCGGTTCTACTTGCTCGCCGGCGGTGTGACACGCTTCCATGCGTCTTTTCTGCCGGTCGCTGGCGGGCCTTGGTTGGCCGGCGCTCCGGCTCCGGTGTTCGAGGACCCGGGCATGCCGTTCGGCAACATCATCGGCCGGATGAACTCGCCGGGCATCTGGGGAGTCAGTTTCGGGTCGCCGGCCGCGGTCGGCTCGACGAATTCCGGCGTGACCATGACGATCAGCTCGGTCTTGTTCCGATTCTCGTTCCGGCTCTTGAACAGGGTGCCCAACAACGGGATGCTGGACAATCCGGGGATCTTCGAGAACGCTTCGGTCGAGCGGTCGTCGATGAGACCGCCAATGACGAAACTCTGGCCCGGGCCCAACTCGATGTTGGATTCCACGCGGCGCGTCGCCAGAGCGGGAATCGTAAAGCCGCTCACGTTGACCGCGTTGGCGAGGTCGATCGTCGAGACTTCCGGCTTTACATACATCTTGAGCGTCTTGTTTTCAGTGATGACAGGGTTGAAAGTCAGCCGGATGCCAAACTCGCGGAATTGAACCGTGACTGCGCCGGCGTTCGCTCCGCCCTGGAGAACGGGAACCGGGAACTCGCCGCCCACCAGAAAGCTTGCTTCCTTGCCGTTGCTTGTGACCAGGTTGGGCTCGGCCAGAATCTGCAGCATCCCCTCGTTTTGAAGAAGCTTGACAAAGGCTGCGAGGTTGAGGTCCGGCCGGAAAGCAAAGATGTTCAAGGCGTCCGTGATGGTGAATTTCGAATCGTCTCCGGATCCTCCGACGGTGCCTGATTGCCGCGCCGATGTAAATTGCCCGGTGGTAATCGCGCCCGGTGTATTGAGCGCTCCAGTGGACAACAGATTCACTCCAAACTGCAGGCCTGCCTGCCGATTCAACTCGGCGAACTTGACGCGGAGCAGGATCTGTTTCTCCACCGGCGCCGCCGGCAGACGGAGATTATTGATCACGGTCTTGGCAAAGGGAGTCATCAGCGCAACAACCCGGTCGGCAACCGCCTGCGAAGAGACACGGCCCGTGAGCGTGATCGCATCGCGGCTGCTCACGACGTTGATCTCTTCGTTGGCGAAAGTCTCCCGCATCGCCTTCCGCACCGGCTCGAGGTTCATCTCGACCGTCATGTTGTAGAAATTGCGCTGTCCGGACTTGGCCCAGATGACGATCGTCGCCGTGCCGAGTCCCTTGGCGTGGAGCAGAATCTCGCGCGATGAGACCGGAACGTAATCCACGATATCCGGGTTGGAGGTAGAAATCCGGCTGACATCCTCGGGGTAATCGATTACGAGACTCTTGCCGAGAGTGACCCGGATCTCCTCGGCCTGGCCCTGAGCGGACGCTCCCGAGGCGCCGAGCAAGAGGAGGATTGCTGCGACGGTTGAGTGAGAAAAGGTGTGACTCCAGGCGCTCATGGGTTCCTTCCAAGGTCTTCCGTGGATTTCTGGCTGTTGCCAGTCTGAACATTTTGAACCGTGGTCCCGCGGATCGTGATGATCGGCGTGGGAGCCGGCGGCGGAGGCGGCAGCGGCGCCGGGGCGGCGGCGATCACCGGCGGCGGCGCCGGCCTGCGG
>CAYWST010000166.1:0-11724 GCA_964461075.1 uncultured Solibacteraceae bacterium | reverse complement strand
TCAGGTTGTCAAAGGGACTCTCACCCTCAAGCTGTCGAACATGCTCGGCACACTGGAGAAAGGCCCCGGTGGTGAGGAACCGCCGGGGCCTCTGTCAGAGGGGCTTCGAGAGCCGCTGGGTCGACTCTCAGGGATGATTCGTCGATGACGACGTAGTTGTCATATATAGTGCAGATGGCGTGCCAAACCCGAACGGCCGTTTTTCAAGCACTTAGGGTTCATCCCTCATCCCCCTGCGTGCGTTTTCCCCCATTGAAAGACCCTAACGTGGGAAATCTGCACCACTCGATCCGAATATCATCATTGGAGGGAGAGGGGAGCGTGGGTGCGAGTACAGAAAAATACCCCCTAAAAGGCGTGAGGCCCTACGGCTGGGATCCGTAGGGCCTCTGTCAGAGGGGCTTGAGAGGAGCTGGGCCTCCTCTCGGGGATGCAATTAAGTCGATGACGACTTATGTGTTGATCTAATTATGTGTTTGAGATGCTAATGTCGTCAATAGCAATTCCTATAGTTGAAGGAATCTTAATAGCTTCAACGACAAGCGGAGTGATCAGCCGCGGGTGCTGGCCGCTGGAATCTTCGCCAGAAGCCCTTTGAGTTCCTCTTCGCTCTCGCTGCCGATGGTGAAGCAGTCCACCACATCCTGGGCGAGGGCGTACTGGAGGCACTCGTCGGCGCGGTTGCGAAGCCGGCCTGCGCCGAAGATTTTCATCCCGATGACGCCCTTGCCCGCTGCCTTCATCTGTTTGAGGACCGGGAGCACGACATCCGGGGCGGCGTCCATGGCGACGCCGGCCGGATTGATGCGGGCCAGGTCGACTTCCACCCAGGGGGTTGCAGCAGCCGTCTTCAAGGCGGCAAGAGTGTGACAGCTCACGCCTTTGGTCCGGACGATGCCATCCGACTGCAGGCGGCTGATGTACTCCATCGCGCCCTTCTTGCGCTCGGGCCAGGCGGCGTCCATCATGCAGTGGAGCAGCAGAATGTCGATGTAGTCCGTGTTCAACTCGCGGCGGAAGCGGTCGATATCAGCCTTCATTTCGGCCTCGGTGGAGGCGTGGGTCTTGCTGAGGATGACGACTTTGTCGCGCTTGACCCTTGCCAGCCCGGCTTTCAGGTACGGATGGGTTCCGTATTGGTCGGCCGAATCCCAGAAGTTGACCCCGTTGTCCACGGCGGCTTCCAGCAGGCGCGCCAGGCCTTCCACGCCAAGCTTCTTGGTCTGATTGGAACTTCCGCCGGCGCCGTTTGTGCCGGTCCCCATGGCGAGACGGCTCAGCTTGATTCTCTTGGGACCGAGCTCGACGACATCGTTGGCGCGCTTCTGCTGCGCGCCGGCGAAAAGGTGATGGGGAAACGCGCTGAGGCCCGCGGCCGTCGCGCCGGACTTGAGGAGAGAACGTCTTTGCATCAAAGCCTCCGGATTTTCTGAAGTTAGCACACCCTAGCGCGGCCGGAGGACGGCTTTGACGATCTCGATGAGTTGCTCCGCCTCGTCGAGGGTCACGCGAACGGGCAGGCTCACAATGGGCAGCACTGTCCGCAGGCGATCCGGCACGTTGACGAGGTCCTTCTCGGTGGTAACCAACTTGGGCGCCTGTGAAGCCATGGCCGTCAACTCCACCTCTGAGTACTTGTGATGATCGGGAAAGACCTTGAAAAAGACGGGCTCGCAGCCCAGATCGCGAAGCGTCGCCCTGAAGGTCTCCGGCTGCGCCAGTCCGCAGAAGGCGCCCACGCGCTCGCCGGGGGCGAGCAAAGCCCGCGCGGGCTCGACACGCGAGCGGAAGACGGGCGCATTCGGATTGGCCCTCCGGATCTCGTGGAGAAGTCCGGAGTAAGTGCGATGCGGTTCGGTCCGCGTCAGGACGATCACCTGTGCGCGGCTGAGGGCGGTGGCCTCTTCGCGCAGCCTGCCGGCAGGAGGCAGCCCGCCGCGCCAGGGGTCGATCGTGTCGACGAGAACGATATCGAGATCGCGTTCCAGAGCCCAATGCTGGAAGCCGTCATCGAGCAGGAAGACGTCCGGACGGACCTCGCGCGCCATCTGCTCGCCCAGCCTGACGCGGTCGCGGCCGATTCCCACGGCGGCGGTTCCGGCCCTGAGCAGGAGTTGGGGCTCCTCGCCGGTGTCGCTGACCGGCGCGCGCGTTCCGGCGGGGAGCGGCAAAGGCTTGTTCGAGGTGCGGCCATAGCCTCGGGTCAGCACCGCCACACGCAGCCCTTCCAGGGCGAGCCTCTCCATCAGCCAGATCACGAGCGGTGTTTTGCCGGTGCCGCCCATGGCCAGATTGCCGATACTGACGACTGGAACGTCGAGCCGGCGGGGGCGGGAGAGCGCGCGATCCAGCGTCAAACCCGCACGCCAGAGCGGGGCCAGGGGATTCCAGAGAGGCGGCCTCGGCACTGCCTCTTCGTAGAGCTCGGCCACGCACTCCGCCGCCCGCGCGGCCGCCCCGCGCCGGGCCGCCGCCTGCTCCATCGCCTTTCGCCCGAGCGCTTCACGCTCTGCGGCATTGTCCAGAAGCCGCCCGACCGCTTCCGTCAATGCTTCGGGCGAGTCCACTGTGATCATGGCTTCCGCCGCGCGGAATCCGGCTGCGATCTCGGCGAAGTTCTCCATGTGCGGGCCTGTCACCACAGGCAGCCCATGAGCGGCAGGCTCGAGGATGTTGTGCCCGCCGCGATCCACCAGCGTGCCACCCATGAAAACGACGGTTCCGCGCGAGAACACTCCCGCGAGTTCCCCGATGCTATCCAGCAGCAGGACGCCGGGCAGTTCCAGGCGGGCGCCCTCACCGAGCTGCGAACGGCGGACGAACCGGATGCCGCGCGCGGCAAGCAGCGCGGCGGCGGTTTCGAACCGCTCGGGCCTGCGCGGCGCGAGCAGCAAAAGGAGCCCCGGCCGGGAAGCGCTGAGCCGCGTGAAGACTTCCGCCACCACTTCGTCCTCGTCCGGATCGCCGCTAGCCGCCGGCGGCATCGTCGAAGCCGCAACCCAGACGCAACCGGCTCCCAGGGAATCGATGAACCCCGCGAGTTCGGTCGCAATCCGCGCCGCGGCCGGGTCGAAGTCGTACTTGAGATTGCCCGCGTTCTCCGCCTGCGCGCCCAGCTCACGATAGCGCTGCGCGGCTGTTTCATCCTGGGCCAGGACGCGCGCCGCGGAGGGGATCACCGCCCGGAAGAACCACTTCAGCCGCCGGTAGCGCGGAAGCGCTTTGTCCGAGATCCGGCCGTTGACGATCACCAGTTTCGCCCCGCAGGCCTCGGTCTGACGGAACAGGTTGGGCCAGATCTCGGTCTCCATCACCACCACCACCGCCGGGCGCAGCCGCCGCAGGACGCGCCGCACGGCCCACGCAAGATCGAGCGGGGCATAAAAGACTCCGTCCGCCAATCCGATCAGCTTCCTGCCCGCCATCGCGCGGCCCGCCAGCGTCGTCGTGGACACGAAAATCCGGCAGCCGGGCAGCCGCCGTCTCAGTTCGTCAATGAAGCCTAGAGATGCAATGACCTCGCCGACGCTCACCGCATGCAACCAGATGGCGCCCGGCGCCGTCTGCCGGAAAGCGGAGGGCAGGAAACCGAACCGTTCGCCGAGGCCCCGCAAGTAAGCGCGATCCTTCGCCGCCCGCATTGCCAGATAAAGTAGAAGAAGGGGGAAAACGAGGACCGTGAAGGCCCGATACGACAGAAGCGTGATCGATCGCCGCAAACTCCTGATTGTATGCCTCCCGGCCGCCGCCCGGCCCGGCCTGCTGCTGGCCGCGCCGGCGTTCAACCCGGGGCGTCCGGCCGATTATCCATCCTGCCAGAAGATCGGCCCGCTGGAGATCGCGGCTGTCAAGTACGAAAGCGACGCCGAGATCAACGGACTGTTCGGTAAGGCCAATCCCAATGAGTACGGCGTTTTGCCGGTTCTGCTGATCCTGGAGAACAAGGGTAAGGAGACCGTGATGCTCGACCGCATGCGGGTCCTCTACCAGTTCAAGAGCAGCCAGATCGAGCCGGTTCCCGCGCAGGAGCTGCCTTACCTCACCGGCGGGCCCAAGAAGCCAAACACCGGCCCCAAGTATCCCGTTCCAATCCCGCTGCCGAAGAAGAAGAACCCTCTCTCGGCCATCGAGTTCGAAACCCGCTCATTCGGCGCCAAGACGCTCCTGCCGGGCGAAGCTGTGCATGGCTTCTTCTATTTTGAGACGCGCCACCAACGCAACGCGTTCATCTACTTGACCGGCATGAAGGAGGGGACGCGGGACCTCTTCTTCGCCGAGGTCCCGCTCGATCCGCCGAAATCCTGATCGCGCCGCGAGGCGGCTACTTCTTGGCCGGGGCGGTGGTGGTGGTTTTGGTAGCCGGCGGGGCTGACTTTGTGGCGGGCGCTGTGGACTTGGTGGCGGGCGCGGCCTTCTTCGTCGCCGTTGCCGGCTTGGCCGGCGCGGCGGCAGGCAAGACGATGCCGCCCGGCGGCACGGGACCGACTCTCTCGAACGTCAGCTTCTGAATGATCACCGGCTTGAGCGGCTTGTTGTTGGCGCCCGTGGGCACCCTTGAGATTTTCGCCACCAGACCGAAGTTTTCGGAGACTTCGCCGAAAATCGTGTGCCTGTTCGTCAGGTGCTTCGTACGCTCCGCCGATTCGGTGATGAAGAACTGGCAGGAGCCGGTGTTCGGTCCGGCGTTGGCCATGGCGAGAAGGCCAGGAACATTGAACTTAAGGGACGGATGGAACTCGTCCTTGATTTCGGCGGTCCCGCCCGTGCCGTCGCCCAGCGGATCGCCGCCCTGGATCATGAAGTCGGGAATCACGCGGTGGAAAGTAAGTCCGTTATAGAGCGGACGCCGCACCGTGGCGCCGGTCCGCGGGTCCTTCCAGGACTTGCGGCCGAGGGCGAGATCCACGAAGTTCTTCACGGTCATCGGCGCTTCGGTCTCGTAGAGGCGCAGAACCATCGTGCCCATCGAGGTCTGCATGATTGCATACAGACCCGGCTTCCGCTCCGGCTTCGGCGGGGCGGCGGCGGGAGGCTGTTGGGCGGCGCCGAGGGCCGCCGTGACGAACGCGAACGTGAGCAACATCTTGCGCATGGCTTTGAGCCTAACCTAAATGAGCTTCCGGCATCAAACCCCGTCAGCCGGTCGGTGGCGCGGCTGCTTGGCGGCTTCGCGGCGCTGTCCTTGTACTTGGCCGGGGCCGGGATCTACGGGGTAGCAAACCACGGCGTCGCGCGCCGCACCAGGGTGTTTGGGGGTGCGCATCGCGCTGGCGGCGGGATGAAGCGAAGTGGCAACGCTGGTCACCGGTTGACGCTTCCGGGCGGTCTTTGGCGGTTCCGCTGCCGGCCCCCTGGCGCTGATCGCCGTTGCAATCGCCTCATGGATCGCCCCGCTTGCTCGGGCCTTTCGAATCGGTCCGGCCGGACTTTGAGGGAAGGTTGAGCTCGGCCGGCGGAACCCCCAATTGAAAGTTCGTGCACCCGTCAGGCGGCGCTGGCAGTCGCCAGAAATTGACGCAGCGTTCACGCCAAATTGACCCTCCCGCCGTACTTTGGCGATGAGGATGTCACAACCTTCCGTGTTTCGAGGGATGTTGGGCCGGCTCGCCCCCAAGCCCCTGCCCGCTCCCGTCAGCTCGGCGATTGAGAAGATTCTGCGCATCGACCAGTTCGAGCGGCTTTACGACGACGCCGGGCGCCGCGAGGGCGCCGATTTCGGCTCGAAGGTGCTGGCGGCGCTCAATGCGACGGTCGCGGTTTCGCAGGAGGATCTGGCCAGGATTCCAGCGTCCGGTCCTCTGGTGGTGGTCGCCAATCACCCGTTCGGCATGCTGGATGCGGCGGCGCTGAACGCGACCTTGACGCGGGTGAGGCGCGACGTGCGGATCCTGACCAACCGTCTGCTGGCCGCCGTGCCGGAACTGGACTCGCACATTATCCCGATCGATCCTTTCGGGGGCGCGGAGGCGAATCGAATGAACCGGCGCGGGCTTCGCGAGGCCTTGCGCTGGCTGGAAAACGGCGGGGTCCTGGGTGTCTTTCCGGCCGGGGAAGTCGCCCATCTGGATATGCGACGGCGTGGGATCTCCGATCCCTCATGGAACGACACAGCCGCTCGGCTCGCCCTGCAGACCGGCGCGCCAGTGCTGCCGGTGTATTTCGCCGGAGCCAACGGCCCGCTCTTCCAAATCGCGGGCTTGATGCACCCGAGACTGCGCACCGCGCTGCTGCCGCACGAACTGCTGAACAAGCGCAATCGCGCCGTGGAGATGCGGATCGGACACGCCTGCCCTGCCGCGCCGATCGCCGAGCTGCGGCGCCGCACCGAATGGCTGCGGTTGCGCCGCCAGCGCTCGTTTCCGCGGCCCGCGCGCCGCATGGCGCCGGTCGGGCCGGGTATTCCGGAGAGCTGGCTGGCGAGCGAGTTCGAGGCGCTTCCGGAATCGGCCCGCCTGCTGGCTTCCTCCAATCATGAAGTGCTGCTGGCCCGCGCCAGCGAAATCCCACTGGGTCTCCGTGAACTCGGCCGCCTCCGCGAAATCACTTTTCGACTCGCCGGGGAAGGAACCGGCCACGCCTACGATCTCGATTCCTTTGACGAGCACTACCTCCACCTCGTGCTCTGGAACAAGGATCTGCAACGCATCGACGGGGCCTACCGTCTCGCCCGGACCGGCTCGGCTTATCCTCTCTATACTTCGACGCTGTTCAAGTTCGCCCCAGGCTTCATGAAACGCATCGGCCCCGCCATCGAACTCGGCCGCAGCTTCATCCGGCCGGAGGCGCAGAAGAATTATCAGGCGCTGCTGATGCTCTGGAGGGGGATCGGAGAGTTCCTGTCACGCAACCCGGAATACCGGCGGATGTTCGGACCCGTCAGCATCAGCCCCGCCTACCGCATGGCCTCCCGCGCCCTGATGGCGCGCTATCTCGCCACTCATCATTTCGAGGCGGGCCTGGCGGCGCTCGCCAAGCCTCGCAAGCCCTTCGCGCCGCGCCCCTCTGCGCCGTGGCCCGAGCCCACGAGCCTCGACGACCTCGACGGCCTCGTGCGCGACATCGAACCGGACGGCAAAGGCGTTCCGGTGCTGCTCCGCCATTACCTGCGTCTCAACGCGAAGCTGGCAGGCTTCAACGTCGACCCCGCATTCGGCAACTGCCTCGACGGCCTGATCATCGTCGATCTCGACCAGGTCCCGGCCAAGCAGCTCGACCGCTTCCTCCCGCGCCGGCCCGCGGCCTGAGCCTACTTCCGCTCCTTCGCCAGTTGCGCGCGGTAGCGCTGCTCGTGCTCAGCGACGGCCTTGATGTAGCCCTCGGGATCGATGAAACCGCCCGCTTTGCGCTTCGCCGCCATCCCGTACTGCGACGCGTGCCCGGCGAGCCAGATCTCCGGCCGAAGTTTCTTTTGCGAGGCGAACGTGCGCTCGAAGTCCTGGACAATCCCCGGATACTTCTTGTTGCCGATCAGCGGCATGACCACCGTTCCCAAGTTCACGAACAGCAGTTCGCGCTCCCGGCCGCCATCGGTCACCGTGGTCGAATAGCTGGCGCTGCCGGGCGTGTGCCCAGGATGGAGCAGCACTTTGAGTCGCGCCGCCCCAAGTTCGACGGTTTCGCCGTCTTTCAGCCGGCGCGACACTTTCACCGGTTCGAACCAGCCCTCCTTGCCCAGCCACGGATCGCTCTTGCCGCCGGACTCAATGATGCCAGCGTCGGCCTCGGTGGCGTAAACCTTGGCGCCTGTGGCTCGTACGATTTCGGCGAACCCCGCCACATGGTCGAAGTGCGCCTGCATGGTCAGCAGGATCTTGATTTCGCTGAAGCGGAAGCCCAGCTTCTCCACACCCGCGCGGATCAGTTTGACTGAGTCCGCCATGCCGGTGTTGATCAGGATGTGCCCGGCTGGATCCGTCACCAGATAGCAGGCCAGATCCTCGGTGCCGACATAGTACACGTTGCCCGCAATCTGATGGGCGGGGAACGGTCGCGACCACTCGGGCGGCCAGGCCGCCGAGGCGGTCAAGCAAAACAGGAATGCCAGAACGTGTTTCACTTCTCCAGACTAACCTGCAGGAGCCCGCCTGCGCCCCGGCGTCGTCTGTTCAGATGTCACGATCCTGAATGGCAAAAAAGACCTCAGCTCAAAGCGCAATCATGGGCCGCGTCAAGCGACGCTGACCGTGCTGCGTGATACGATCAGGGCATGAATAAAGGGATCATTCTATCCGCAATGAAAGAGATCGGCATCGTGCCCGTGGTGCGCACGCCCTCGGCCGAGAGCGCCTTCAAGTCGATCGAAGCCATCTACGCGGGGGGCATCCGCGCCGCCGAGGTCACCATGACCGTTCCCGGCGCGGTGAAAGTTCTCGAGCAGCTTGCCGACAAGTTCGGCGACAAAATGGTGCTGGGCGCGGGCACCGTGCTCGATCCTGAAACCTGCCGCATCTGCATGCTCGCCGGCGCGCAGTTCTTCGTTACGCCCGCGCTCAACCTCAAGACCATCGAGATGGCGCAGCGCTATTCCAAGCCCATCTGCCCGGGCGCGCTCACGCCCACCGAAGTCCTCACCGCCTGGCAGTCCGGCGCCGACATCGTCAAGGTCTTCCCCTGCGACAACGTCGGCGGCGCCAAGTACATCAAGGCGCTCAAGGGACCGTTCCCGCAGATCGACATGATTCCCACGGGCGGCGTCAGCCTGACCACCGCGGGCGACTTCCTCAAGGCCGGCGCCTGCGCCGTGGCGGTCGGCGGCGAACTCGTCGACGCCAAGACGATCAAGGAAGGCAAATACGAAGTCTTCACCGAGCGCGCCGCGCAATTTCTTGAAGTCGTCGCAAAGGCCCGCGCGGAGATGAAGTAGGCCCCGCCCTTCACAGTTCGCCGCGCAACGATCTCTTCACCAGGGACAGAAACGGGCCCGGATCCCGCAAACTCCAGGCGGCGAAGGAGCGGGCCCGCATTGCCGTCAACGCCGCCGCCAGCCAGTCAGCCATCCTCCGCCTGGCCAGGACGCGCCTCAATTCCCAGGCCTCGTTGACGAAGATGACCCCGCTCTTGAATCCCGGCTGCTCCTCCTCGGGCAACCCGGCGAGGTCGCGATATCCGATCCACGGAAAATCACAGCCGCTATCGATCGCCATTTGCAACCCGGACACCATGCGCGGATTGATCTCGATCAGCTTCATTCTTCCGTCCGCGGCGTCCAGCTTGTACTCGATGCTGATGAAACCGCCGCAGCCGAGGCTGCGAAGGATCGCCTCGCTCCTCGCAACGAGTTCCGGCATGTCCACCGAAACCTGCACGCTTCCGTTTCCGAATCTCTCCGGATACTGCCTCAGCTTGCGTTTCGCGAACGTCGCTAACGGCTTTCCCGCGAGGCTGAAGTAACTCAATGTCCCATAGAACTGATCGTCGGCGCCGGCGACCGTCTCCTGGATCACGCAGCCGCAACCGGCCTCCTCCATCGCCCGATACGCCGTATCCGCGTCAGCCGCCGACCGCAGCGCAACGGCCTTCATCCTGGACCTCAGCGGCCAACGGTGAGAGACGGCCGGCTTGGCGATGCAGGGGAACCCGATGCTGCGTGCAGCCTCGGCCGCTTCCTCGCCCGATTCCGGAATCAGAGTGCGAGGGATCTCCACCTTCCGTTGCATCATCCACCGGTATTGGCTGCGCTTGTCCCGCAACAGCTTCAGGACCTCGCTGCCGGCGGCGAAGAAGTCATAGAATGCGGCGAGCCGCTCCCGTCCCGCGAGCAAGACGTCAATGTGAGGATCCCCCGCCGCAAACATGACGGGGCGGCAGTCGAGTCTCGATCCGGCGGCGGCCATGAACTCCACCCATCCGGCCGCGCTTGAAACCGGGTCCGGCATCAAGATCCCCTCGCCGTACCGCGAAGACATCGCCACCTCGTGCGGGTGTGACTCCAGAACGAAGACCGGAACTCCGCGACGCCCGAGGCTGCGGACGAAAGCCAGCCCGAGATAGGCCCCGGCGAGAACCAGCGCGGGGCGGATCCGCTTCGCCGCCCAAGCGGCGTTGATCTCGCGCGACCATTGAATCGGGTCCGGCCACAAGCCCGGCTTCGGCGAATACGGAGACAGTGCGGGAGCGCTCATGGAAGGAGGACAGCGGACAAATCAATCCCATTTACGCACATTGCACGCCGGCCGCGTTGGTTTGCTACCATCGCTATCGATCATGGCTGTCAGTCAGGACCTGCTCGACCTTCTCGTGTGCCCGGTCTGTAAAGCGCCGGTGTCGATGACCCCCGACCAGAAGGGGCTCAAGTGCGCCGAGTGCCATCGCGTTTACCCGATTCGAGACGATATCCCCGTCATGCTCGTCGACGAGGCGCGCATCGAACCCGAATAGGCCCGTTCCCGTGACGCCCGCGCCGCTGGACCGGCTTGCCCTGGGCTCGCGAGTTCTCCTCATCCGCCTGCGTTCTCTCGGCGACTGCGTGCTCACAACGCCCGCCATTCGCCTGCTCAAGGAACACCGGCCCGACCTCGAGATCGGTGTCTGCGTGGAAGACCGTTTCCGGGAGATCTACGAAGACAACCCCGACGTGGCCGCCCTGATGCCGCCGCTGAAGCGCGCCGTCTTTCAATTCCATCCCTCCTTGGCTGTGAATCTCCACGGCGGCAGCCGCAGCATCATGCTCACCGTGGCGTCGATGGCGCGGTGGCGCGCCGCGTTCGCCCACCTTCCCGCGCAGTGGGCTTACAACGTTCCGATCCCGCGCGCCCAGGAGATTCTGGGCGAAGAGCGCACGGTCCACACCGCGGAACATGTCGCCTCGGCCATGTTCTTTCTCGGCGTGCCGCCGGCGGAGATTCCCCGCGCCCGGTTGTTCGCCGCTCCGCCGCCGCCTGCCCCGCCCTACTGCGTCATCCATCCCTTCGCCTCCGCTCCTGAGAAGGCCTGGCCGCCCATGCGCTTCGCCGAAGCCGCCCGCCGGATCGAATCCGAAAGGGGCCTGCAGCCCGTCATCATCGGCGCGCCGTCCGATGACTTCGCGCCCTTTGCGGAATTCCGCACACTGCAGGGCGCGCCGCTCACCGCCGTGAAAAGTCTGCTCTCCGGCGCGCGCCTCTTCCTCGGCAACGACAGCGGCCCCGCTCACATGGCCGCCGCTTTCGGTCTCCCCGTCGTGGTTCTTTACGGCTCGTCCGACCCTGTCATCTGGGCGCCGTGGCGCACCCGATCCGAAGTGATTCACGCACTCGGCGGTCTCGAGACGCTCCCTCCGCAGGACGTGCTCGACGCTGTCAACCGGTTGCTCGCGGCTGAATGAGCCGGGAGCACTAGGAAACTCGCCCAGCCACGCGCATGCTCTATCCCGTCTTCGGAGACCAGAACCGCCTCGGTCTCCACCAGCCGCTTACTTCGCCGAGCCACCCACCCCCGGATCTCATAGAGGGCCCCGGAAAGGACCGGCCGCCTGTACCTCACCCGCAGTTCCGCGGTCAGCGCCTCGACTCCAGACGCAGCCACCGCTTTCGACATCGCCTCGTCGAGCGCGGCGCCGACCACACCGCCGTGCACGATTCCACGGAACCCTTCCAGCAGCGGACCGGGTCGCCAGGCGGCCTGCATGACTCCGCTCTCGCCCCGCTCGAAGCGAAGCTTCAATCCCTCCGGATTGTCCTGGCCGCACGCGAAGCAGCCCGAATGAGTCTTGGCTCGCGTCTCCCCCTGGAGCTTCAACCTTTCCGC
>CAYWST010000165.1:0-11741 GCA_964461075.1 uncultured Solibacteraceae bacterium | reverse complement strand
CCGCCGAACTGATTAAAACGAATCGGCGGCTTCGCCGCCGTTGGCGCCAGCAGCGCGTAACGCGCGTTCAGGATGTCGTTTTGCCAGTTCTCGAACAGCGAGCCATGGAACTCGTTGGTCCCGCCGCGGCTGATGACGTTGATGTTCCCGCCGAACGTCCTGCCCACGTCGGCGCCATACACGCCCTTGCTGACGTTTACCTCCGCGATCGCCTCCTGGCTCATCACATTGATGAAGTTGAAATTGTTGAACATCGAGGTCGAGTTCGTCTCGACGTCGCCGGCCCCGTCGACGCCGTCGACGGTGACGTTCGTGCCCCCCGCCGCGAGGCCGTTGAACGAGAAGAGCCCCTGTCCGCTGGCGCGAACGCCGGGTTGAAGGGCAAGCAACTGCGTGAAGTCGCGCCGCGCCTGGGGCAGTTCCGCCAGTTGGAGCCGCGATAACCGGTCGTTCAAAGTCGGCGACGCATCCTGAAGCAGCGCCGCTTCCGCGGTCACCGTCACCTGCTCGCTCGACGCGCCGATCTCAAGCCGGACTGGGAATCGCACCTGCTCGCTCGATGCGAGCGCGAGTCCTTTTTGCGTAAAGACCTTAAAGCCGCGGGCGTTCACGTCTACCGCGTACCGTCCCGGCGGGACGAAAGAGACCGTGAACTCGCCCCTCTCGTTGGTCACGGTGCTCAGCACGGCGCCCGTCGCTTCGTTGGTCAGCCGTACGACAGCCTCCGGGACGGAAGCCTCGGAGGGATCCACAACGCTGCCATAGAGAGTTGCCGTTGTCCGCTGAGCCCAGACCGGCGTGACGCCGAGAGCGCTCAGCAAAAAAAAGAGCATGGTGCGCTGAAGCATAATGCGCCAGCGTAGCAACGGGGGATGTCTGGTCTATGACAGCCTGAAGAAGTAATCGTGTCTGCGTTCGCGGGACTCGGTTAAAACGCCCCGTCCCGCACCTGGAACTTGGTCGGCTTACCGAAACTCCTGCCGCCCATGAGAAGCCAGTCGGCGGTCGCGTCCAGCATCCACTCGAGCGGGGTCTCGGGCGCGCCGAGAAGCCGGACCATCAGCGAGGCGTTGGACAGCAGCGCCGTCGGCGCCTCTTCGCCCGCGAACGCAGCTTGCACGCCGAGGCGTTCAGCCAGCTTCCCGGCCAGGTCGCGCACCGCGTAGGTGACCGGGCTGGTCACGTTCACCGCCAGCGCCGGCGATGCGGCGCGCTCCAGCAACCGGATCGCAGCCGAGTTCGCATCGCCCTGCCAGATCAGGTTGACATGCCCCATCGCGAGGCCGACCGGCGTCCGCTCCAGGATCTTGCGCGCGAGATCATGCAGCACGCCGTACCGGAGGTCGCAGGCGTAGTTTAAGCGAACCAGCGCCACGCGCGCGCCATCGAGCGCCGCCTGCTCGAAGAGGCGTTCCCGGGCCAGCGCGGACCACGCATACTCTCCGACCGGATCGAGCGGCGTGGACTCTACGGGTCCGCCCGAGTCCACCGGGGTGAACGCATAGACATTGCCCGTCGAGAACGCGACGATCCGCGACTTTGCATACCGCCGCGCAGCCAGCCCTGGCAGCAACGCGTTCGTCGTCCACGTGAGAGAAGGCTGCCCGGTGGAGCCGAACTTCCTCGCCGCCATGAAGATCACGTTCGGCGCGTCCGGAAGCGAATCCAGCGCGCCCGGGGCGAGCAGGTCCGCGCTGATCGTGCGGACCCCCACCTGTTCCAGCCACTCACGCGCGGCAACGTCAGTGAACCGGCTCACGGCGACGACCGGATGCGGGCTGCCGGCGGCCTTCGCTGCCAATGCCGCCCGCGCCGCCAGCGTCGGCCCCATTTTGCCGCCCGCGCCGAGCACGAGCAGCGGACCGTCGAGCCGGCCCATCGTTTCGATGTCCGCGGGCGAGGGCGCGGCCAGCAGCGTATCCAACTCCAGGTCGGTTTTCGGAATCATGTGCGCTCAATCCTGAACAGAGCCCGCCCCGCGGCCGCGGGGTTCCTCCGCGTCAGGCGAAGCCGGTTGATCTGCTTGCCCCAGACTGGCAGGAGCCGGGCGTCATCGGTCAACTTCATATCGATCACCGCTTCAAACGCCGGATCGTGAGCGATCCTGGCCCGGCGGCCGAGAGAAACCACGCCCGGACCGGCCGTCACCTCTTCGGTCGTGATGAAGCTGAACTCGAGCAGAGAGGCGCGCTCCAGGGCCCACTCGTCCTCAAGCGAAACGGCATCGGCGGCCCTGTCCACCGTGAGCTTGCGGGTCCATGATTTCACCCCCGCCTCCCGCGGATAAGCCCGCTCCATATTGAGCTTGAACTCGGCCTTCGCATCCGTCGCCAGCGCGCTGACTGCGGTCGCCTCGAACCGCCGGCCCGCGCCCTGCATCACGCCATTGATCGTCGGGCAGTTGTGCCAGGCCGATTGCATCGTCCAGATTTCGTAGCGCCGCGAGCTGAACGTCTTGGCCGTGTACGTCTCCACGCCGATGTCGATCAGCAGCGGGCGGCCGTCCAGGAAGACGATGAAGTTGCCCACGTCATTGTGGTTGTGGCTCTCGTTGTTGTGGCCGCCCTGCGCCGCGAGGTAGAAGCCTTGCGTCGAGCCGCTTCTGGTTCGCGCCGCGAAGAAGTGGCTCTGCGGCAGGAATACGTCGCGCACCAGCGGCGCCCGCGGCGGCGTCATGCGCAGCCGGTCCCAATTGAAGATGGCCGAGATCCGGCGGTCGATCGAACTGGCCGAGTCCAGCGGCTTCCCGTCGGTGGAAACGACATAGGCGCCCAGCGACTGCATCGCCGGGTCTTTGATCCTGGCGCCATAGCGGTAGATGAGATCGCCTTGCGGGTGGCTCCTGGCGCTGGCGTCGGCGAAGTTGGTATACCAGTCGCCGTTGATGTGCGCGCGGTAGATGTAGCGGCCGATCTCCTGCACGAGCGGCATCGAGTAGAAGTCGATCTTGCCGCCCGACGCCGAGTAGAGCAGCTCGAGGTTCTCGAACAGGCTCCCGCCGGCGTGGTTCCAATAGCCCGGACCTTCGTCGCAGCCGCCGTCGTCGTTGTAGGAGTCCAGAAAGCGGTCCAGGCTGCGCAGCACCTTGTGAACGAGCCGGCTGCGCTCGGGCTCCTGGGCCATGAGCAGAATGCACGTCAGGCAGTTGGAGTTGATCCACGGATTCCAGTTGTTCATCCGCCGCCGGACTTCGGGGCCGACGCCCATCCACCAGAAGTCGTCCCGTTCGGCGTAAGGCTTCAGGATGCGAGCTTTCACTTCGCGCTCGATCCTCGCCGCGATGAGCGGAGAGACTTTGCCGAGTTCCGGCTTCAGCAGGCGCCAGGTCCAGGCCAGCAGCGAACCGGTATCGGCCGCGAACAGATCCACGATCGGCTCGGCCGTGTCGGGCAGGTTGTTGCCGGCCTTCTGCGGGTGGATGTGCGCGGGCAGGCACCATGTCGATTCCTCGCAGACCGCCCACACCCCGTCCGCGATGCTGTCCAGAAACCGCCCCTTGCCCTCGATGCACTCCGCCACCGCGAGCTCCATCAGCCGCGACCGGCGCTCCCGGTAGTGCTTCTCGAATCTGGCCCGGGTCCCCGTCCGCATGTAGTCGAGGTAGAGCGTGGCGGGCAGCACGGGCCAGGGCTGGCCTGCGAGTTCCTCCGCCTCCTTGAGGCAACGCGCCCGCAAGGGTTCCGCGACCTTCCCCCACGCCTCGCGGTCAGACGCCCGAGGGAAATGCCGCCACTCGGCGGCGGGGATCAGACTCGCGGCCAACTTCCCGGCCGGCCAGTCGGATTGCAGACGCCTTCGCTCCGGCGGAGCTTCGTTTCTGTCGACCACATCCTGAGCCAGCGCGGCCGCGGGCGCGGCCAGGACTTCCCGGCGGTTCAGATTCAGCATAGTGGTGTCCGCAATTACTCTATCGCGACGGGCGGGGGCGTTGATAGCCTGAAGGGGTCATGTCCGAAAAGCTCCCGGGAGGCCATGTTTACCTGCATGGTCTGCCGCCCACGCCGATTGTGCCGGTTCAACTCGAGGCCAGCGGCCCGATGATCTGGGCCAAGCTCGAGTTCCTGAATCCGAGCGGCTCCACCAAGGACCGCATCGCCAGATACATCCTCGAGAAGGCCTGGCGCGAAGGCAGGGTCCGGGCCGGCTCGACTGTCATCGAGGCTTCCAGCGGCTCCACCTCCATCGCCATGGCGCTCACCTGCGCCCAGATGGGTCTCCGCTTCATCGCCGTCATGCCGGAAGGCGTCAGCAGCGAGCGCGTCCTGATGATCCGCGCCTACGGAGGCGAGATCCGGCTGACCGCCAAAGAGAAGGGCATCCGCGGCTCCATCGAGGAGACCGGGCGATTGGCTGCGGAGTTGGACGCCTTCCTGCCCCGGCAGTTCTCCAATCCCGACAACGCCGCCGCCCATGCCGCCGCCACCGCGCGGGAGATCCTCGATCAGATCCCCGGCGGCACGGTGGACGCCGTGGTCAGCGGCGTCGGCACGGGCGGCACATTGGTCGGCCTTTGGAGAGGAATCCGTGAAGCCGGCTGCGATCCCGTGCCGGTTCTGGCGCGCCCGGTGGAGATCGGCCCGGGCGAGAAGCCCGAGATCGAGTGCTGCAGCTTCTCCTGCCGCATCCCCGGCGTCGTCGAGAGCATCTCCACCATCTTCCAGCCCGGATCGATGGACCGGTTGATGACCATCGAGGTCAGGGACGACGCCGCCATCGGGATCACCCGGGAACTCATGCGGCTTGGCTTTCCGGTGGGTTCAAGCTCCGGCCTGAACTACGCCGCCGCGGTGGAAGCGGCCGAACGGCTGGGGCCCGGCGCGCAAGTGGTCACGGTCTTCCCCGACCGCATGGAGCGATACTTCACCACCGATCTGTTCAAGCCAATGAAGGGATGACGCCATGAAGAGAATTGGACTCCTGCTGATTGCCTTGATCTTGATTGCCAGCGCCGGCTTGCTGATGAGCCAGCCGGACAAGGGCCGCCCGCCGGGCAACTCCACGCGCTCGGAGCAGAAGGGGTGGATTCAGGTCCGGCTTGAAGGGTCGCCACGCGAACTCGGCTACCAGCATGGCTGGCACCTCGCCCGCGAAATCGAGGACGCTCTCAAGATGACGAAGTTCACCATGACGCGCGACGGCAAGCGCGACTGGGACTTCTTTCGCAACACCGCCCGGGGCATTTTCTGGCCGCGCGTGCCGCTGGAATACCGCGAAGAGCTTGAGGGCATCGTCGCCGGAATGAAGGCCCGCGGCGTTCAGACGGACACGTTGGATCTGACCGTCCACAACGCCCAGATCGAGTTCGGCTACTACACGGACTGGCTCGAGAGGAAGGTGGGCAAACTGACCGGCTCGCCCGCGCCGGACCGTTGCAGCGCCTTCGCCGCCACCGGCTCGATGACGAAGAACGGCCGCGTGGTCATCGGCCACAACAACTGGTCCGGCTTCCACGAAGGCGCGCGATGGAACATCATCTTCGACATCCGTCCCGGCTCCGGCCACCGGATACTGATGGACGGCTATCCGGGCTTCATCCACTCCGGCGACGACTTCGGCGTCAATTCCGCGGGGCTCGTCATTACCGAGACCACCATCAGCGGCTTCCACGGCTTCGATCCCAAGGGCGTGCCGGAGTTCGTCCGGGCGCGGAAGGCGATGCAGTACGCCTCGACGCTCGACGAGTTCGCTGACCTGATGAAGGAGGGGAATAACGGCGGTTACGCCAACGCGTGGCTGGTGGCGGATGTGAAGCGGAACGAGATCGGCCGCCTGGAGCTTGGCCTGAAGCACGTCACCTGGGAGAAGAAGACCGACGGCTACTTCGTGGGCGCCAACTTCCCCATCAACGAAAAGCTCACCGCCGAGGAGACCGATTTCGATCCCAAGAACGGCGGCCTGAGCGCGAACGCCCGCCGCGTCCGGTGGGAGCAACTCATGAAGGAGTGGCAGGGACGCATTGACCTGGAGGCGGGCAAGCGGTTTCTGGCCGATCATTACGACGCGTTCGAAGGCAAGGCCGACGCCCCGAGCGAGCGGACCCTTTGCGGCCACAACGAGGTTTCGCCCCGCGGGATGCGGCCGTGGCAGGAGCCGTTCGCCCCGGCCGGAGCGGTTCAAGGGAAGATCGCCGACGCCGAGATGGCCGACAGGATGGAGATGGAAGCGGTGATGGGTCATCCTTGCGGCACTCCCTTCAATGCCGCCGATCATCTCCAGCGCCATCCGGGCTTTTCCTGGATGAAGCCCTATCTGAAGGACCTGCCCGCGCTCGGCTGGGCCCGCTTCAAGGGGAAGTAGGCATCCTTTCTTTGAGATTTCTTCGCCCCGGCCGCCACTCTCTTGCTGAGGGTTCGCCTCAGGCATGCTCGACCGCGTACTCTGGCTCTACTTCTTTGTGACCCCGTGGTTCTATCTCGGCGGGGTGGAATCGGAGTTCCGCATCTCCTTCGTGGATCTCATGTTCCCCGTTGGTTTGATCCTCCTGTTGTGCGGACGGCCGGCGCGAGCGCCATGGTGGTTGATCGCCGGGGTCTTGCTGGGTCCGGTGGCGATGATCTCCACCGTTCAGAACGTGGCAGAGCCCAAGTTTATTGCGTCTCTGTTGAAGGCGATCCGGCTTGCGGGAGTCTTCGTTCCGGCGCTGCTGATCTGCCAAGCCACGTTGAGCGAGGCCGAGGTGCGCAGCTATACGCGCGCCTTCACGTGGGGAGGGCTCATCTCGGTGGCGGTGGGGATCGCGGGGTTTCTCCTGGGCTGGGAGTGGACGCGCGCCATCCAGACATACGACTACGGCGAGGGCCGGCTGACGGGCCGCGCAGGCGGCGTTTTTCAGGACAGCGGCGCCTATGGGCACATGGTGGCCACATGGATCGCCTTTTACTTTGCCATGGCGTGGCCGAGAGTTCAGAGATGGCGATGGGCGTCCGCGGCGGCCGTGCTCGGCGTGGGCGCGGTGGCGATCTATGTCTCGATGTCCCGCGCGGCCGTCTTCGACGTACTGGTGATGGCGGCGGTTCAGGCGCTTGCGCTGCTGCGGCGCGGGGTCCGCATCCGCTACGCTGCGGCGAGTCTCGCGCTCGTGCTGTTGGTGGCGGGCTTCTTCCAGTTCAGCGGTTCGCTCGATGGAACGGGCAGTTGGGAGAACCGGGCGCTGAAGGTTTTCGTGGACCGCTTCGCCACCATTGCGCAAGGCTTGACGGCCGATACGGACCAGATCAATGCGTTCACGGGCAACAGGCTGCGGTCCTGGGCGATGTGCTTCGATTTATGGCTGGCACATCCGCTGGCGGGGGTCGGCTACAAGGCGGCCGTATCGCAGTATGGGGTCTTCCCCGACAACGTCTACATGATGGCGCTGCTCGAAATGGGCGCTGCGGGATTCATCCTTGCAGTCGCGCTGTTCCTTGGGTTCTGGTTCTGGTCGCTGCGCCGGGCCGCGGCGGGCTCTGCAGTGGCGCTGATGGTGGCGGTGGCGTGGGCGGGGCAATTGGCCCACGGTCTCACGGCGGACACGCTCACGTTCCCTTCGAGCATGAGTCTGGCCATCGCCTTCGCCTGCATGGCGTGGCGGCTTTCCGCACGGGGTTATTCGAGAGCCGCCGCTTCGTACTGCACCACGCGAGGGATGGTGAACCTGACGGTCCGCCCCTGCTGCTGAAAGCGGACCGGCTGTCCGGCGCGAAGGGCGTGACCTGCCGGATCTTGAAATGGCGCGGCGGTTCGAGCGTCACCGCCTGCGGACCGACCGGCGAATGGCGGCCCCGCCGCTGCGGCGAGCAGGCTCCTGCGGGAGATCATGGCTTAGAGTTGAAGCCCAGGCGCGCAGCAGCGGGAGCGATCTCAGGCGAACTCCGGCCGCGTGAAAGATGGCCGAGGCGGCAGCGGGCGCTACAACAGTGATGGGCGATTCGCCGCAACCCGCCGGTTCAACGTCTCTCCGGCCGACGAGGTGGACCTCGATGCGGGGCATATCTCTGAAGCGCGGAACGCGGTAGGAGGAGAGATTGCGTGTCGAGAAGCGGCCGCCCTCCCATCGAATCTGCTCGAACAGCGCGCCGCCGAGTCCCTGCATGATGGCGCCTTCGATCTGGTTCTTCAGGTGATCGGGGTTGAGAACGGCGCCGGGGTCGAAGACCATCACGGCGCGAACGAGCCGCGCAGAGCGGGCTTTCGTATCGACCTCGGCCTCGACGCAGAGCGCCATCCGCGCATCCTTTTCGAGATTCGCCGCGAAGCCGATCGCGCGGCCGCGCCGCGCAGCCCAGTTGCCGAGCGAAGCGGCCTTCTCGATGACCTCGCGAAGCCTCGCGTCGGTGGTGTGCTGAAGACGGAACTCGACCGGATCGAGATTGAGCCTGACGGCGATCTCCTCCATGTGGCTCTCGCGGGCGAAGGTGTTGGCGACCGCCGCCAGCGACCGGTAGGAGCCTTGGCGCAGAGGCGCGGGCGCGGCGTGGAAGCCGCACCAGGAAGCCTCGGCGTTGTAGTGCATCGGCAGCCCCGAGGCGCCGGAGTTATAGTTGTGGAACTCCCAGGCCAGAAGCTTGCCTTCCTGGTTGAATCCGCTCGAGACATCGATGACGCCGGCCGGGCGCGAGTAGCCGATGGTGAACTCCTCCTCGCGGCTCCAGACCAGGCGGACCGGTTTGCCGGCCTCGCGGGCCAGGCGCGCCGCTTCGAGAAAGACCTCGCCCCGCTGTTTGCCACCGAACGCCCCGCCGCAGTCCTCCGCGATGACGCGGACCCGCTCGACGGGCAGGCGGAAGGCCTCGGCGAGCTCCATTCTGACGACGAAGGGCGCCTGGGTGCCGCCGCGGACGGTGAGGGACTCCCGCCCTTCGAGCTTGGACCATTCGGCGATGGCGGCGCGCGGCTCCAGCGGGACATGGGCGATGGGGCTGACCGAATAGGACGCCTTGTGCCTCAACGGCGCCGATGCGAGCGCGGACTGCGCATCGCCCTTGATGAGCAGCGCCGGGTAGCGCACGCCCGGTTTGGGAGCGACCGGGGGCTTCGCCTCGCGGCGGAAGCTTTCGAGCATCGACTCGAGCGGAGGCAGGGCCTGCTCATCCCATTTGGGTTGGATGCTCCGGAACGCCTGGTTCAAGGTGGCGGGATCCGGGGCGGTCAGCCCAAGGAAATCCCCTTCGCGGACAATCCGTACACCGGGAAGTCCGGACGCGGCCCCCGTTCCGGGTTCGACGAGTCGCGCGGTGTGAGCCGGCGGCCGCACCATGCGCCCGTGGAGCATTCCCGCGGAGGGGCGGTCGGCCGTGAAGATCTGTTGACCGGTGACGGCGCGGCGCGCCGTGGCCTGAGCCGCGGGTTGACCGAGCAGCTTCCAGTCCTTCGGCGGGGTGAGGGGAGGGAGTTCCGCGGGCGCCTGCTTGGACTTGAGAGTCTCCCTGAGGGCTGCGGCGGCGCGCCGGACGACAGGGACGGTCTGCGGGGTGGTCAGCGAGGCCCAGGTCCCGCCATCGTCGGGGACGATGGCGGTGTCGCCCATGGTGATCTTGAGGCGTTCCGGGGGGATCTGAAGCTCTTCCGCTGCCGCACGCAGCAGCAGGGTACGGGCGCCCTGACCAAGCTCGATTTTGCCGGTGAGCAGGGTGATCGTGCCGTCCGCGGCAAGGTGGAACCGGGTGGTGATGGGATCGGACGCCGGCTGGGCCGGGGCGCTGAAAACAAAGAAGATCCCGGAACCGAGCGCGGCCAGGGCCTGCCGGCGGGTGGGCTCGAACCGCCAGGAGGCGCCCGCAAAGAGTTCATAACGTTCGGGTTCGAGCTGAAGCTCGAGTGCGGCGAGATAGCGCGCTTTCAGGTCATCCACGGCGCGAGCCCTCCATCAACCGGCTGGCGAGAAGCACGGCCTCGACGATGCGGGGGTATGAGCCGCACCGGCAGACATGGCCGTTGAGGCCTTCGACGACCTGACGCTGGCTGGGCTTGGGAGTCGCGGCCAGCAACCCTGCAGCCCCGATGATCATGCCCGGAGTGCAGAAACCGCACTGGAGGGCCGACTTGTCGAGGAAGGCCTGCTGCACCGGGTGGAGGGTCTCGCCCTGTGCAAGTCCTTCAATTGTGGTGACTTTGGCCCCTTTCGCCGCAGTGGCGGGGGTGACGCAGGATCTGACAGCGCGGCCGTTCAGCAGCACCGCGCAGGCGCCGCATTGCCCTTCGCCGCAGCCGAGCTTGGTCCCTGTCAGACCCGCGTGATCGCGGATCAAGTCCAGCAGGCTCAATCCGGAGGGCGCATCGAACGAGCGCTCGACGCCATTCAGAATCAATCGGTATTCAGCCATGGCGGGACAGTTTCAGTCTAAAGGTTTTTGGGGCCCGCGCCGATGGGAAATCAGGACGTCGCCCTATGACTGCTTTGCTTTGGATTCTCCTCCCCCTGATCGTTGCCGCAGGCAGCGCGCTCCTCAGCTTCTACATCATGCAGGCGAAGCTGGAAGTGGCTGTGGCGAAAGAACGAGAGCAGATGGCGGAAGTATCGGCGGCTCTCAAGCACCAGGAGCAGATGTCGGAGGAGCGGGTTCGAGCGGCCGAGGAGGCCACCCTGCGGCGCGCCTTTGACCAGTTCCTGGCGGATTTCCGCGTGGAAGAGCGCCACTACATGCGGGAGAACAAGAGCGTCTTCGCCAACCGCAAGTCCCTGATCTTGCAGGAGCGCCTTTACTTCCGGACCGTGCCGCTGTCCAACTGGATCGAGCACGAGATGGTGGTGGAAGAAGGTACGGACGCGCATGCGCTCGCTTCGCAGGCGTCGGTATTCAACACGCGGTCGCTTTCCATCGATGAAGTTCGGCAGAACGCCAAGCTGCTGAAGGGCGGCCAGTCGCAGGCCGCGCGGACGGCATAGCGGCCCGGGCTACTTGCCGAAGATCAGGATCCGGCCGGCCACCACGATGAGGAAACCTGCGTACAAGCGCCGGACCAGAACGGGCGATAGGCCGAGGGTGATTTTCGCGCCGAAGTAGGCGCCGATGAAAAGGCCCAGGGCGATCAGCGCGGCGTACTTCATGTTGATGTGGCCATTGCGGTAGTACGCGAAGGCGCCGAGGAGGCCGACCGGCGGGATCAGTGCGGCAAGCGAAGTTCCGATGGCCTCGAACTCTTTGAGCTTGACGACCAGCAGCAGCGCAGGGACGATCACCAACCCTCCTCCGATTCCGAACATGCCGGAGAGGACGCCGGCGAAAAGGCCGATGGCGAGCAGGAGAAGGACTGTCATGGGGCCAGCCTATCAAAGCCTGGGAAAAATTACGCGATATCCTGTAATCCACTGAACCGGAAGGCTCGTCGGAAACAATGAAGGTCATTCCGGAAGGATCAGGCTACGATGGGGCTGATGGCGGATCAGATCGCGGCGCCTGTTGCGGTGAGTGAGCCGATAGGCGACTTTTCCGCATGGATGCTTGCCGAGCAGAGACGGGTCTTCCTGCTCTGCCAACGGATGCTGGGCGAAGCCGACGAAGCCGACTCAGCGACACAGGATATTTTCCTCAAGGCCTACAAGTCGGTCTGCCAGGAAGGAATGAAGCCCGACGATCCGGCGAAGTGGCTCACGCGGGTCGCGGTGAACACCTGCCTGGACAGGTTGCGGAGCCGCAAGTGGAAGTTCTGGAGGAGCCGTCCGGCGCCGGCGGATGAGAGCCTGATTCTGGCCATGACGCCGGCAGTGACGCCCGACGCCGAGCGGGAGGCGTTTTCGAAAGAGATCGCGGCCCGGCTGACCC
>CAYWST010000164.1:0-11830 GCA_964461075.1 uncultured Solibacteraceae bacterium | reverse complement strand
GGAGTGGCTTGATTCCACGGTCCGCTGCCTCTCCGGCCCGGCCGTGCGAACCTCCAGCGCCTTCCCCTTCCAACGGAACCTTCTTTTTGCCCCGCCGCCCGCAGGGCTATGGCCTCCCTCCACCGACGGACGCCTGCGCTGGAAGGGCGCGAGCTACCTGCCTACCAGTGTCATCGCAGGCCTGGTGACGGGAGAGATGCCCTCCGAGCAGGACTGGACGATCGATCCCCAGAGCGCCTGCCTCGTGCCCGCAAAATCGCGTGGCGCAGGCGGCCCCTTCCGCTTCCTCCGCCGTTCTCACGCAGCCGTCGACAGGCTCAGTGGCGGCATCGTCGCGCCGTATTCGGTGGAGTGCATCCAGTTTGCTCCGGACGCTGGCCTGTGGTGCGCTTTCGAGTTCTCCTCCCACACCGCCTATGCCGTCTGGACTCCCAAGCTCCAGGCGGCCTTGCGGCTCTTGTCCGACTCGGGCTTCGGCGGCCTTCGGAGCCGCGGGTTCGGGCGCGCCAGAAATCCCCTCTTCCAGCCGGGCAACCTCGCGAGCCTCCTTTTGGGAGAGCGCACTTCCAACCCCGCATCTCCCTCCGCCTGGTGGACTCTTTCGGTCTTTTCGCCTGGCGATTCCGACGCCATTCATTGGGACCGGGGCGCATACCATCTGGTCACCCGCTCCGGCAGGAGCGCAGCCGGAATGCTCAAACTCTCGACACGCCTCGTGCGGGAAGGAAGCGTGCTTGTGTCTCCGGCCCAGCCCGTGGGGACGGCGATCAATGTCGCCCCTGCAGGCTCGGCCCAGCCGCTCTACCGCGCCGCCTTCTCCGTGGCTGTGCCCATCGCCTGGACTGGCTTCGACTCGGGGGTCGCATGACACGCTATCGGATCACCGCGCTGACCCCGCTGCTGATCGGCGACGGTCAAAGGCTCTCGCCCATCGACTACATGGTTTGGAAGGACCAGGTCAACGTTCTTGACCAGAAGAAGATCTTCCGGCTTCTGGCAAAGAGCCCGAGACTCGACAGCTATCTGACGCAAATCCGCCGCGCCGAAAAGCTGGATTTCAACTCATGGGGCGGCTACGCGCAGAACTATGCGCTCCGCAGGATTCCGCTCGAGTCTCCGTCCCTCGCACGGGTGTTTGAACACGCTCCGCCCGAGAACCTCTTCCTGCCGACCTTCGCCACTGCCCCCGGCGGCGGCATCTACATTCCCGCCACCGCAGTCAAGGGCGTGCTGCGAACCGCACTGCTTGCGGACCGGCTGAGCCCCGCGCACTGGAACCAGTTGGCCGAGAAGCTCGAAGCCGTCGAGAGGCCGCCAAGAACCCCGGCAGAGATCCTCGAGTCAGCCTCCCTTGGCGCATCCGGTCAGCAGCGGACTCGCAGTTTGCTGGTCTCCGATTCATCCCCGCGCCACGCCGGCGGAGTGACTCGAATCTATCTCACACGCACGGCGACTCTGGTTGAACGAAACGGCCGCACTGAGCTCGGCTGGAAGACTGCGCCTCGGGGAACCCTCGATGGCCGGCGCGCCGCCGATGCCACCCCAGTTCTCGCCGAAATGGCTATTCCCGGGACGACGTTCGAAGGCGTCGTGTCCGAACCTGCGCTTTTCCGCCACCCATCCACGCTCCGCTCCTTGAATTGGAAGGATTCGCCAGGCCCGGCGCGCTACGCGGCCGCCGCCAACGCCTTGGCCGCCCGCATCCTCGCGGTCCATCGCCGATGGGCGGAGCAGGCCGCCCTTCCCGCTGTGATTCGCTCCCTCGAGGTGCTGGAGCAGCGCCGGAATGAGCTCGCGTCCTCCGGAACGGGCTGCCTCGTCTGCCTCGGATGGGGGACCGGCTTCGCCGCCAAGGTTGTCGAACCCGACGCCTCCGAAGCGCTTGCCAACCGCGTCCTGCGCGCTCTGCCCATTACCTCGGGCCCGCTGAGAACCGGGTTACCCTTCCCGAAAACCCGCCGCGTCCTGTTCGCCTCCGACCAACCGGCGGCGCTGCCCGGTTGGGCTGCGCTCCAGTTTGACATCTCCTGAAACGCTCGTTCCTTGCCGATCATGTACTCTAGAAGGAAGTGAGGCGGGGGCTGTGGCGCTCGCCGTGCTCTTTGCGGCGCATTCAACATGTACAACGCCTTTTTCGGCTTCCGCGAAAGCCCTTTCAATCTGAGCCCCGATCCTGCATTCCTGTATCGGAGCCCGCAGCACGACGAGGCGCTCGCCAACCTCATCTACGGCGTCCATAGCCGCAAGGGCTTCATCGTCCTGAGCGGCGAGGTCGGCACTGGCAAGACAACCATGCTTGAGTGCCTTCGCGATTACCTCGAGGCCCAATACATCGAGTTTGCGTTTATCTTCAACTCGCGAATCACCGCCGAACAGTTCTTTGAGATGATCGCCTACGATCTCGACCTGCAGTGTTCCCACAAGTCCAAGACCGAAGTCCTGTTCTCGCTCAACCACCTGCTCATCCAGCAGGCCAATCAGGGCAGAACCACCGTCCTGATCGTCGACGAGGCTCACAATCTCGAATGGGAAGTGCTCGAAGAGATCCGCTTGCTCGGAAACCTCGAAAACCCCCGGCTGGGAAAACTCCTTCAAATCGTCCTCGCCGGCCAGCCTGAACTCGACCGCAAACTCGATGCGCCCAATCTGAGGCAGTTGAAACAGCGCATCGTGCTGCGCTGCTCCCTCGCGCCGTTTCAGCCCTCGGACACGGAAGCCTATATCCGAGCCCGTCTCGAAAAAGCGGGCATGCCGGATCAGACGGTGTTCTCTACCGAGTTGATGCGCGAGATTCACTTGAGAAGCCAGGGCATACCCCGCGTGATCAACGCACTCTGCGACAACCTCCTGTTGACCTGTTTCGCGCTGGAGAGCCGCGAAGCCGGCGTCCAGATGCTCGACGAGATCTGCCGCGACATGCGGCTCGAATGGCCGGGTATGCCCCGCGTTCGCGGAGGGAATCCGGATTCCCTGCCTCTCAACGCCGCCACCGACGTCGCTCCTCGCTGAATCCGCAACCTATCAAAGGATAGCCGTTGGCATACCCCCGCATAGCGGCAGGCTATCTGCACAATCTAAGGGCCTTAGATAACAGGTCTATTAGTACCTAGTTCTGCCTAAGAATAATCTGATAGTACGAACGAGGCACTGTGCAAATACCCTAAGGGAGATCCCTTAGTGTGAGGGCACTGTCGGTTCGCATTGTCTACTGCGATAGCCGGTAAGCAAAAACGAAGGTGTTTTCTCAGATGTCCAAGTCACTTGGCTTCGTTGCACTTTGTGTTACGATCCTTCTGGCTGCAGCGCCTGCGTCAGCGGCAATCACTGCGCCAGCAACGGATGTGTCACCTCTCTCCATTGGCCCTGTTCCTCCTCCGGATCCGTGGGTCGAACCGCTTTCAATTGGACCGGTACCTCCTCCTGACCCCTGGGTTGAACCTCTCTCCATTGGCCCTGTTCCTCCCCCGGATCCGTGGGTCGAACCGCTTTCAATTGGGCCGGTGCCTCCTCCTGACCCCTGGGTTGAACCGCTTTCAATTGGGCCAGTGCCTCCTCCTGACCCTTGGGTTGAACCATAGATCAAAATCAACCTTGACCTTTGTCTTAAACCGGCAGCCTGCAGGATGCTCAGGCTGCCGGTTTTTCGTATTAGCGAGGGACGGACAGGCTGAAGGGTGGGCGGATGCCTGAATTGAAAGACCTGTTCGTCTACAGTGTCGTCGCAACGACTGTCGGCCTGTATTTTATCCTGCTCACTCGACTTCTCCGCGGCTTCCTCCGGGAATACCTTGGGCTCGTGTTCTACACCGTCGTTTTGTTCTTGACGACGGTGATGGACATTGCCCTATACAAGTCGGCCGACCGCAGCTCTTATTTCCTCGTAAATGAAACACTCCGATGGGGAGTTCTCTATCTCGTGGTGCTCTCTTTCGCCTGGAAGGCATTGAGTGCGCATCCTTCGAGTCATTGGATCCGGCACTGGCTCATCGTTCTTAGCCTTCTGACGGTCGCGATCAGTCTCTACTTTACGAAGGACGAGCGGACATCGATCTGGATTCTGAAGACGGTTAACGTCCTGAGCGTGGCGGGAATGCTACTCAATCTGGTCCTGTGGACGCTGCTGGTTCGGACGCGAAGTTCTGATCTGACTCTGTTCCTCGTCACCAGCGGTTTGGGCGTGCAGGCCGCGATTGAAGCCGTGGCCTGGTCGATGCGCAACCTGAACAACCGGGCGATGTTCCAAGCCGCCTATTACGTTGGCATCTCCGGCCACTTGCTCTGTCTGGTTGTCTGGATTCTTGCGTTCAGTCGTAGGCGTGACCGGCCGGCTAAGGGGTGACTGTATAGACGCCCAGTTGAGGCGAGGGGCTTGTCTGGCCCGCGATATCGGTCGCGTTCAGCCAGATCGACTTCGATCCGGCGAACGCCGGCTTGAACGAGATATCCAGCAACACGGTCAAAATCGAACCGTTGCGGGCCATCCAGGAACCTGCTCCATCAATCCGGCACTGACTATTCTCAATCGCCTGCGCGGACCCAAGGCTCAGCGATGTGGATCCTGTCGCTGAATCGTTGGCCAGCAGCACCCGGTTGGCGGCCGAATCCACCTGGAAGTAGCATCCGAAATCGGCGCGTTGCGAGGAGTGGATCAACGCGCGCGCAAACGCGATGTCCAGCGCCCCGTTGTCGTCGCGCCAGGCGAACGTGAACGTCTGTCTGGATCCGGCGCCGCTCGATGGGGAGACGGAGAGAGGGATTGGAACGGCGGCCGCGGTGCTGAACACGTCGAAGGTTCCCATTTGCGGCGAAGCGGATGTCAGCCCGGACTGATCCGTCGCGTTCATCCAGACAAACTTGAGCCCATTGAACGCGGGCTTGAAGCGCACGTCTACATAGGCGCTCAGCGTTGATCCGGCAACCTGGATACTGGAACCGGCGCCGTGAATCGAGCACTGGGTATTGGCTGCGATGTCGTTCGTCCCCAGGCGCGCCGGTAGACTCAGATTCCCGCCGTCGTCGGCCAGCAAGAGGGAGTTGTTCGCCCGGTCGATCGCAAAGTAGCATGCGCTGCCCGCCTGCTGAGTGGAGTTCACAAGGACACGCGCCCATGTGATGTCGGCGGCCCCATTTTCGTCCAGCCAGACAAACTGCATCATCTGCCCGGCGCCCGACCCGGCGCTCGGCGACACCTGCCATGGAGCGGGAACCTTCGGTCCGGCCGCCGAAACCGTGAATGCGCCCAACAGGGGCGAGGGACTGAACAGCCCCGATTGGTCAAGCGCGTTCGCCCAAATCGACTTCGCCCCATTGAATCCAGCCTTGAACGAGATGTCGAGAACCGCCACCAGGCTCGTTCCGGACACTTGAATTGAAGTGCCTGCGCCTCGCAGCGTGCATTGGCTGTTCGCGGCCGAAGCAGAAGAAGAACCGGCCTGGACGGAGGTCCACGCCGCGCCGTCATCGGAGGCCAGCGAAACCGTCCCAAGAGCGGGCCGCACCTGGAGATAGCAACCCCAACTCGCCGCCTGGACCGAGGCGATCAGAACCTCCGCCCTGTCAATATCGGCGCCTCCGTTCGTATCGGTCCACGTCACGGTGAAGACCTGCGACGGCCCGCTGCCGGAGGCCGGGGTCACGGAAACCGCGGCGGGCGGCGAGTTCACAGGCACCGCAACCGTGAAGGAGCCCAGCAGGGGTGAGTCCCCGGTTAACCCGCCAGCGTCCGTTGCATTGGCCCAGACGAGTTTTGAGCCGTTAAAGCCGGCCTTGAATGTGATCTGCAGGCTCACGATCAATTGGGAGCCCGAGATGGCGAAAAGAACCCCGGCTGCATTCACTGAACACTGGGAGTTGGCCAGCACAGCCGCCGTCCCGGCGCCGGCGCTGCTCGAGCCTGTTCCGGAATCCGAGGCCAGCGAGAGTTGAGCGGTCTGGCGGTTGAAGGCGATGTAGCACCCGCCTGCCGCCGTCTGCTGCGAGTTGATCAGCAGCCGGACCGTGGCGATGTCTAAAGCGCCGTTCGCGTCACTCACTGTGAGCATGGCCGCCAGCGAAGGCCCGGAGCCGCTGGAAGGGCTCACCGAGAGCGCGACCGGCGCCTGACTCACGACGATCGCTACATTGAAACTGCCGGATTGAACCCACCCGGAACTCAATCCGGACAGATCCTCTCCGCTGGTCCAGACAGTCCGGCTTCCGTTAAAGCTGGCGCGGAAGCCGACATCGATTTCGAGCCGGACCTGCGTGCTTTCGGCGGTCAGGACAACCGTCGCCGGCTTGACCTCGCACTGGCTATTGGCCAGCGGCGCCGCCGAGCCGATCGCCCCCCACGTCCAGACCGTGCCGGAATCGTCCCGAAGCCGGATAAGAGCGGCTGTGCGGTCCACCTCAAACGAACACCCGCCCGCATCCTGAGCCGTCGAATGAATACGCACCCGGAGCGTCCTGATATCGGGCGCGCCGTTCCCGTCGGTGTAAACCAAGCTGAACCGCTGCGCCGGACCAGTTCCAGCCGCCGGCGTCAACGAGACAAAGAGTGGGGCCGAAGGGGTCCCGGCGGTGTACAAGAATGTCCCGGCCTGAGTGTAGGGCGTCTGCGCGCCGGCGGTGTCGGAAACCAGCGCGTAGACATTGCGGAGTGCGCTGAACGGCCCCGTGAGAGCAACATCGAAGTTGACTGTGAGCGCCGTCGCCTGCGTTGAGACCACGCTCGATGCGACGCGAAGCTGACAGGCCGAATTCGCCAAAGTCACCGCCTCGCCGGGCCGCGCAGTGAACCAGCCTGTCCCGGCGTCGTTCACCAGCCGGTACACTCCCGCCAGGCGATCGAATTCCACGGCGCACGCGCCCGCCTCCGCGGCCGACGCGCCGATGAGAATCCTCACCCTGGCGATATCGCCGCTTCCATTGCTGTCCGACGCCGTCGCCGAGAAGACAGCCGCCGAACCTTGAGCGGGCGTGGCCGCCACCGAGACGATCGAAGGCGGGAGGTTCGAGGCGTCCGGAACCTGCCAGACCCCTACGGGCGCGAATCCGCTTTCCGCTCCGCTTGAGCCGACGGCGTTAGCCGAGATCGTCCTGGAGCCCGCGAAATTTCGGGAGAAAGCGAGGTTGAAGCGCAAGGTTACACTGCTGCCGCCAATCGAGACGCTGCTGCCAAGTCCGGAAAGGACGCATGCCGCGCCAGCGCTCGCGGAATCCGCCCCAGGCGTCACAGGCGACTTTTGGAATCCGGGCTCCGGCGTGACCCACATGGCGCCCGATCCGGCAGTCCAGACCACTCTGCAATTGGGGCCTCCCGCCAGCAGGTCGCCGATCGCCAGTTCCACCGAGGCGATCTGCGATCCCCCCTCCGGATGGGACACAACAACGTTGAAGAAGGATTGCGAGCCAGTTCCTGTCGAAGGCGTTACGGATTCAACAGCCGGAGCCGGGCCGAGTGAAATGCGTGTCACAAAGACTCTCAAAGCGCTGCCTGCCGGCGGCGCGGCGAGCCCCCTGAGAGGAAGATCCGGTGATCCGCTCTGCCCAACCGCAATCAATGAGTTGCCCGGCCCGGCGGCTACTGCGTAAACCGCATCCGGCGACGACCCTCCAATGTAGGTGGAAAAGGGGACCGCCAACCCGTCGGGTGTGAACACCGTGACAAAGCCGTCGCCAGCGCCACGATAGGCGGAAACAACTGCATCCTGGAGCGGAAAGTTCACCGAAGTCGTCGATCCGCCGACCGCCACCCTGCCATCTCCCAGCAGAGCCAGCGATTGAATCAGTTCCTGGCCTCCTCCGCCAAGGAAGGTTCCCCAGGCCATACCGTTTAAGCCCGGGTGGAGTTTGGCGAGGAAACCGTCCCGCACCCCTCCCAATGTCCCTAGCCAGGCGCCGGGGGCCGGGAAGTCGCCCGAAGGCGTAAATCCAGCGGCGTAAACGTTCTGCATGGCGTCGACGGCTATCGCCTCAACCCGCTCGGGCGCGCCGGAGGTTCCGCCGCCGCCGCCAAGGTACGTCCCGGCCAAAGTCTGGCCGTTAACGGCCGAAAGCTTCAGCACAAAGCCATCCAAGGCGCCGCGCAGAGATCCCTGGAAAGCTCCCGCCGGAAGAGCCAGGTCTGTGGAACTGGTTGAACCGCCAACGATTGGGTCGCCCGCTGGGGTCACCGCGATGGCCCGGATCAGTTCGTCCCCGCTGCCCCCGAGAAAGGTGCTGAACTCCAGGGCGCCGCCGCTGCTGTACCGGGCGAGAAAACCGTCGGCTGCGCCCCGGAGCGCGGTCTGCGGACCACCCAGGACAGGCATATTGGCCGATGCCGTCTGCCCTCCGATCCAGACTCCGGTGGCGGACCGCGCCAGGGCGAATGCGCTATCGGTCGAGGTTCCTCCCAGGCAAGTCGAGAACTCGAGGCGCGATCCGTCGGCGCTGAACTTCATCAGAAACGCGTCCGAACCGCCGCGGTTGGAAACCGCGGCAGCGCCAGCCAAAGGGAAGTTCGCCGACGTCGTGGCCCCGGCGGCGAACAGCCCGCCGTCGGCTCCCAGGGTCAGCGCATGGACCCGGTCGTCACCTGAACCTCCGACGTAATTGGCCCACAGCAGCCTCCCGGTCGACCCTTCCAGCTTGAAGACCACGCCGTCCACGCCCCCGGCTCGAGGCAGAATCGAGGCCGCCATGGGGAAGTCGGCCGAATCACTGGATCCAGCTACATAAACCGCTCCCGTCCCGTCCACCGTCATCGCCGCTCCCAATGACGTACCGCTGCCCCCGAACACGCCGCTGTAGCCGATCGCTGGATCAATGATCAACCGCGAGCCTGTCGGCGAGGCGGCCTCGAATCCGGCGGTTCCGTCAGGGTTGATCCGAAACGCCGCGGAAACCGTCTCGCCTCGTTCGAGCCACGCACGAGGCGCGTCTTCATGCCACTGTCCGTCGCCAGCCTCAATCACCAGCCCGCCCGCTTCGTCGATCCGAACGCTGCGGGAGTCCGCAAAACGGAGGCGGATTCGCTCCACTCGCGCCCCTGGTTCAACGACATAGTCCGCCTTCAGTCGCCCGGAGTCACGGGACAACCGGAGAGCGATCCCAGGCCAGAGTTCGGCAATCTCCAGGCAATCGCCCGTCTCCGCCTCCGCCGCAGGGCCTTGGCTCCTGCCGGTGAACCAGCGCGCCGTCGCCCGCCGGCCCGCGCACAGGCCTGGACGGACATGCCTTGACGCGCCGACGTATTGAATCTGAAGAGTCCGCCGAGCCTCGATCAGGGTCAGTTGCGGAACGCCCCGTGTTTGCTCCCAGACAAGCCGCACGGCGCCGTCGCCGTGCCAGACGCCCGGTGAAGCTTCGTAGAACCACAACGGCCCATCCACATGATCCGCGCGGGGAAGGGCCCAAATCCTCCCCGCCATCAGCATCACCGCCAGCACGGCGACCCGATGGGAGGCGATCCTCCACATGATTGCCTTATCGGCCCGCCCGGGCCGGGTCCAAGCGATTTTGCCGCTGCGTGGGTATAATAAGAGTTGCTGCCTGGGGCGTCGTGCGCCGCGACGCCGATTCTGCGTGCTTAAACGCGCGGCTCGATCCCAAATCCCAACGCAGTTCCCCGCCCGGCCGACGGACCGGTGTGACTTATGTTTGAATCGCTGAGCGACAAGCTGCAAAAGGTCTTCAAAAACCTGCGCGGCGAAGGCAAGCTGACCGCCGAGAACATGGACTCGGCCCTCAAGGAGATCCGCATGGCGCTCCTGGAGGCCGACGTGCATTTCAAGGTCGTCAAGACCTTCATGGAGGCGGTCCGAACGAAAGCGATGGGCCAGGAGGTCCTCACTTCCTTCACCCCCGCCCAGCAGGTGATCAAGATTGTTCGCGACGAACTGGTGGCCGTGCTCGGGACGCACGCTTCCAGGCTCCGCACCGCCAACACGCCGCCGACGATCGTGCTCATTGTCGGCCTCCAGGGTTCCGGGAAGACCACTTCAACGGGCAAGCTCGCGCGCCTGTTGTCCAAGCAGGGCCACCGCCCGCTGTTGGTCTCCGTCGACGTCTACCGCCCAGCCGCGCGCCAGCAACTCGCCGTGGTCGCACGAGACCTTTCCCTGCCTGTCTATGAAGGCAAGCCCGAGGAGACAAAACCTCTCGAACTCGCCAAATCCGCCAAACGCGAGGCGGAGCAGACCGGCCGCGACATCGTGCTGGTCGACACCGCCGGCCGCCTGCACATCGACGAGGAACTGATGGTCGAGTTGAGCGAGCTGAAGTCCTCGCTCAATCCAACCGAGATCCTCTTCGTCGCCGACGCCATGACCGGACAGGACGCCGTGAAGAGCGCCGAACAGTTCCACCAGCGGCTTGGGATCACGGGCGTCATTCTCACCAAAATGGACGGCGACGCCCGCGGCGGCGCCGCGCTTTCCATCCGGCACATCACCGGCCAGCCGCTGAAGTTCGTCGGCACCGGCGAAAAGAGCGACGCGCTCGAGCCTTTTCATCCTGACCGCATCGCCAACCGCATCCTCGGCATGGGCGACGTCCTCAGCTTCATCGACAAGGTTCAGGAAGCCGTCGACCAGAAGAAGGCCGAGGAGATGCAGCGCAAGCTGCTGACCGACGAATTCACCCTCGAGGACTTCCGCGACCAATTGAAGCAGCTCCGCAAGCTCGGCTCGCTCGAATCCCTGCTCGGGCATCTGCCGCAGGTCGGAATGCTCAAGGAGCTCAAGAACACCAAGGTCGACGAGAAGGAATTTACGCGCGTGGTGGCCATCATCGATTCGATGACGCCGGCCGAGCGCGAAAACCACATGATCATCAACGGCAGCCGCCGCCGCCGCATCGCGCGCCGCGCCGGCGCTACCGTCAATGACGTTAACAATCTTTTGAAGCAGTATTCGCAGGCCCGTAAGATGATGAAGACCATGTCAAGCGGACTGCTCGGCAAGAAACCCGGCAAGATGAAACTGCCGTTCCCCCTGAATCCATTCGGCGGGTGATGCTCGATTACGGAGAAGAAGTCAGAACATGTTAATGATTCGCCTGGCCCGTTTCGGCGGCAAGAAGAAACCGACCTATCGCGTTGTCGTGATCGAAAAGCGGAGCGGACGCGATTCGGCCGCCGTCGAGGTTCTCGGTCACTACAACCCGGTCGCTCAACCTTCGGTGGTGAGCTTGAAGCACGACCGCATCCAACACTGGGTCAAGTGCGGCGCTCAAGTCTCCGATACCGTCAAGCGGCTGATCGAGAAGAACCCGGCCTTGCCGGAGCAGCCCGCCGCCTGAAGGCTGGCGCGCTTTCATCCCTTGCGGCGGGGTTCACTGGAGCCGCATGATAGGATCGAGTCGGAAGCGGAGGACCGCGGCCAATGGCTGAGGGCATGAAGGAACTCGTCGAAGAAATCGCCCGGGCGCTGGTGGATAACCCCGGCGAGGTAAACGTTCGCGAAGTCGATGGCGAGCAGGGAACCCTGCTCGAGTTGCGCGTCGCCGAGAGCGACCGCGGCAAAGTCATCGGCAAGCAAGGGCGCACCGCCCGCAGCATCCGTACGCTGCTGAGCGCGGCGGGCATGAAGCTCCACCGGCGATTCACCCTGGAGATTCTCGAATAGTGGACCTTTCCGGCGAACGCGAATGGTCGGTCATCGCGCGGCTCGGCAGGACACGCGGCTTGAAGGGTGAGATATACGGCGTGGGCAGTTGGCCTGCGGATCGCTATGCCGCATTGGAGCAGGTCTGGCTCCGCCATGCGGATGGCACGCCGGCCCTGGATGGCAGGCCGCTGAGGCCGGTCTCAGTGACAGCCTACAAAGGCCGGCTGGTTTTCAGGTTCGAGGGCGTTGAGTCGATCGAA
>CAYWST010000163.1:9210-11837 GCA_964461075.1 uncultured Solibacteraceae bacterium | reverse complement strand
GATCTCTTCGGGCCGCGCGAAGGCGCCGATTTCGTGGGCCACCCACTTGCGCAGTTCCTGCGCCAGTTCATGGTGATCCCAGTTCCCCTGCTTGAGCGTGACGAAACAGCACACCGCCTGCCCCGTGATCTCATGGGGTTTGCCGACCACCGCGGCTTCGGCAACCGACGGGTGCCGCACGAGAGCGCTTTCGACTTCCATGGTCGAAAGGCGGTGGCCGCTGACGTTCATCACGTCGTCCACGCGGCCGAGGATCCAGAAATAACCGTCTTCGTCCTGCCGCGCCGCGTCGCCGGTGAAGTAAATCCCGGGAATTCTCGAGAAATACTGCTGCTCAAACCGCTGAGGATCACCCCAAATCGTGCGAATCATCGAGGGCCAGGGCCGCTTGACGATCAGGAAACCTTCGGCTCCGGCGGGAACGGGCTTGCCTTCGAAATCCACCACTTCAGCCAGAATACCCGGCATTGGCAGGGTTCCCGATCCAGGCTTAAGCGGAACCGCGCCCGGCATCGGCGCGATCATGATGCCGCCGGTCTCCGTCTGCCACCAGGTATCGACGATCGGACAGCGCTCCTTGCCGATCACCCGGTAATACCACTCCCAGGCCGCCGGGTTGATCGGCTCGCCCACCGAGCCGAGCAGCCGGAGGCTCGACAGATCGTGCTTCGCCGGCCATGCCTCGCCCTGCTTGATGAGGGCGCGGATGGCGGTGGGGGAGGTGTAGAAGATCGTGGCCTTGTAGCGCGCGATGATTTCCCACCACCGGTCCCACTGCGGGTAGTCCGGGGCTCCCTCGTACATCAGGCAGGTCGCGCCGGCACTGAGAGGACCATAGACGATATAACTGTGGCCCGTCACCCAGCCGATATCGGCGCTGCACCAGTAGACGTCGTTCTCCTTGAGGTCGAAGACCCACTTCATCGTCGAGGTCACCCAGGTCATGTAACCGCCGGTGGTGTGCAGAATCCCCTTCGGTTTGCCTGTCGTTCCCGAGGTGTAGAGCACGAACAGCGGATGCTCGGAATCGAGCCGTTCGGCCGGACAATCGGCGGAAGCCCCGGCTTCGAGTTCGTGCCACCAGTGGTCGCGACCTTCCTGCATGGCGACGGCGGAGCCCGTCCGTTTGAAGACGATGACATCCTTGACCGTGGGGCACTCGGCCACGGCTTCATCGACGGCATCCTTGAGGCGGACCTCCTTTCCGCGGCGCCACCCGCCATCGGCGGTGAGGACGGCCTGTGCCGCCAGGTCCTGAATCCGCGCCTTGAGCGCCTCGGCCGAGAAGCCGCCGAACACAACCGAGTGGGTCACGCCGATCCGCGCGCAGGCGAGCATGGCCACCACCGCCTCGGGGATCATCGGCATGTAGACGATGACCCGGTCGCCGGACTTCAGCCCGCGGCCCTTCAGAACATTGGCGAACCGGCAGACTTCGGCGTGCAGTTCGCGATAAGTCAACGTGCGCTTGTCGCCCGGCTCGCCTTCGAAAACGATCGCCGCCTTTTCGCCGCGCTTCGCCAGGTGCCGGTCCAGGCAGTTGTGAGCGGCGTTTACCTTGGCGTCGACGAACCACTTCACAAAGGGCGGATGCCACTCGAACACATGGCTCCACTTCTCGAACCACTCAACCTCGGCTTCCGCCTGCGCCGCCCAGAACTCCTCGGGGTTGGCGGACGCTCGCTCGTAGAGAGCCTTGTAGGTCTCCATGGAGCCGACATGGGCTTGCGCGCTGAACTCGCGGGAGGGGGGATAGACGTTCGACCCAGACATCGTTTTTGAAGTTTACCAAACGGCTAAAATCGGGATTGATGACCCACGACGACGCCTCGCTCATTCTGAAGCTCTACGAACTTCGCCGCGAAGAGAAACTCCGCGCGGCCCGCGCCTGGTACATCTCCGAGTTCAAGGTCAAGAGCCTCGAAGAGTTCGACGCGCTCTGCCCGGCGGGCTCGGAAACGAACGCCTGCTTCCGAATGGTCGCCACCTATTGGGAGATGGCCACCAGTTTTGTTGTCAATGGGATCCTCAACAAGGATCTTTTTATCCAGAACTCGCTTGAGTTCCTGGTGGTGTATGAGCGGCTGAAACCGTTCCTGGAAGCCTACCGGCAGCGCAACAACGCCCCGCACCAGTTCCGCAATCTCGAGCGTTGCGCCGAATTGGCTGGAATTTGGCTGAATCAGCAGGGTCCTGGGGTCTATGAGAGCTTCCAGGCAAGGTTCAGACCTTAGCGTTTTTTTCGGGCATCACCCCAACTCACGCTGGACCTCGATCCTGACGAAGCAACCCATAGAGGCGCTCTGCTGAGAGTGGCACGGCTGTCTGGCTTTCCCGCGGGCGGGCCCTAACTCCTCCAACACCCGCCTCCTGCTCCGGGCATTATCGATGTCCGCCCGGCAGGCGCCTCTGCCACCGCCCTACGCATTGGTCTCCAGATCCGAATGTCGGAGCGCTCCATGATTCCCATGGATGACCGACGGTGGTTCCTCAGCGGACTGGCTCTCGGCGGCGGGGTGTTGCCAGCCGGCCGTCTGCCGGCCGATGATCCGATGCACCCCGGCTCCAGCGTCATCCAGACGCCGGGCTCTTATCAATGATCCGGCGTCATCGCCGCTCTGACGGGG
>CAYWST010000163.1:0-9110 GCA_964461075.1 uncultured Solibacteraceae bacterium | reverse complement strand
CATCCAGACGCCGGGCTCTTATCAATGATCCGGCGTCATCGCCGCTCTGACGGGGGCGCGTGAAGGCCATTCCCAAGCGGCCCACCCACGAAGATTCGATGAAGGAGCGGAAGGACCGCGACGTGAGGGACTGCCTGATGTTAAACTGCATGAGGCTGATCGGGCCCTGCCTGGTGTCCGGACAGACGGCCGGCGCGGCCGCCGCAGTTTCGATGCGTAACAATCGCCGGTCTCGCGACCTCGACGTCATGCCATTGCAGACCCCGCTGCGGAAGCACGGCGCACACCTCGGATAACCCGACTGTGCCACCTCCGCTCCGCACCCGGTTTGCCGCGGGCGTTGCTCTCGGAATCCTCCTGCGGTTTCTGCCGCAGGACTAGCGATTCGCGGGATACCCGCTCTTCCTGCAGCCGAAGAGGCCAAACGACGACTGCCGCCAGGACTGCACTCTTTGCGGGCAGGCCCGCCCCGCCGGCGTGGTTCGGCCGCCCCCCTACGGAGAAGAGCCGGCACATCGCCGGAATTGCCGCTCTTGACCTGCCCGGCTCTTACCTCACCATCAAGAAGGGATGTGGCGTCCGCGCGGGAATCCGCCCTCCGAAAGCGATCCGCGTCGAGCCTGTCCGAGAGCCGCGGGTGTCTATTCCCCGGGCCGCAGGTGCTTCTTCAGGAACGCCCAGATCTCCGCGCGGGACTCCCTGGCCAGCTTCGTATCGATCCGGTTGAAGTGATGGCCCCCTGGCGCGTTCTGGTAGACCTTATATTCGAAGGTCTTGCCCGCCGCCTTCAGCGCGGCCGCCATCCGCTCCACTTCCAGATAGTTCACGTCCTCGTCATTCGTGTTGGTGTGCATCAACAGCGGCGTCTGAAGCTTCGCTGCGTGCTGCACGGGCGACCTCTTCAAGTACTCCTGCACATTTTCGTTGGCGTCCTTGCCGATGTGGTAAGGCGCCGAGAAGAGCCTTCTGTAAGAATCGGACTTGTAGCCCATCCGCGCGACGAGGTCGCTGACCGGCACGCCCGCGTAGCCCGCCGCGTAATCGCCGGGCCACTGGAACAGGCTCATCAGCGTGATCATCCCGCCGTGGGACCAGCCCATCATGCCAACCCGCTTGGGGTCGAGGAAGGGATAGTTCTCGAGCGCCCACGCCCGGGCCGCGTGGCAGTCGTCGTTCTCCCGTCCGCCGTAATCGATCAACTCCCAGTAGCCGCGGCCGTAGCCGGTCGAGCCCCGGTAATCGGGAGCGATGATGACATACCCCTGATCGAGCAGTTCCCTGAGAATGTGCGCCGTCGAAGACGCGCCGCCGCTCGTGTGATTCGCGTGGACGCCGCCGTGAACGTAAACCAATAGCGGGTGTTTCTTTGACCGGTCAAGCTTTTTCGGGATGTATGTGTAGGCCCACACCACGACGGGATTGCCAGCTCCCTGTCCGGTCGGATTCCGCTCCTTCGCCGGCGGCAGCGACGTAAAAGCTACCTTGTCGACGTGCGCGATGTCGCCGAGCAGCGTGTGCCACATCAGGTCGTCGATGGCCTTGAGGATTCTGTCGGCGGTGTGGGACTCAAGCTGGCCCGAGGACGGAGCCGTCCCGGGGGGTGTCTGCCCCTTCACGGATGCAGCCAACAGCGCCAAAATCATCGCCAAGCGCACAGTAGGTTCTCCTTTCCGCATTGAGCACAATTGTCGCAGGTTTGCGCCTCTTCCCCGCCCCTACAGGTTCCACCAATAGGTCCACTTCAGCACCACGGCGCGGTTCTTCACGCTGAACAACCCCGGGGTGTCCCGCCCCGGCTGTAAATGCTCCGGCAGGTAGTTCTCAGTCCACACAAGGAAGATATCCGACGCCGGCCTATAGCGCCACTGCAGGCGCGTATTCACGTTCATGTTCTTCTGCTGCTCGTTGTACTGGAGGAACGTGGTGAAGTACAGCGTATTCGTCAGTGTGACGTCAAACCGTGGGCCGATCAACCAGAACGTCCTGCGGCCCCAAGGCTCCGGCAGACGAATATCGTTGTAGCTCACCAGCCCCGCCAGGCTCACGAACGGCTGGAACCGGTACTCCAGCGTGCCGCTCAGATTCAGCCGCGTCCCGTCCGCATAGTAGCCGCCATATAGAGACGAAAAGCCATACCTGAACACGCTCTGAGGCTTCGAATCGAATTTCGCGCTCCAGAACTTCCACCGATGCAGGCTGCCTGCCGGCAACCTCGGGCCGCCGGAGTTGGTCGGGTCGAACGGCTCCAGCAGCCGCACGTAGCTGTCGCCGGCGGCGATCGTGAAGTTGCTTTGCGAACGCAGCGTCACCGCGTAGCCCAGCGTCGTCTCGTAGTCGCTGAGCTTGCCGCGCCGGTCGAGGAAGTTGCTGCTGTTCAGCGCCGGACCGTGGCTCAGGACGCGGCCGCCCTCCGGCAGAAAAGTGTAGCCCACGGTCGATGCGCCCCGAAGATAACCTTTTCTCGGCACATAGCCCACCTCCGCGCGATAATGCTGATCCACGCTCTCCAATTGCCCGTTGATCAGCCAGCGCCGGCTGTTGTACTGCAAATGTCCGGCGTACACCCCGCCGTCGCCCATCGCGCCCGATGAGAAGGATCTCAGATACAGCAGCTTCCCGGTCCAAAGGTTATTGGCCGACGCCAGGTTGTATTCCATTCCCAGGTTCCGGTTATAAGCCGCCGGCGCCGCCGGCGCCGCCGGCCGGCCTGCCGCCGCATAACTCGGGGATTCCTTGTTCACCAGCAGCATCCCGACGTTCGACCGCTGGAAAACGCGGCGCTGCAGCGCGAAGACCGCGAAGTTCTGCCCCGGCGTGCCGCCATCGTCCGCCGCGCCCGTCTGCATGTCCATCACACCCAGCCGCCAGTCCTGGTCCAGCTTCCCGCTCAGCCGGGCGCCGAAATGGATTGGCACTCCGCCCAGCCCGATCCGCCGGCTGAAAAACGGCCGGATCGTTGAGTACCCGAAATTCGCGAATTGATCTCCATTTTCCAGAAAGAACTGCCGCCTCTCCGGAAAAAACAGCTCGAAGCGATCCAGGTTCGTCACCTGCTGATCCACCTCCACCTGCGAGAAGTCCGGATTCACCGTCAGGTCCAGGTTCAGCGCCGAGCCGATGGCCACCTTGCCGTCCATTCCGATCTCGCCCCGCGCGGGCCGCACGGCGTTCCCTTCGTAGTCGCGGCTGATCCCTCCCAGAGTGTATGGGATCAACGACACATTCGGGCCGGGCGACGGCGGAGCCTCATCCCAAAGCAACTCGCCGGCCAATGCCAGCGACGCGGTTGGAAACTGCCGCCCGATCGGCGTCCACGACGATTTCTCCGTCGTCTTCAAATCCAACCGGCTGAAATTGACCCCCCACTTCTTTAATCCGTGCTTGTAGCGAATGCTCGTGAACGGGATCGCAAGCTCCACTTCATAGCGGTCCTCATACGACTTCACCGCCGACGTCCATTTGTTGTCCCAACTCAGGTTCGCCCGGCCGCCCTCATAGAGCAACCCATCCCACTGCGCCCCCTCCGCGTTCACGCCGAAGGTGAATCCGTTGGTTTGATCGTCGAAGGTATCCAGAAAGAAAATGAAGTTGTCGTTCCTGGTGAAGGACCAGTCTCGTCTCAGGGATTCCACCATGTGCGGACCAGGAACACCGCCGTGATAACAGATCGCGCTGAGGTAAAGGTTCTGGTTGTCGTACGCCATCCGGACGTCGGTTCGCACCTTCGCCCGGTCCGTGTCCATCGGCAGCACCATCCAAAAATCGCTCGCCACCTCGGCCGGCTCCCATGCCGCCTCGTGGGCGTTCCCGTCGATCACGATTGGCGACGCCGCCCGATGCACCCTCAATTGGTAGGAGCTGTTCTTCTTCTGCCCGCTCACGCCCGCCGAACCCGGAAACAGGCACGCCCACAGCGCGAATAGCCCGGCGATCGCCCGGCGAGCCGGACGCGGCCTGGACCAGGACTCACCCGGTTTCAACAGAGCGGCCGCGTTCCCACGCACATGTGGCCTTTATATCAGGAATCGTCCGCCCGGTCCGATCCTAGCCCGACGCGCCTCCTCATCATCCGGAATCTGTGATAGAGTTTTTTCCCAGTTGGGGTGAATGACAAAATGTCGCGCGCCACGCAAGCCTTCCTCCTCGGCTTCATCCTCCAGTCTTCCTCACTCGCCCAGAACATCTCGGGCTCGGTTTCCGGCCGTATTGAAGACCCTACGGGCGCGCCGCTTGTGGGCGCCAGCGTGAGCCTGACGGCTTCGCAAACGGGCTTCACCAGGACCGCCGTCGCGAACGAGAACGGCTATTTCAATTTCCGGGATCTCGGCGCCGGCCTGTATGACCTGAGCGTCTCCGCATCGGGCTTCAAACGTTACTCCCAATCCGGCGTCGAGCTGACATCGGGAGAACAGAAAGCTCTCGCCGCGATCCGGATGCAGCTCGGCGAACTCGCCGAGGCGATCTCGGTGACCGCCGAAGCCGCCCAGGTGCAGCTCGGTTCCGGCGAGCGAGCCGGGGTCATGACCGCGGCCGAAATGGAGAAGATGGCCCTCAAAGGCCGCGACTTCATGGACGCCGTCGGCTTGCTGGGCGGCGTCGTCGACCTGGCGGACGGCCGCGAGGCGCCCGGAGCCGACTCCATCGGCAACATCTACATCATGGGCGGGCGCAGCAATCAGAAGAACCTCGCCATCGACGGCGTCACCAACCTCGACACCGGATCCAACGGCAGCGCCCACGGCATGCCTTCGATCGACTCCATCGGCGAAGTCAAGGTTCTCATGTCGAACTACGCGGCGGAGTACGGGCGCAATTCCGGCGGGTCGATCGTCGTTATTACCAAGGGCGGCGGCAAGCAATTCCGCGGCACCGCCGGCTGGTATCACCGCCACGAGAACTACTCGGCCAACGATTTCTTCAACAACCAGCGCGGCGTCTCCCGTCCGCCCTACCGCTACAACATCTTCAGCTACACCTTCAGCGGACCCATTTATATCCCCGGCAAGTTCAACCGCCGCCGCGACAAGCTCTTCTTCTTCTGGTCGCAGGAGTTCCAGGAGCAACTCGTCAACTTCGGCTCTCGCACGGTCACTGTGCCCACGGCGCTGGAACGCGCCGGAGATTTCTCGCAGACCGCCGACGTCAACGGGCGGCGGCAGACGATCTACGATCCCGAAGCCAACCAGACGCCCTTCCCCGATAACATCATTCCGGCAAGCCGCCACTCGAAGATCGGCCAGGCGATCCTCAACCTCTTCCCGATGCCGAACTTTGTGGATCCCAACCCCTCGCGCCGCTATCAATGGAATTACATCAGCGCCTTGAGCGGGCCCTATCCGCGCCGCACCGAAATCGCGCGCGTCGACTACAACATCAGCCAGCGTTGGGTGGCCTACCTTCGCGTCAATCACAATATCGAACAGCAGGAGCCGCCCTTCGGCGTGTGGGTCAACGGGAACGTCAATTTCCCGCTGACGTCGACGGTCTACCGGCGTCCCGGCCGCGGAGCCACCGCCTATTCCACTTACTCCATCAGCCCGACCATGTTCTCCGAGACGATCTTCGGTGTCAGCCAGAACAAACTTACGTTCTATCCCGGCGAGCCCGATCACGTTTCGCGGAAGGCTACGGGAATCGACATTCCACAGTGGAATCCCGGCCTCAACCCTGACGGCTACATCCCGAACATGACGTTCGGCAGCGTTCCCAATGCGGCCAATCCGTCGATGAGCAACGGGATCCCGTACTACAACTCGAACACCATCTTCTCGATCGTTCAGAACTTCACTAAGATCGCCGGAAGCCACACGCTCAAGTTCGGCGCTTACTTTGAGCGGACACGGAAAGACCAAAGCGCGTCGGTCGCCACCCGCGGCGCGGTCGCCTTCGACCGCAACCGCAACAATCCCGTCGACACAAACTGGGCCTACTCCAACGCCCTCATCGGCTCGTATCTCAACTACTCGGAAGCCAATGCAAGGCTTCAGGGCCAGTTCAGGTTCTCAAACTTCGAAACGTACATCCAGGACGCCTGGCGGGTTCGCAGAGGACTCATCGTCGATTACGGAGTCCGCATCTACGCCGACCATCCGCAGTACGACGCGCGCAAGCAACTGGCCAGTTTCGTCCCCGAATACTGGGATCCGGCGAAAGCGCCGGTTCTGCTGCGTCCAGCCTTTGACGACCGCAACAAAAAAGTCGCGCTCGACCCGCTGACAGGCAAGACGTACCCTGAGGGCCTCATCGGCACGTTTGTGCCCGGCGTGGGCGACCCGGCCAACGGCATGGTGATCGGCGGAATCAACAACTGGCCCCGGGGCCTTTACACCATGCCCTCCGTCAGTCTCGCGCCGCGCGTCGGCTTCGCCTGGGATCCCTTCGGCCGGGGGCGCACGGCGATCCGCGGCGGCGGCGGCGTCTTCTTCGACCGTATTCAAGGGAATCCGACCATGGGTCTGCTGAGCAACCCGCCCACCATCTCAACGCCCAGCGTCTACTATGGCTATCTCGAAAACCTCGGCGACGCCGCAGGCAAAGGAATTCTTGCCCCGAACGCGACAACGACTTCCATGATCGGCCACCACGCGCCGCCCACCGTCTACAACTACAGTTTCGGGATTCAGCAGCAACTGGCCCGGCAGATGATCCTCGACATCTCCTACGCCGGTTCGCTTGGCCGCCATCTGCTCTGGCAGCGCAACCTCAACCCCGTGCCGATCGGCGCGAAGCACGTCGACATTCACCCCGAGAATCGCGACCCCACCGCGCCCACCCGGCCGTTGCCCGACAACTTCCTCCGCCCAATGCAGGGCTTTGGCAACATCAATCTCTTCGAATTCGCCTCCACTTCCAACTACAACTCGCTGATCGTGAATTTCGACAAGCGCATGAGCCGCGGTCTATCCGTCGGTTTCGTCTACACCTTCAGTAAAGTCCTCGGGGCCGCCTCCACCGATACGACCACCGTCTCCGCCTTCTTCGACCCGCGCGAACGCAACTACGGGCCGCTCAACTATGACCGGACCCATGTTGCCAGCATCCGGGCTTATTACCAGATTCCCCGCGCGGGCAAGGCGTTGGGCAATCGAAAGCTCGGATACCTCACCGACGGATGGGAACTCTCCACCATCGGCCGGTTTGTTTCCGGAGCGCCCTTTACCCCCGGTTATGCCCTCGTCAATGGCATCGACATCACCGGAACGCCGAACGAGAGCGCGCGAGTTGTGGTTCTTCCCGACCCCACTCTGCCCACAAAGGAGCGATTCGCTCCGCCGGAGCGCGGCACTTTCGGCAACGCCGGGGTGGGAATCCTCCGCGGCCCAGGATTCGCGAACATCGACATCTCGATGTACCGTCAGGTCAAACTCGCCGAACGCCGCACGCTGCAGATCCGCTTCGAAACCTACAACACGCTCAACCACACGCAGTTTTCCGGCATCTCCCAGCAGGGCCGCTACGACGCTGCCGGAGTTCAAATCGATCCGCTGTTCCTCGAGCCCACCTCGTCGCGCAGCCCGCGCAGGATTCAGTTGGCGCTCCGGCTCAACTTCTGATCCGCGGCCTCGTAGACGACGCGCCCGCCGACCACGGTCATGAGCACTCTTGTTTGTTCGATCGTCTCCGGCGCCACAGTGAAGATGTCTCTCGAGAGCACCACGAAATCGGCGAGTTTTCCGGCTTCGAGCGTTCCTTTCTCTCTTTCCGTAAACTCCGCGTACGCCGAGCCCGAAGTGTAGGCGCGCACGGCCTCTTCCACGGTGATCTTCTGCGAGGGTACCCATCCGCCGGGGTGCTTCCCGTCAATCGTTCTTCTTGTCACCGCGGCCTGGACGCCCTTGAGCGGATCGAGCGGCGCGACTGTCCAGTCGGATCCGAAGGCCAGGACGGCGCCCGCGTCGAGCAGCGAACGGAACGCATAGGTCGTCTCCGCGCGCTTCTTCCCGATGCGCTTGTCCGCCCATCGGCCGTCGTCGGCGGCGTGATACGGCTGCATCGAGGCGATGACGCCGAGTTCGCGGAATCGCGGGATGTCCCGAGCCCGCAAGTGCTGCGCATGCTCGATGCGGGCCCTCGATCCGCTTACGCGCGTCTCCTTCGCCGCCCGCTCGACCATATCGAGAATCATTCCGTTCGCTTTGTCGCCGATCGCGTGGAGGCAGAGTTGAAGGTCCGCGCGCATCGCCCCAGTGATCCGCGCCTGCATTGCTGCGGCGTCCACCATCTCGTCGCTCGGAATTCCTGACGTTGAAGCGTCGTCGGCGTACGGCTCGTCGAACAGCGCCGTCGCCGAGCCGAGGCTGCCATCGGCGAAACCCTTGAGCGCGCCTATCCTGAGCATGGGCCCGCCGAAGCCGCGGCGAACGCCGGTGCGCGCGAGATCCTGCCATCGGGGCAGAGGCCAGGCTCCATAGATGCGTGTCAGCAATTCGCCCTTTTCCAGAAGGGTTTGATACACACCATGGTCGGCGCCCGCGCTCACATCGGTCACGCTGGTCACCCCCAGCGAAGCGGCGTGGCGCGTCGCCGCGCGCGCAGCCTCCAGCTTTTCCTCAAAGGTCGAAGCGGGAATGACGCGGTAGACGAGCCCCATCGCTGCGTCTTTCAACACGCCGGTCGGCTCCCCGGACTCACGGTCGCGTACGATGACGCCGCCAGGCGGGTCCGCGGTTTCCTTCGTGACACCGGCCATCTTAAGCGCCAGCGAGTTGGCTAAAGCCATGTGCCCGTCGAGGCGGTTGACGAAGACCGGGGTCTGTCTGGTCCACTGGTCGATCCACTCTTTTCGAGGCAGCGGCGCGCCGGGCCAGAGTTCGTGGTCCCAGTCTCCGCCCGTGACCCACCGGCCGCCGGGAAGCTTTGAGGCGAACTCACGGATGCGCTTCGAGAATTCGTCTCTCGATCCGGCATCTCTCAGGTCCACGCTGGCGAGTTGGAATCCCCCGGAAAGGAAGTGAACGTGCGAGTCGTTGAACCCCGGCAGGACGAGCCTTCCGCCGGCATCCACCACTTCCGTTTTCGGCCCGGCGAGCGCCCTCGCGTCCTTCGCACTGCCGACGAACGCGATCCTGCCGTCGCGCACCGCCATGGCTTCGGCGACGCTGCCGCGTGGG
>CAYWST010000162.1:0-11845 GCA_964461075.1 uncultured Solibacteraceae bacterium | reverse complement strand
ATCCTTGTTTCAGCCCGTGGCGATGCCGGAAGGCGGCATCGTCTTTTCCGAGACGCCCGGCGTCTGTATGGATGACCGTCAGCGCAGCGAACAGCGAAGTGAACCACAGGAGTCAGGCAGTTGATCTTCCGGGAAGCCGACGACCGCGACCTGGTCCTTGCGGCCCGCCAGGGCAAGGTGGACGCCTACAATGTGCTGATCACACGCTGGGAGAAGCGCATTTTCAACTATTTGCGGCGCCTGTGCGGAGGGGAGGAGGATGCCATGGACGTGGCTCAGGACGTGTTCCTGAAGGCTTGGCAATCGCTTCCTCGACTTGAGGATCCGTCGCGTTTCAGCCCCTGGCTTTACCGGATCGCGCACAACGAAGCGATCAGCCTGGTGCGGAGACGGAGACCGGAAGCCGAGTTGGCTGACGTGGTTCCGCCGGCCCAGGGCGGGCGGATGGCGCCGGTTGAGGTTTCGCTCGCAGTGGAAGCTGCCTTGGCGAAGCTGACAGCGGAACAGCGGGAAGCAGTGGTGCTCAAGATTTACGAAGGCTTCAAGTTCGACGAAATGGCCGAGATTCTCAACTGTCCGGCCTCAACGCTCAAGAGCCGCGTGTATACGGCGCTCGAAGAGCTGAAACAAATCCTCGGTCCGGCGGTGCAGGGGACCGGCGCCCCATTGGAGGGATGAGCCATGAAGTGCGGCGATTTTGATCCCAGGGATCTGGCGGTTGGCGAGCTGAGCGGTCCGGCGCTCCAGGAGGCGGAGGCGCATGTGGCGGGGTGTGCGGCATGCGCGGCCCGGCTCGAAGAGACCCGTTTGACGGTGACCGCACTGCGATTGAGTCCGGACAGGGAGATCCCGCGCCGGATTGCATTCGTTTCCGATCCGGTGTTCGAGACGAGCTGGTGGCAGCGCTTCTGGCGGTCGGGGCCGCAACTGGGATTCGCATCGGCCGCGATGTTGGCGGCGGCGATTCTCGTTCACGGCTGGACGGTTCAAGGCAAAGCTGTGCCGGCTCCGGAGGATAGGGCCGCATTCGAGCAGCGTGTCGCCGGCGAGGTGGCCAGGCGGCTGCCTGAAGCGCTGAACGCCGCGGTCGAGCAGGCGGTGGATGCGAAAGTGAAGAGTCTGCTGGCCGGACTCGAGCAGCGGGTGGACGCGCTGGACAAGACCCGGCTGGCTTCGCTCGAGCGGAGGGTGGAAAGCCGCGAGGATCTGAAGAATATCGAATCGGCGTTCAGCCTGATCGAGCGGCGGCTGGCTGTGATCCAGAGCGCCGCGGCGCGCTACGGAGGGGATGATTGATGCGACTCGCTTTCGTGATGCTGGCGGCGGTCCTCGCCGCGCCTCTTGCCGGGCAGAAGACGCAGCCGCGCCGCGACGATCTGGCGGCGATCGAGAGGAGTCTTGATGAAAAGCTCTCCCGGTTCAACCCCTCCCAGCCGATGGACCTGCTCGGGCTGACGCGGGGCATCTATCTGCCGGGCTTTGGGGCCGTGTTCACCGCCGAGGTGGGGCTGATTCAGGGGCCGATCCTGACTCCGTTCCGGCCAAGGCTGACCAAGGAAGAAGTGACGCAGATCCGCACGGCCAAGCTGAAGCGATTGCCGGAGATGAAGCTGTTGATGAAGGAGATGCTGCTGGCTTCGGCGGCCTCGCTCGACACGCTCCCGCCAGGGGAGAGCGTCGTGCTGGGCGTCACGTTCATCAACAACAAATGGGAGGATACGACGGGGCTGCCCAAGTCGATCACCATGCAGGCGCGCCGGGCGGAGCTGCTTGAAGTGGCGCAGAACAGACAGCCGAAATCGGCGCTCGATACGCTGGTTCAGATGCGTGAAGAATAGAAGGTAGAGGTTTCTCTCTCTCGATGCGCATCGGCGAAATCCTGATCGCACGCGGGCAGCTCTCGCAGGAGGAGCTGGACCGGGCGCTCGAACTGCAGCGCGAGCGCGGCGACAAGCTGGGGCGCATTCTGATCGATCTCGGCTTCGTCTCCCACCGGGACGTCCTGGCGGCGCTGGCGGAGCAGCTCGAGATTCCTGTGGCGAAGATTGAAGGCCCTCCGGCGGTCACGCCCGAAACGGAGCGCCTGAGCGGGCGGTTTCTGCGGCAATCCAAGGCGCTGCCGCTGCGGATGGAGGGCGCGCAACTGGTACTGGCCATGGCCGACCCGCTCGATTTCGAGACGATGGCCGCGGTCCGGTCGGCCACGGGGTTGACGCCGCGGCCGGAGATCGCGCTGGAGTCGGAGATTCTTGAATCGCTGGACCGGTACTTCGGGGAGGAAGCCAAAGAGGAAGACGAGCTGGCGCGCGATGACGAAGCGGCCGGAGCGGATCTGGAGCAGCTACGCGATATGGCGAGCGAGGCTCCGGTGATCCGGCTGGTGAACGCCATGATCGCGCAGGCGGTGGAGAAGCGCTCCTCGGACATCCATATCGAGCCTTTCGAAAAGGATTTCCGTGTCCGTTTCCGGGTCGACGGCGTGCTGCACGATCAGGAGCAGCCGCCCAAGGAATTGAAGGCGGCCATCATTTCGCGTCTCAAGCTCATGGCCAAGCTGAACATCGCCGAGCGCCGGCTGCCGCAGGACGGCCGCATCAAGGTGAAGACGCTGGGCCGCGAGGTGGATCTGCGCGTTTCCACCCTGCCGACGCTGTATGGGGAAAGCGTCGTCATGCGGCTGCTGGACCGTTCGGCGGGCGACTTTTACGACCTCCGCAACCTCGGCTTCGACGACTCGATGCTGAACCGGATGGAGTACTTCACGGCGCTGCCGCACGGCATCCTGCTGGTGACCGGACCGACGGGCAGCGGGAAATCGACCACGTTGTATTCGGCGCTCAAGCGGATCAATCAATCGGACAAGAAGATCATTACGATCGAGGACCCCGTCGAATACCAGATGGACGGGATCAATCAGATCCATGTGAACACGCAGATCGGGCTGACTTTTGCGACAGGCCTGCGGCACATCGTGCGGCAGGACCCGGACGTGATCATGGTGGGAGAAATCCGCGACCGCGAGACCGCGGATACGGCCATCCGCTCGGCGCTGACCGGGCACTTCGTCTATTCGACGCTGCACACCAACGACGCGCCGTCGGCGATTACGCGGCTGACTGACATGGGAGTGGAGAACTATCTGATCTGTTCGTCGCTGGTGGCGGTTCTGGCGCAGCGGCTTGTGCGTGTGATCTGCCCGTTCTGCAAACGCGAGGACGGGACGCGGCTGACGCCGGCCGGAGAGACCATTCCGCACTTCAGCGGCGCCGGCTGCGAACGGTGCTTCGGCTCGGGGTACAAGGGCCGCATCGGCATCTTCGAACTGATGGAGCTGAACGACTCGATCCGGAAGCTGATCATGGGCAACGCGGACGCGGCGGACCTGACCGTGCAGGCGCGAAAGAACGGGATGCGCACGCTGCGGGAAGACGGCTGGCTCAAGGTTTCGCAAGGCGTCACGACCGCGGACGAAGTATTGCGCGTGACGCAGGAGTTCTAGCCCATGGCCGTCACGCCCTACCATTTCCGCGCCGTGGCATCCGACGGAAAGGTGCGCACCGGTTCGGTTCCCGCCGAAGACGAGAAGCGCGTGGCGCGAGAACTTCGAAAGCAGGGGCTGACGCCGCTCTACATCGGCGCGGCGCCGGAGAAGAAGTCGCGCGATCTCTCGCTGCCGAAATTCAACTTCGGGAAGCGTAGAGACGTGCTCTTCTTCACGCAGGAGATCTCGACGCTGCTGAACGCGGGCGTGCCGCTGGACAGAGCGCTCGGGATCACGGCGGAATTAAGCGAGCGCGCGGAGTTCCGCTCGGTCGTCTCGGACGTGCTGAGGACGCTCAAGGGCGGCAAGAGCTTCGCGGATTCGCTGGCCGCGCGGCCGGACTATTTCGCCGACATTTACGTCAACATGGTGCGCGCCGGTGAAGCGTCGGGTTCGCTGCAGGCGATCTTCGAGCGTTTGAGCGAATACGAGCGCACGCGGGACGAGCTGCGGGGATATGTCGTCAGCTCGATGGTTTATCCCGTGCTTCTTTCGCTGGTTGGATTCGGCTCCATCTTCGTTCTGCTGTACTACGTGGTGCCGAAGTTCGCCACCGCCTTTGCGGCGAGCTCGGCGAAGGTGCCGCCGATGACGCAGTTCATGATCGATCTCTCCGCGGCCGTTCGGACATACGGGCCGTGGGCGCTGCTCGGGCTGATTCTGGCGGCGATCGGCTTCCGCTATTACATCCGGAGCGCGGAAGGCCGCATGTGGTGGGACACCGTCCGGCTGAAACTGCCGCTGCTGGGAGACGCGCTGAGGAAGGCGCAGACCTCACAGTTCGCCCGCGCGATGGGCACTCTGATCTCCAACGGAGTTCCGCTTGTTCAAAGCATTAACATATCGCGCGGGATCATGACCAATCTTCGAATGGCCGAATCGCTGGAGATCGTTTCACAGGGGGTGAAGCGGGGCGAGGGCGTGGCCGGACCTCTGGGCCGGACCGGCGCATTTCCTCCGCTCACGGCTCACCTGCTCTCGATTGGCGAGGAGACGGGGCGGCTGGACGCGATGTTCATGAGGGCGGCTGAGATCTACGATGCCGACACAAGGGCGGCGATCAAGCGGTTCACGGCGCTGTTCGAGCCGCTCATTATTCTGACAATGGGCGTGGCCGTCGGCGCGCTGATTCTCAGCATGCTGCTGGCGATCACAGGCCTGAACGAGATGGCCCTGTAAGATGACCAATGGAAGGACAAGAACCATGGAAGACCGCAGAAGAAAGCAACAACGCCGGCGCCGGGGCATCACGCTCATCGAGATGCTGGTGGTGCTCACCATCATCGGGCTTCTGGCGGCGGTGGTCGGGCCCCGCGTGTTCAATATGACCGACAAGGGCCGCACGACGGCGGCCCGGATGCAGATGTCGAAGTTCATGGATGCGCTGACGAGCTACAAGGCCGACACGGGGACGTTCCCGACGACCGAGCAGGGCCTGGAAGCGTTGTGGACCAAGCCCGAAAACGTGCCCAACTGGGCGGGGCCGTATCTTCAGCAGGAAGTTCCGAACGACCCGTGGGGCCGGCCCTACGTTTACAAGTTCCCCGGAGGTCCGATTCCGGACGCGCCGGAGATCATCTCGCTGGGGGCCGACGGGGCGCCTGGCGGGGAGGCGATGAACTCCGACATTGTCAGCTGGAAGTCGAAGTAGGATGGACCGGCGCTGGCGCCGGCGAGGCGTCACCCTGTTGGAGATGCTGATCGTGCTGGCCATCATCGGCATCATGAGTTCCATCGTGTGGCCGGCGGCGTCAAATGCGCTGGACAGCATCCGGCTCCGCTCCGCGGCCGACTCGGTGGCTTCGCTGATCGCCCGGGCGGCGATTCACGTTGAGCGGAAGCAGCAGCCGGTGGAGTTGGTGATCGATTCCTAAGCAGGAAAGATGACCGTGGCTGGAGCGGGCGCCAGCGACGGCGCCAGCCTGACGTTGGACGAGGGAGTAACGATCGCGGGCGTTGAGCCGCGCCTGACACAGGATCCGGCGGCGGACGAAGAGAACGCGCCGCGCCGGTTCGTTCTGATGCCGGGGGCGGGCTGGCCCGCTTTGAAGATCGAGCTCGAGAGCGCGCGCCATGCGCGCCGCGTGATCAGTCTCGATCCGATCACGGGCTCGCCCTCGGTGCGCGCCGCGGGCGAGGAAGAGAACCGATGAAGAGCGACGCCGGCTTCACGCTCCTGGAAGTGCTGTTGGCCATGACGCTGATGGGGCTCGTGGTCGTGGGCGCGTTCAGCGCGCTGCAATCGGCGGTCAACACGGAGATCCGGTCGCAGGACGCAGGCCGCATTGCGCTGCTGGCCCGGCGTCAGATGGACGCTCTGGCGTTGAACCGGCAGTTGCCGAAGTCCCAGGTCGTGGAGGGCCGGTTTCCCCCGGAATGGGTTCCGGGAGGAGAAGCGGGGTGGCGCGCCACGGTGTCGCCCTACGAATCGGCGGCGATGCCGCCAGCGGCTCCCGAACCGGGAGCGAGGATGCTCGAGCGGATCGCTTTGGAGGTTTGGGTTCGCCGCGGCGGAAAAGAGCGCGTGGAGCGGTTTGAGACGTTTCGCTCGGCGATCGTGACACCGGTGGACAGCGAGCTCTTCCTGCGAGGCGCGGGGCTGGAGGCGATCAAGAGATGACTCGCGGGCGGTCGCAGCGGGGCATGACGCTGGTGGAGGTGCTGATCGCGGTGAGTCTGGCTGCATTGCTGGCCGGGGGGCTCGCCGGGACGCTGGGGCAGAGCATTCGAACGATGGAGGCGAGCGACAGGCGCATCGCCGCGGCGCGCAGAAACGATGGCGTGCAGCGGATTCTGGAACAGCAGGTCGCCGGGTTCTTGCCGGTCATCGCTCCCTGCGGGATCGCCGTGGGACAACGGGTGGATGCGCCGTTCTTCCAAGGCGCGCCGAGCGTCACGCGATTCGTAACCACATACTCGCTGACCGGCGCCGCCCGCGGAGGGCCGCGCATCGTCGAGTGGTTCTTCGCGCCCGGGGAAGGCGGACAGGGCGTGCGACTGCTGCTGAACGAGTATCCTTACGCGGGCGCTCCATCGGCCGGGCTGCTCTGCATGCCGCCGGTTCGCGATTCCTTTTCCGGGCTGACGCTGCTAGGTTTCCCCCCTCCCGCGCCCCGGGAGGGCACGTTCGTGCTTGCCGACAAGCTGGACAACGGCAGACTTTCGTATCTGGAGCCGGCGCGGGACGACCGGCCTCCGCGGTGGGTATCCGTCTGGAGTCTGATGGATGTCTGGCCCGTCGCGATCCGGGCGGAGTTCCGGCAGAGAGCGGACCAGGCTTCGTCATTCAGCCCGGTGGAGTTTACGGGGAGGATTCGAATATCGATGCCGCCTGGAGAAGCCTTTGTTCCGCGATGACACGCGCCGGGGATCGGCTCTGCTGACAGTCCTTTGGCTGGGGGCGGCGCTTTCGGCCATCGCGCTGGCGGTTTCGATGAAGGCCCGGACCGAGGTGGAGCGGACGAGCTCGGCTCTGGAGGCGACGCGGGCGGGCATGTTGGCCGCGGGCGCCGCCGAGAGAGCGCTGAACCACATGGTCTACGGGCTTCAGGGCTCGTTCGCTTGGCCGGACGGGCGGCCGCGCTTCTGGCGGGTGGGCATGCCGTATCTGCGGTTCGGATTTCAGTCCGGCGAGGCGCTGGTTGAGATGATTCCGGAGTCGTCGCGTCTCAATGTGAACGGGGCCTCCCTGCAAGAGCTGACGGCGCTGAACATGGCCCTGGGGCTGAACCGGCAGGCGGCGATCCAAGTGGCGCAGGCCATCATCGACTGGCGGGCGCCCTCGCCGATGGGGTTGTTTTCCCCGTTTGACGCTTTATACTTGCGGCGCAATCCGTCTTTTCGGGCGCCGCATGCGTCTGTACAACAGATCGACGAACTGATGAACGTGGCCGGAATGACTCCAGACCTCTTCTACGGCGGGTGGACGCGCACGCCGGAGGGGAGGCTGGCCCCGCGTCCCGGTCTGCGGGATTGCCTGACCGTTTATACGGAGCCAGGGCGGCAACTGGATATCAATACGGCGGCCGTCCCGGCGCTCATCGCCGCGGGCGCGCCGATGCAGGGCGCTTTGGCCGTGGAGCGGCTTCGCCTGATGGGGCCCATCACAGCGGAGAGGTTCAATGCGGTCGCCGCTCTGCTCGGGCCGGCCGCAGGGAGGGTCCGGCTGGGCGGGGACAACATCTACACGATCCGCGCCACGGCGCGCCCTTACAGGGCGGACGGGAAGCTCTCGGATGTGCGCCGCAGCGTGGCGATGACCGTGCAACTGTACTATAGGGATTCGCCCACCGCGACCCGCGTTCTGGCCTGGCAGGAGAACGCCGTTCCCGGTCCGGAAGTAAACCGATGGCTCGAATGATCCCAGATTGGCTGAGGCCGCTCTTCCGATTCGGCACGGGCGCCGGCATCGTGATCGGCCCCGGGGACCTGACGGTCTATGTCGCGCGTCTGCGGCCCGCAGGTCCGAAGCTGCTGGCCTGGATGGTGATCGAGGACTTCCGGAACCGCCCCGCCTCGGAATGGGGCGCGGAATATCAGAAACTGCTGGAGAGGACAAAAACGGGTCCCATCCCGGCGATGGCGATCCTTCCACGAGAGCAGGCGCTGCTGCGCACGGTGGCGCTGCCAGGGGTTGCCGATGAGGACGCACCGGCGGCGATCCGGTTTCAGTTGGACGGCCTGCATCCTTTCCAGGAAGATGAAGCGGTTGTCGACTGGAGGCGGATCGGCGATTCGGCCCACTATGCCGTTGCCATCGCCGAGAAGCGCGTGATCGACGAATATGCGGCGCTTTTCGCCGAAGCAGGCATCAAGCTGAGCGGAATGACCCTGGCCGCCTCGGCTTACTTTTCCTCGATGCGGATCTACGGCGAGCCGCCTGCCTCAGGCGTGCTCGCCGTAGTGAATTCGGATGCGGGCGATTCCGGTTTTACGGAGATTTATGGGGAGAGTCCGTCGAGGCCCCTGTTTTCGGCGTCGATGCCCGCACCGCAAGCGCGGGCGTGTTCGCTCGCGAGCGCCGAACTGCGGATGGAGCCGCCGGCGGAAGTCCCGGCGATCGGGGATCTACTGCCGCGCTGGACGTCCGCGCCGGACGACTTCGACTTCTCCGAGACGGGCAGGCGGCGCGGCTCGGGGTCTTGGGCGGCCGCGCTGGCGGCGGCTCAGCCTCGATTCGCGCCGCCGCTGAACCTCTGGCCAGCGGAACTCCGGTTTGTCCCCTCGCGGCTGCTCTGGATTCCGACCGCTGTCCTGGGCGCTCTTCTTCTGATCGTGCTCGGCGGCTGGGCATACATGGGCGCATGGCTCCGGGAAAGTTACCTGGACGAATTGGACCGCCGGATCGCTCTCGTCGCTCCGGCGGCGGGCAAGGTCGAAGCGATGGACAAGGAAGCCGCGGCGGTGGTTGAGCGCATTCACTTCCTCGATCAATACAAAAAGCGGACCAGAGCCGATCTGGATCTGATCCTCGAGGTGACGCGAGCGTTCCCGCCCCCGGCGTTCTTCTCCGCGCTCGCCTTCGACCGCGGGATGGTGAGCGTGAGCGGCGAAGTTCCGAACACCGACGGGCTGCTCAAAAAGCTGGATGAAAGCCCGAGGCTCAGCGGGAGCGAGTTTACGATGCCGCTGGGCCGTTCGGGATCGAACGAAGTCTTCCGAATCCGCGCGCGGCGTGACGGGGGCGCGTTCTGATGCCGCCGTTGAACATCTCCGAGCGGGACCGGAGAGCGCTGATCGCTTTGGGAATCGCCCTGGTCGTTTTCAGCGTCGTCTATTTCTGGCCGGAGCAGGTTCCGGGCAGGCGGCGGGCGCTGCCCTTGGTTCCCCAGGCGGAGAAGCGGCTCGAAAGGCTATCCAGGCAGGCGGCGGCCGTGCCCGGGCGCGAGGAGATGCTCAAGAAGGCCAAGGATGAGTTGGCCCGGAGGGAGAAGGGGATTGTGACCGCGGACACGCCAGCCCAGGCGCAGGCCCGGCTGCTGGAGATCGTGCGGCGCGTCGGCCGTTCTCAGCAGCCTCCGTTGAGCCTCCGCGGCGGCGAATTCCGGGACGTCCGGGCCCTGAACGACGCCTATGCCGAAGTGGGAGTCACCGTTCAGTTCGAGGCCGGCATTGAGCAGATCCTGAACATGATTGCGGATCTGGGCAATCAGCCCGAACTGCTGGCTCTCAATGACGTTTCGCTTTCGCAGGTGACCGGCAAACAGAAGACGGTCCCGGCCCGGCTGACTGTGACGGCGATCGTCCCCCGTCCGCTCGCTCCGGCGCGCAAGGAGGCTTCGTTTTGAGAAGAGGCCTGCTGCTGCTGAACCTGCTTCTCCTGACGGCCATCGGCCTGTCGTGCTGGCAGATGATCCGGCAGTATAAGGCAACCCGGTTGAGGCAGCAGCAGTTTCTTTCCAGAAAGGCGGTGCAGCCGCCTCCACCGATTCTGACGCTGCCGCCCGATCCGCCGCAGATTCAGGCATCGGCCTATCTGGAGGTCGCCGCGACGCTCCCGTTCAGCCAGGACCGCAATCCCACGGTGATTGTGGAAGTCGCTCCTCCCAAGCCGATGCCGCCGTTTCCGGCCTATCACGGCATGATGAACTTCGGCGAGGGTCCGCGCGTGATCCTCTCCGTCGCCGGTCTGTCTCAGAAGAGCTACAAGGTCGGCGATGAAGTGGGGCCGTTCAAGCTGATTGCGGTGGATGAGTCGGGCCTGGTTTTCGACTGGGAGGGCAAGCAGGCTCCGGTCAGTTACGCGGAGCTGATCCAGAAGAGAGTGGAAACGCAGGGCAGTCAGCCGGCTCAGGGAGCCGCGGCGCCGGCTCCGGCGCCCGCGCCCGTGCCTACGGCTTCGGCTTCGCAGGGAGCCTCGGTCGTCTCCGTGACGGGCCCATCGTCGGCGGGCTCGGGCGGAGGGGTCATGGGCGACACCGCCGACAGCCTGGGGCAGCGCGAGTGCAAACCCGGCGACAACACGCCTGATGGAACCATTGTGAACGGCTATAAGAAAGCGACGGTCCGCACACCCTTCAGCACGATCTGCCGTTGGGTCCCGGTCAAGTAACCAACCGAATGATGAGGTCTTGCGCAGTGAAACTCGTTCGATTCCGACATCCTGAGATCGCCCTTCTGCTTGCGATGCTTGCCGTGTTCCAATTCCCCGTTTTCGCGCAGGCTCCGCCCGTGGGGCAGCCGCCCCCTGCGGCCTCGCCGACGGTCGTTCCCCGGATCTTCGGGACGCCCGCACAGCAGGCTCCGCCGCCTCAGGCCCCGGCCGCGGGCCAGCCCGCGGATCCATCCAAGCCGGCGGCGCCCGTGTCCACCCCGATCCCCGTCCAGGCTCCCGCCGCGGCAACGATCGGCGGCTTGAACCTGCAAAACGTCAATCTGACCGAGGTGATCGACTTCCTCGCGCGGGACCTGAAGATCAACTACATTCTCGACAAGCGGCTGTCGCTCGGCGGCGTCACGCTCAACACGTATGGCGAGGTCCGAGACATGGACAAGCGGGCGCTGCTCGATACGATCCTGCGGATCAACGGCGCAGCGATGGTTCAGACCGGCGACATCTTTCGCATCGTGCCGCTGGCGGAACTGGCGAGAATGCCGCTGAAGCCGGAGCTGGATGTGAAGAGCATCCCGGAAGACGACCGGCCCATGCTCAATCTCGTTTTCCTCAAGTACGCCAACGTCGACGAGCTCTCGAAGTTGATGGGCGAGTTTCTGGGCCCGGAAGGCAAGGCATGGAGCTACCCGCCGGCCAACCTGCTGCTGCTGCTCGATTCGCGCCGGTCGATGAAGAGAACCATGGACATGATTGCGCTGTTCGATTCCGACATGCTGGCCAAGCAGCGGGTACGGCTGTTCGACATCAAGTACTCGCGGCCGAGCGAACTGAGCAAGGAGTTGGGAGATTTGCTCAAGTCGATGTCGCTCAGCAAGGAACTGAGCTCGGTCAAGTTCGTGCCGGTGGACCGCATCAACACGCTGATCGCGGTAGCCCCCAATCCAGGAGTCTTCGATCAGGTCCAGGAGTGGATCAACCGGCTCGATCTGAAGGTGAAGGCGGCCGCGGGCAGAACGACCAGCTACACCTACCGCGTCAAGTACGGCAACTCCTACATGCTGGCGATGGGCATCATGATGTTGTTCTCGCAACTCGACCCGCTTATGGCGGCGTCGATGCCGTTCGGGATGGGGATGATGGGCGGCATGGGCGGGATGGGGATGATGGGCGGCTATGCCGGGATGGGGATGATGGGCGGGATGGGGGGGATGGGCGGAATGGGAATGATGGGCGGTTACGCCGGCATCTGG
>CAYWST010000161.1:0-11982 GCA_964461075.1 uncultured Solibacteraceae bacterium | reverse complement strand
CGTCATCAGAATCGGGCGCAGCCGGTCCTCGCACCCCTGAATGATCGCCTCGGTCTTCCGCACCCCTTCCCGCCGCAGCGCCTTGATGTGGTCGATCTGCAGAATCGAGTTCTTCTTGACGATTCCGAAGAGCACCAGAATGCCAAGCGACGTGTAGATGATCGAGAAGTTCTCCCCCGCCAGCAGCAGGCTCAGCAGGGCGAACGGCACAGACAAAGGCAGACTGAGGAGAATCGTCACGGGATCGATGAAGCTCTCATATTGCGCCGCCAGGATCATGTACATGAACAGCACCGAGAGCATAAACGCGATCAGATAGTTCGTGACCGCGCGCCCGAGTTCCTTTGAGCGTCCGATCGCCCCGTGCCTGTACTCCGCGGGCAGGTTCATCGCCGCGATCTCGCGGGCCGTGAAGTCCAGCACGTCGCCCAGGGCCAGGCCTTTCGAAAGGTTTCCCGAGATCATGATCCGCCGCTGCCGGTTCCAGCGGTCCACCGAAACCGGACCCGATCCCACCTCGAGCGAGGCCACGTTTGAAATGGGCACGTTGCCCAGGGTTGAAGAAGGAACGTACAGGCGCTCGAGCGCCCGCGCCGAGCTGCGGAACTCCTGGCTCACCCGGAGTTGCACGTCGTAGCGGTCGTCGCCCTCCTTGTAGGTGGTCGCCTGATCGTCGCCGCCCACCAGCACCCGCATCGCATTGGCGACCTGCGCCACGTTCACGTTCAAGTCGGCGGCCTTGTCGCGGTTGATATTGATGCGGACCTCGGGCTTCCCGCTCTCATAGGAGGTGTCAAGATCCACCATCCCCGGCAATGTCCGCAGCCGCGCGAGAAGCCGCTGCGCGTACTCGTCCAGCTTGTTCAGGTCAGGCCCCTGGATCGAGTACTGATACTCACGGTCCGCGGCGCCCTGAATCAGGTTGGGAAGTTGGACGCCGATCACGACATCCTTGTACTTGCGCAGTCTATCCCGCGCCATGTCCATCAACTGGCGCTGCGTATGTTTTCGCTGCTCCACGGGCACCAGTTCCACCAGGATCGAGCCGCGGTCCACCTGCTTGCGAATGTCGGCGCCGATCGTTGTCAGCATGTCCCGCACGCCGGGCAGCGTCTTCAAATCCTCTTCGATGAGCGCCATCACCTGCGTGGTGCCGTCCAGAGAACTGCCCACGGGCGTCCGCACCGTCACCTCGAATTCGCTTTGGTCCTCCTGCGGCAGGAAGTCGATCCCCATCCGGCTCATCATCGGCCCGATGGAGACCACCGTCAGCAGCGCCAGAATCGAGATCACCCACCGGTGGCCCAGGCTCCAGACGAGCATCTTTTTGTAAGGCGTCGCGAGCAGGTCATGGAACCAGCCCGCCTTGGTCGCCCCGTGGGAGATATCGCTCGGCCGCAGGAACCGCGAGCACAGCATCGGCGTCAGCGTGAAGCTGACCAGCAGGCTCACCATGATCGCGAACGCCGCCGTGTAGCCGAAACTCGACATGAATCGCCCCACGATGCCCGGCATCAGCGCGATCGGAATGAAGATGATGACCAGGCTCAGCGTCGTCGCCATCACCGCCAGCCCGATGTCCCGCGTGCCTTCCACCGCCGCCTGCATCGCCGGCAGCCTCTTCTCCTCCATGAAACGGAAGATGTTCTCGAGCACGACGATCGCGTCGTCGATCACGATTCCAACCACCAGCGTCAGCGCCAGCATGGTGATCTGGTTCAGACTGAATCCCATCGCGTGCATCAGCGAGTAGGTACTGATGATCGAAGTCGGGATCGCGATCGCCGCGATCAACGTCGACCGCCAGGAGCGGATGAACAGCATCACGATGATCGCGGAGAAGAACCCGCCGAGCACAAGGTGCTCCTGCACGGCGTGAAACGCCGCCCGGATGAAGCCGCTCTGATCGCGCGCGAACGATATTCTGAAATCCGGCGGTAGAGCCGGCTTCAACTCCTCAAGCCGCTCTTTCACCCGCGCGATCACATCCAGCGTGTTCGTGCCAGCTTGCTTGCGTACCTGCAGCACCACCGCCGCATTCCCGTCCAGCCTCGCCAGCGAGCGCGGTTCTTCATACCCGTCGATCACTTTGCCTACATCCGCAATCCGGATCGGCGCGCCGTTCAGATTCCCCACAATGACGCGGCTGAAGTCCTCAGGCCGGCTCACCCGCCCCATGGTCCTTAGGCTCAGCTCGCGCGAGCCCTGCTCAATCCGCCCGCCCGGAATCTCGATGTTCTGCGCCGCCAGTTGCGCCCGCACCTGCTCGATGTTCAGGTTGTAGCTGTACAGTTTCTCGCCGTCCAGCTCCACTTGAATCTGCCGTTTCCGGTCTCCCACGAACCGCACCTGCCCGACCCCGGTCAGCGATTCGATGTTCTTCTTCAAACGGTCGTCGGCGATCTTGGTGATCTCTCTCAAGTCGCGATTGGCGGAAATCACCACATTCAAGACCGGAGCCGCGTCGGTTGCCAGCTTCTCGACCACGGGCGGATCCACGTCACGCGGCAACTGGTTCAGCACCGTGGAGATCTTGTCCCGCACCTCCTGCGCGCCCACCTCCGGGTCCTTTTCCAGCACGAAGCCGATCGTGATCACCGAGATCCCTTCCGCCGACATGGAGTTCAGATCGTCGATGCCGCTGATCGTGTTCAGCGCCTCTTCCAGAGGCTTGGTCACCTGGCTCTCAATCTCCTCCGGCGATGCGCCCCGCAGCGTCGTCGTAATGTTGACGAACGGGAACTCGACCTTCGGAAAATAGTCGACTCCCAGCTTCCGGTAGCTGTCGAGCCCCACCACCACCAGCGCCAGAATGAGCATCGTGGCGAAGACGGGACGGCGGATGCACACCTCTGCTAGTTTCTGCATGCTTGCCTCTCAGACGATGGCCTCAGCTCCGGTCCGCGGCGCGCACTTCGGCGCCGTCGGTCAGCAGCGGGATATTGGAAACCGCAACAACTGCGCCGGCCGGAATGGTCCCCGCGGGGAGTTCCACCCAACCGTTCGATCCGAGGATTTCGCCGACCTTGTGCTCCTTCGCCCTGCCGGCCTCGATCGTGAAGAATTTGTTCAATCCCGCCACCGAATAAAGCGCCGCGCGAGGCACGGCCACCACCGGAGCCTTCGGCTCCGTCACCAGCCTCACCTGGACGAAAGAACCGGGCCTCAACCGGTTGTCGGTTCCAGTCAGCCTCGCCTCCGCGGTGAGCGTTCGTGATCTGGCCTCCAGCGTTGGGTTCAGTTCTTTCACCACCGCCTGGAACTCCGCTTCCGGCGCCGCCTCCGTCGTGAACCGCAGCGTCGTCCCCACACGGACTTTGCTCACCGCGCTCTCGGGAACATCCACTCGCAGCCTCAGCGGCCAGGCCTTCACCAGCGTGTAGACCGCAACGTTTTCTTTGATGTACTGTCCCGGACTCACGTGCTTCTGCTGCACGATTCCGTCGAAGGGAGCGACGATCTTCGCGTCTCGCAACCTCTTCTCCGCCAGCTTCACTTCCGCTTGCAGCGACCGCACAGCCGCCAGTTGAGTCCGTAGATCGTCCAGCGACGCCTCATACGCCGCCACCCTCGCCCGGTATAGCTTTTCCAGTTCGTTAAATCGCTCCTGGCTCACGTCGCCGGTCTTGACCAGCTTCTCCGCATTCTCGAACTTGGACCTGGCGTCCTCCATCTGTGCCTTGGCCTGCCTCGTCATCGGCGTCGAATCGGGAATCCGTTCCTGCCCCGGCATCATGCCCACCCGCGCCATCGCCTGCGCGAGACTTGCGCGGATCCGCTCCAGTTGGAGCGCGAGTTCGGTCGGTTCCAGTTCGGCGATCACCTGACCTTTACGGACCGCCTGGCCGAAATCGGCATGAAGCTGCGCCACGCGGCCCGCCACCTCGGAACTCGCCGTGGTCACCTCGTCGGCCTGCAGCGATCCGGTCACCATGATCGCCCGCTCGACTGTTCGCGCTTCCGCCACGGCCGTCTTCACCGGAATCGGCTCCGGTTTTGCCGCCGCCACAGCGGGCGCATTCTGTTTGCTGCCGCAGCCCGCCATGAATACGGCCAATCCGGCCGCGGCGAAACTCATTCGCAATCTCACGCGCCTTGCTCCTCCGCGTTCTTCAGGCTTAAGCCCCCTAGAAACAAATCGACAAATTGCTCGATCGCAGTCTCGCGCCCCCATCCTGGAATGGGCATCTGAAAGAGCGTGGTGGTCAAACCGTAGTGCGCCACCATTCCGATGAATGCACGCGCCGCAACCACCGGATCCGCCACCCGCAGCAGCCCCTGCCCCTGCCACTTTTCGATGCCCCCCTCCACCAGTCGCAGAAACTGCGTCGTCGCCTTACCGTGCCAGATCTCCGCCAGATCGTGTCCCTCCAGCGCGCTGAAGAAAAGCAAACGGATGTGCTCGCCTCGCGTTGTGTACCAGTCCACCACCGCCGCGCCAACCGCAAGAAGAAACTCCCGCGGGTTCGTCGCCTCGTTCACATGCTGCACGATGGCATCGAACTCTACCCCGACATCGGACACCATCTGGTCCACAATCGCCGTATAAAGATCCCTTTTCGCGGCGAAATGCTGATAAAGCACCGGCTCGCTCACGCCAACCGCGGCCGCGATCTCCCGCGTCGTCGTACCCCTGAACCCATTCTTCGCGAAAAGCTGCATCGCCGCGGAGACGATCGCCGCCCGGCGCTCAGGACTGGACAGCCGCGCCTTAGGCAGAGGATTCGCTTTGACATTAGTGTCCGCTAACATAAATCCCTCTTCAGCATAGCAGTTTGAGCACGAAACGGCAGCAACCGCTGATTCCGCCGCGCGAATGCGATAGACTCCAGCCCAGCAGGAGCGAACGAACAACATCGATGACCCGACGCAACTTCTCCATGATGCCGGCAGCCGCCGCCCTCCTTGCGGCGAATCGTAAGATGACCATTCAGTTGGACTGCGGCTCCATCGGCGTCAAGGCCAGCCAGACGGAGTCCCTGGCGCATGCCAAGCGGCATGGCTTCGAGTCCATCAGCGCCGACAGCGGATGGCTCGCCTCCCAGCCTGCTTCCGCGGTGAACGAGTTCCTCGGCGCGATGAAGCAGAGCGGTATCGTCTGGGGCAACGCTGGGATGCCCGTCCAATTCCGCACCACCGACGAGGAGTTTCGAAAAGGATTGGCCGACCTTCCCGCCCGCGCCAAAGCCCTGCAGCAGGCCGGCGTCACCCGCGTCACTACCTGGATTTCGCCCACCTCCGATCAGCTCACATACATGGAAAACCTGAAGCAGCACGCCGCCCGCCTCCGCGAGGTCGCCCGCGTCCTCGAGGATCACGGTCAGCGCTTCGGTCTCGAATACGTCGGCCCCAAGACCTCATGGACCGCCCGCCGGTTCCCCTTCGTTCACACCATGAAGGAGATGAAAGAGCTCATCGCCGAGATCGGCCGGCCCAACATGGGCTTTGTCCTCGATAGCTGGCACTGGTACACCGCCGGCGAAACTCTTGCGGATCTGAAGACTCTCGCTAATCGCGATATCGTCTCCATCGACTTGAACGACGCCCCCGCCGGCCGCAGGCTCGACGAGCAGAAAGACGGCGAACGCGAGCTGCCCTGCGCCACCGGCGTCATCGACATCGCCGGCTTCCTGAATACCCTCAACGAGCTTGGCTGCGACGCCCCGGCGCGCTGCGAACCCTTCAACGCTCCGCTGCGCAAGATGCCGCCCGAGGAAGCCCTCGCCGCCACCGCCGCCGCCATGAAAAAAGCCTTTTCCCTGATCCGATGAGCACCGTCGCCCTGATCGAGTACAACCAGGCATCGCCTGAGGTCCGCGCCGTCTTCGACGACATCAAATCGACCCGCGGCGTCGAGGACGTGAACAACTTCTGGAAGGCGCTGGCCAACCACCCCGCCTTGCTCAAACAGGTCTGGGATGAGGTCAAAACGGTCATGGCCCCCGGCGCGCTCGATCCCCTCGTCAAGGAGATGATCTATGTCGCCGTCAGCGCCACCAACGGCTGTGAATACTGCACCTATTCCCACACCGCCGCCGCTCGCGCCAAAGGCATGAGCGAGGAGATGCTCGGAGAGTTGCTCGCCGTCGCCGCTCTCGCCAACAAGACCAACCGGCTCGCCAACGCCTACCGGCCGCCGGTGGACGACGCCTTTCTCAAGACATAGTCCGCCGCCGACACGCCGCGATAGGCCGCCTCTTCAAACAGCGACAGGCCGCTCAGGTCGGAGTTGGCGTACACCAGCGTCCCCGTGTGCCGGCAGAGCGCGCGCCGCGTCTCGTTGAACATCGAACCCGGCCCGGGCCGCGGCATCGCGTGGCCGATCCTGAAAATGTCCACTCGCCGGACGCACTGCCGGATGTCCGGATGCGCCCGCTGCAGATCGTTGAGGATCTTCTCCTTCCAGTAGTTCCAGTCTCCGCCCAGCAGAATCCGCCGCTGATCCACGGCGTTGCCGTCCGCCAGCGCCCAGTAAAACGTCCAGACCGTCTCGGGATGGCGCGAGGCCAACGACTGATGTGTCGCCACGACATACCCAAGCGCCGGCGACCGGTAAATCACGTTATCCCAAGCGAAATCGAAACCGTGATTGCGCGGCCATCGGTCCAGCGTCAGATTCGCCACCAGCCAGGGCGCCGCGTCGAACGGATACCGCGGCGGAGGAGGATCCACCAGCCACCCGGCGAGAAACGTCGGGGCCGCAAAGATCACCAGCCCTGCGTCGTAGAGCGTCTTCTCCGTGAAGACCTGCCACCGCAAGCCCTGCTTGGCCACCCTCCTGACCATCATCCCCGTCCTCACATGGCCGCGTACCGCCTCCAGCAGCCGCTCCATGAGCCAGCCGTTTCCCTCGGGCCAGGTCAGCGGGCCCTTCTCTTGATGGGGCCGCGACGCGAAGTAGTGAATCCCCGCGAATGCGCTTGCCGCATCGGCGCGCGTGCCGTAATCGTCCCGGGTCGAGTAGTCGGCCAGCCATCGCAGAGGTTCGCTCGAATACCCTTCACGCCGCATCCACTCGGCCATGGATAGACCGTCGAGCGCCCGCAACGCCGGCGCCGCTTTCTCGAGCCCGCGGTCCAACGGCAGCGTGAACGCCCCCGTCGAGCCGAACTCCTTCATCTGCTCGTCAAAGCGCTTCATCTGCCGCAGGTCTTCCGCCGTCGAGCCTGTCAGCGGCTCCAAGCCCTCCTGCCAGCGGCCGTGGATAAAGAGCCGCTCCTGGGGTGAATGGCACAGCCAACGTTCGTCGAACTCCCCGCCCCGGAGCAGGCCCAACTCCTCGCACAGGTCGCGGACAACGGTGTTTCCCGTATCCGGCAGCGGCAAATAATGCGCCGCCCACGGAAAGCGCGACACCTCGTTCTCACCCCAACGGGAGTTGCCGCCGGCCCGATCCTCCAACTCCAGGACGACGAAATCGTCGAAGCCGCGCTTCTTGAGCCTCCACGCAGCCGCCAACCCGCTGATGCCGCCCCCGACGATCACCACTTCCTGCTTCCGCCGCTCACGAGGCCCTGCGTACGGCTGCCGGTCCCTCAGCCGATGACCCGTATCGGCCGCCTCCAGGGCGAAGCCCCCCTCGATCTTCCGCTCGCTCTTCGGCAACAGCCCCACGAGCGCCGGGGCCAGATCGCGCCGCCTCATCGCACGATCTCGCGCCACTCGCGGTCGTAATACCGCACCAGCACCTGATCGTTCAGCCGGTTCGGCTCCGCCTCGACCGGCGCCAGATCCGGCGGAAACTGGAACAATCCTGCCAGGCCCTGCGGCGTCAGAAACCGGAGTCCGCCAGGCAGTTGATCCGGCATCCGCCAGGCGCCCTGCGCGCCAAGAATGAACCCCCACTCCCCAAAGCTAGGCACATATGCGTGATACGGGTAGGTCTTGAAGCCCGCCAGCTTCATCGTCTCGTTGACGCACCAGAACGACTGCCGCGCGAACATCGGCGAGGTCGATTGCACGACCACGACGCCCTGCGCGCTCAAGTGCCGCTTGAGCAGGCGGTAAAACGCGGTCGTGTAGAGCTTCCCAAGCGAGTAGTTGTTCGGGTCCGGGAAATCGGCCACCACAAAGTCGTACATCCCGCCATCCCGCTCGAGCCAGGGGAACGCGTCCCCATTCACCACCTTGACCTTCGGACTGGAGAGCGCGCCCGCGTTGAGCGATTTCAGAAGCGGATGCGTTCTGAACAGCCGCGTCATCTCCGGATCCAGATCGACCAGGGTGATCGATTCCAGTTGCGGATACTTCAGCATCTCCCGCACCGCCAGCCCGTCCCCGCCGCCCAACACCAGCGCTTTCCTCGGCGCAGGGACCGATGCAAGCCCCGGATGAACCAGCGGCTCGTGATACCGGTACTCGTCGCGAGAGCTGAACTGCAGATGGCTGTTCAGATACAACCGGTAATCGTCTTTCCATCGCGTCACCACGATCCGCTGATACGGCGTCGTCCGCGCCAGGATCACCTCATCGGCGTAGAGCGCTGCGTCCGCCGTGTCCGTGATCCAGTCCCCGGCCGCCACGCCCGCACCCAGCAGAATCACCACCACCGCGCAAACCGCCCGCTGCAACCTCGGCGCGCCCAGATGCTCCCGGAACAGGAACGTCGACCAGAGCGCCACCGCCGCGTTGATCAACCCGAACAGCAGCGCGCTCCGCACGAGGCCGAGCTTTGGAACCAGCAGCAGCGGGAAGAGCAGCGACGCTCCCAGCGCCCCCAGGTAGTCGAACGTCAACACGTTCGCCACCAGGTCCTTGAACTGAAACCGCTCCTTCAGAATCCGCATCAGCAGCGGGATTTCGAGCCCCACCAGAACGCCGATCAGCAGCACCAGCCCGTACAACAGCAGCCGGAACCCCGCCGTATAGGTGAACGCCAGAAACAGAATCGTCGAGGAGAACCCGCCCAGCAGCCCCACCAGCAGTTCGATGGCGATGAACCTGGCAACCAGCGCCTTCACGACGAACCGCGAAAGCCAGCTCCCGATCCCCATCGCGAACAGGTAGCTGCCAATCACCGTCGAAAACTGCAGCACGCTGTCCCCGAGCAGATAGCTCGCCAGCGTCCCCGCGATCAGCTCATAGATGAGCCCGCACGCGGCGATGAGGAAGACGCTCAGGAAGAGAATCGGCGCCATCGGCCGCCGCTTAGTGAACGGCCGCGGCCACGATGATCGCGATTCCCAGAGCCATCAGCCCTGCAAAGATCGCCAGCGCCGTGTTCTGCTTCTCGACGATCTCCGCCCAAAGATTATAAGGCGTGACCTTGTCCCAGGCCACGAACGAAACGATCAGAATCACCACGCCCAGAATCGCGTAGACCAGGGCGTTGACAAACGCACCAACATGGAAATCCATCGGCATGACGCTTTACTTTCCTCCAAACCATCGTGGGAGCCAGCCGTAGTGCGAGCGGTAAACGCCCGGGTTCTCGCGGACCGACTTCGGAATGTTCTTCACTTCGCTTACATTGCTCAGCGAGAAGCCGCTCCACTGAGCGAAACCCATCATCCCCAGCACGATCGCGCCGTAAGCCTTGTACAAAAGGTTCGTCATCAGTCGTCATCCTCGCTGTCATCCGAATCGCTCGATCCGGAAGCGTAATCCGACTCGGCCCAGCGGCTTCCTTCAAAGCTCGCCGACTTAATCGATTGCCAGACCGGCGGCAGCAGCAATAACGGCAGTCCCAGCCATAGCCACAGCGTCTGCGGCACGTCGCGGATCACGCGCACGTCATAGTTCATCGACATCCCCGCGGCCGCCGTCCGGCTCGCCTCCGGATCCATCTCCGGCTCGATTCTCAGATAATACTTGCCGGGCTCGACCCGAGGCAGCACGACCGAATCCTTCGCCCTGCCCTCGGTCCACGCGCCATCGCTGTCGCGTCCGAAGTAATAGCTGATCTCCCGGCCGAAATCGTAGCCGATCGATCCGTCTTCCTTGAGCAGCGCCAGGTTGAAATACGCCCAGTTATTGTTCAGGTCGGTGCGCAATTCGACCTTGACGTTCGACTTCCCGCCAGGCAGCTCGAACACCGGCGTGACCAGCGAGTGCTCCCCCGGCTGATTCTGGCTGAACTTGTAGCTGCTTTCGAAAACCACTTTGTTCGCGCGGAAAAACGTGAACCACGCCAGCGCCCCGGCCCAGAGCATGAGCAGCAGAACGCAGGTCCGCCACGTCGAGCCCAGTTTTCCTTTGTACGGCGAAGGTTGGTTGGCGAAGATCCCGTACGCCGCCGGCGGACTGCCCCTCAACTGGAACGCTTCCCAGACCAAGCGGCCATCCAGGTAAGTCCCGTGCGACCAGTTCACCTCCCCGCTGCTTGTCTCCGAACTCAGCATGAAGGGAGGGTCGATGTAGTCGTCGCACTTCGCCGTCTCGCCCACGCGCACCGCCCACGGGAACTCGCCCATCACGAACGTCGTGTGCGCTTCAGCCGCCTGAAAGTGCCTGTAGGTCTTGCCCCCGAACTGAGCCGCGCGATGCCCGCTCGCCGTGGTGAACAGGGGCAGGGACCTGATCGTCTCCACATCGTTCCAATGCCCGTTGTAGTAAGTCAGGTACCGGAATCCCCGGTAAGGGTTGAACAACAAGTATTCGTACCACGAATAGGCCACGCCGTCGACGTAGATCGTCCGCTGCTGGAACCCGATCACTTCCCAGGCCGCGCCGTGCAACTTGCCCCTTGTTCCCAATGGAATCAAAGGCATGACTCGCAGTTTCCCGTCGAACTTCGAGAGCACTTTGAGCGATGGCGCCGTCGCGTCCAGGATCGAGCAGCAGTTCACGCACACCGCCGTCCGGGTGTGCTGCATCGCGCGCAGCTCGATCAACCCGCCGCAACTCGGACACGAGAGGCTCCTGACGTGCTTCGCCGCTACCATCCCTCGAACTCCCTCAGACCCTGCAGCTTCAATTCATCGAACGTCACGAAACGGCCTACGAAGAACAGCGGCGGATCTTCCGAATAGTCGATGGTGGCGAACCGCCCGTCCGTGGTCCGCAAATCGGCAAACACCATCTCGCTCCTGTCATCGGTCCTGAACGGAAGCTCCCCCTCGAAACCGATGTAGCGCGCCTTGGTTTTGTGCGTCACGACGAACTCCGCGCCGTTGAACTGATACGCCTGCCCGCGTTTGATCTGCTTGGCCCCCGGCAGCTTGATCGGCGGCGCCGCCACCATGCTCACCGCGTATTCCAGTTGCGCGTCGCTCAACCACCCTGACCGCTGGTTGTTGAACAGCAGGTGCCACTCGTTCCACCCGCCCTGCTCCCACTCGTAGCGGATCCGCCCGATCACCGTGAAGGCCAGGTTGTCCAACTGCCCGGATGTCATGATCTGAATCGGGGACGCATCCTCCGGCAGGTCGGCCACCTCGCCAACCTTCTCCAGGTCCACGTCGTGCCGCACCAGAATCGCCTTGCAGTATGGGCACGCCGCCTGCACCGCGCTCGACCAGGCGAACTTCACCGGCGCGCCGCACGCAGGGCAGTTCGATGTCTTGCCGCTCACACCGTAGTCCTTTCCACCCGCCGCACCGTCACGCTTCGCGCGCCGAACCGCGCCGCCAGTTCTCCTTCATACGCCCAAGCGGCCCTCGGCCGGCAGCAGAACAGGTTCAGGCACAGCGTGCCATGCTCGGGAAAGGTGTGCACCGCCAGATGCGACTCAGCCAGCAAAACGTATCCCGTCCATCCTCCCGGCCCGGGGAACTGGTGCCACGCCGCCGGCATCACTGGATTGAGCGCCAGACCGTCAATCATCGCGTTGAATAGCGCTTCGAGCTTCTCCCCTGAGGCAAGGGACGAGGGGTCGCAGCCGCTCGCGTCCACGACCCACTCTTCACCCGGTGACATCTCAGCCATGTTATCCGGACACGAGCCTTATTGCTGAGCCGTTCCGCACTCCGGACAGAACCTCGCCGGACGCGGGATCGACTTGCCGCAGTTCAGGCAGAACTTCGTCTCCGCGCCGGCTGCGGC
>CAYWST010000160.1:0-11999 GCA_964461075.1 uncultured Solibacteraceae bacterium | reverse complement strand
GTTCAAGGATCGCGCGAAGGTTGTGAGAGCCGATCTGCCCGGCGCCGCTCCGGCATACTGCGTGACGCAGGCTGCCGCGACGGAAGACAAGCTGGTTTTATTTCGGGATTCCGCTAACTCCATGACTCTGACAATGTGCGATCCAGGACTGCGTTAGCATAGGAGACAGTCTTCGTTGAACTTGCTGGCACACGGCCTGCGCAAGACCTGCGGTTTCGGCCACGACAACGTTGTCCTGAGCCCCGAAAGGATAGGTTGCTTCAATGCGCATCGATTCCATTTACCCATTAATGGGGGCTGGCTTAGTTTTCCTGCTCTGCGGTTGTGGCGGCAAAAAACCGGCGCCCTCGAAGAGCGCCGCGGCCGTGGCCGTTCCGGTGGTTGCCTCGACCGTCCGCCAGGCCACAGTTCCGGTCTACAGCGAGATCACCGCACGGACCGACTCGCCTGAAACCGTGAACATCGAGGCCCGCGTCGCCGCGTTTCTGAAGAGCCAGCACTTTGAGGAAGGCAGACTTGTTCAGAAGGGCCAGCTTCTTTTCACGCTCGACGACCGTGAGTATCAGGCGAGATTGCAGCAGGCCAAGGCCAGCCTCGCCAAAGCCGAAGCTGACCTTGCCTCCGCTCGCGACCGCGCCACGGTGGCCTCCGCCGAGGCGAACCTCGAAGTCGCCCAAGCCCAGTTGGGAAAAGCGAACCAGGATGTCTCCCGCCTTAAGCCGCTGGCCGAACAGCAGGCGGTCCCCCAACAGGATTACGACAACGCGCTGGCGATGCAGAAAGCGGCGGCCGCCGACGTCGCCTCCCGCGCAGCCGCTCTCGAAACCGCCAAGGTGAGCCAGAAGACCTCCATCGGACAGGCTCTCGCCGCCGTCGAATCGGCGAAAGCTTCCATCGTGCAGGCGGAACTCGATCTCAGCTACTGCCACATCACCTCGCCCATCACCGGCCTGATCGGCACCCGCCAGGTCGCGCCCGGCAACCTCGTCGGCAAAACGGGACCCACGCTGCTGGCCACGATCTCCGTTCTCAATCCCATTCGGGTCCTGCTCAGTATCAGCGAAGCTGAGTACCTCAGGCTCGTGAAGCGCCACAAGGGCGCCACCGGCGCCATCCCGCTTGAACTCATTCTCGCCGACGGCTCTACCTTCCCGCAGAAAGGCCGGATCATCATCGCCGACCGCGCCGTTGACCTGCAGACCGGCACGCTCTCGCTCATCGCTGAGTTTCCCAACCCTGAGAACATCCTGCGCCCGGGTCAGTTCGGCCGTATCCGGGCGGCGGTCGAAATGGCGGAAAACGCCCTGCTCGTCCCTCAGAAAGCCGTCACGGAAATGCAGAGCGCCAAGGTGGTCTACGTCGTAGGTCCCGGGAACAAAGTCCAACTGCGCAGCGTTGCCCTCGGGGAGCGAGTGGGGCATGACTACATCGTGACCGAAGGCGTCAAGGCCGGCGAGAAGATCATTGTCGAGGGCGTGATGAAGGTCCGTCCGGGCGCCACGGTCGTCCCAACGGACAAGCCCATCACCAACGAACCGGCCGCGGACAAGAAGGGCTGACCCAACATGGCCAAATTCTTCATTCATCGCCCCGTCTTCGCCATCGTCATCTCGCTGCTGATCCTGATCGCGGGCGGTATCAGTATCGGGACGCTGCCGATCGCCCAGTATCCGCCGATCTCCCCCCCCACGGTTCAGGTCGAGATTAACTATCCAGGCGCCAACGCCGAGACCGTCGAGCAGTCCATCGCCACCAACGTTGAGGCCGAGGTCAACGGCGCCGAGAACATGATCTACATGAGCTCGAAGTCCTCGAGCGACGGCCGCTATGTGCTCACCTGCACTTTCCGGGTCGGGACCAATCTCGACCTCGCCAACGTCGACGTCAACAACCGGGTCAACAAAGCGCAGCCGAAGCTGCCCAAGGAAGCGGTCGCCGCCGGAATTTCGGTGAAGAAGCAGTCTCCCGACATGCTGCTCGTCATCTCGCTCTATTCGCCCGACAGCACATTTGACGAAACCTTCCTCTCCAACTACGCCTCCATCAACCTGGTGGATTCCATCGCCCGGACGCCGGGCGTCGGCTCGACCATGATCGTCGGCCAGCGCGACTACGCCATGCGCTTCTGGGTCCGGCCCGACAAACTCGCCAAGCTCGGCCTGACGGGCGGCGATCTCGCCAACGTCATCGGCGAGCAGAACCTGGTCGCCGCCGCCGGCCAGGTCGGCCAACCTCCCGCCAAGGCCGGCACGCAGTTTCAGTATTCGGTCAACGTGAAGGGCCGGCTGACCACTCCCGAGGAATTCGAGAACATGATCGTCCGTACCATGCCGGACGGCTCGATCCTGAGGATGAAGGATGTCTCCCGCACCGAACTCTCCGGCAAGAGCTTCACGAGCTTCGGCCGCAAAGACGGGATTCCGGCGACGCTAGTCATCATCTACCAGCTTCCCGGGGCCAACGCGATCGAGACCGCGGAAAAGGTCAAGAGCCTGCTGAAGACCTCCTCGGAGAACTTTCCGCCGGGTCTGGCCTACGGAGTCTCGCTCGATACCACGACCTTCGTGGAGGTGGCCATCGACGAGGTCTTCCACGCCCTGCGCGACGCCATCATCCTCGTGCTGATCGTGGTCTTCATCTTCCTCGGCAACTTCCGCGCGACCTTCATTCCCATGCTGGCCGTGCCCGTCTCCCTCGTCGGCACCTTCGCCGCCTTCGTCGTGCTTGGGTTTTCCATCAACACGCTGACAATGCTCGCGGTGGTGCTTGCGGTCGGCATTGTCGTCGACGACGCCATCGTCGTCGTGGAGGCCGTCGAACATCACATCGAACATGGCCTCAGCCCATTGCAGGCGACAGAGAAGGCGATGGAGGAGGTGAGCGGCCCTGTTGTCGCCATCGGCCTCGTTCTGTGCGCGGTGTTCGTGCCCGTCTCTTTCATGGGCGGCATCGTCGGCCAGCTCTACAAACAGTTCGCCATCACCATCTCGATTTCGGTGATCCTGTCCGTGATCGTCGCGCTGACCCTCACGCCCGCGCTGTGCCGCATGATGTTGAGGCCGCGGAAGGAGATTCGCGGCCCCATCGGCGCCTTCCTGCGCGGATTCAACAAAGTCTTCGACAAAGTGACCGGCGGCTATCTCTCCGGCGTCGCCTTCTTCCTGCGCAGAACCGCCATCGGCCTGGCATGTCTGGCCGGCCTCTGGTTCGGCGCCGGCAGCCTCGTCATGAATCTGCCCACCGGCTTCGTGCCCAACGAGGACCAAGGTTATTTCTTCGCCGTCTTCAGCCTTCCTGACGGCGCTTCGATGGAGCGCACCGACGAACTGGTTCGCCGCGCCGAAAACGACCTCAAAGCCGTGCCCGGCATCAAGGAAGTGATCGCCATGGGCGGGCTGAACCTTCTCACCAACGCCTACACCTCAAGTAACGCCTCGGTCATCGTCATGCTTAAACCTTGGGAAGAGCGCACTGCGAAGGAGGAGCAACTGCGCGCGGTGCTCACTGGAGTCGCCAGGAAGTTCGCAGCCTATCCGGAGGCCGCTTCTCTGGTGTTTCCGCCCCCGCCAATCAACGGCCTCGGCAATGCCAGCGGCTTCGTCTTTGAGCTGCAGGACCGGGCAGGCCAGCGGCCGGAGGACCTCTCCGTCATGAAGGATAAGGTGCTTGCCGCAATGGCTCAGCGCCCCGAACTCACCGGCATGTTTTCCGGCTACCGGACCACCATTCCGCAGATCAAGCTCGACATCGACCGCGACAAAGCCCGAACCCTCGACATCCCCATCAACAACATATTTCAGGGACTGCAGATCTATCTCGGCGGTCTCCAGGTCAACGACTTCAACCTCTTCGGCCGCACTTACAAGGTGATGCTCCAGGCTGAGCAGGAGTTCCGCAAGAGCCCCGAGAGCATCAACGAAATCTATCTCCGCGCCGGCAACGGCGCCATGGTGCCGATGTCGACCATCAGCAAGGCCTCCATCACGGTCGGCCCGGACATTCTCCAGCGGTACAACATGTTTCGCACGGCCGAAATCAACGGAGCCAACGCCCCGGGCGTCTCGACCGGCCAGGCGCTCAAGGTCATGGAGGACCTGGCTGCGAAGGAACTGTCCCAGGGCTTTGGCTTCGAGTGGACCGGCATCGCCTTCCAGGAGAAAGAAGCCGGCGGCACGCAGGGCCCCATCTTCGCCGCGGCGATGATCTTCGTCTTTCTCGTTCTCGCGGCCCAATACGAAAGCTGGGCCGTGCCGTTCTCCGTGTTGCTCGGCCTGCCCATCGGCATTTGCGGCGCGCTGCTCGGCGTCTCGATGGCCGGACTCGAAAACAACGTTTACGTGCAGATCGGCATCGTGGCCTTGATGGGCCTCGCCGCGAAGAACGCGATTCTGATCGTCGAGTTCGCCAAGGAAGCCCACGAGAAACAGGGCATGGGCCTGTACGACGCGGCGATGACCGGCTCGAAGCTCCGCTTCCGCCCGATCATGATGACCGCCTTCGCCTTCATCCTCGGCGTGGTTCCCCTCGTCGCGGCGAGCGGCGCCGGCGCCGCCGCTCGCGTCAGCATCGGCCTCGCGGTGTTTGGCGGCATGACCTTCGCCTCCACCGTGGGACTGTTCTTCATCCCGCTGCTCTATGTCGTCATCCAGGGGCTGACCTATAGGCTGACCGGCAACGCCGCGGCCATCAAAGGCTCGCCCGGCGGCCGGCAGCCTGCTCTCGAAGGAGGACACCACTAATGCGTCGCCTCATCTTCACACTTCCGGTTCTTGTCCTTCTCGCGGGCTGTACTGTCGGGCCAAAGTACAAACGCCCTGAGACGCCGGCGCCTCCGCAGTTCAGGGATGACACCGCTGTAGCCTCTGCGCCGCAAAGTCTCGGCGATGCCAGGTGGTTTGAGGTCTTCCAGGACGAGAAGCTTCGATCGCTCATCAAGGAAGCGCTCCAGGCCAACTTCGATGTCCGGATGGCGGCCCAACGAGTCCTGCAGGCGGAAGGCCAGCTCTCGGCCACCCGCTCCGCGCTCTTCCCGCGGTTGGATGGCCAGGTCTCCGCCTCCCGGCAAGGCAACAACAGCCCGGTCATCACGACCGCGGGCGGCCAGGGCGTCGCCAATTGGGAACTCGACCTCTTCGGCCGAATCCGCAAGGCCACCGAAGCCGCCAACGCGGATCTCAACGCGTTGCGCGAGGATCAGAAAGCGATTCTGCAGTCCATCGTCGCGCGCGTCGCCGCAGCCTATTTCGATCTGCAGGACTACGACGCCGAACTCGAATATGTCAACGAGTCCATCAAAACCCGCACCGATTCGATGCGCCTCGTCTCCGCCCGCCTCGAAGGAGGCGTCTCCAGCCGGCTCGAGTACGATCAGGCGAAGAGCCTTGTGGCCAGCGCCGAAGCCGCTCGCGCTCAACTGCAGCAGGCCATCCGGCAGACCGAAAACCTGATCAGCTTCCTCCTCGGCCGAAACCCCGGCCCGGTTGACCGCAGCAGAACCCTTTTTGAGCAGCCCGAGCCTCCGGCCGTTCCCGCCGGTCTGCCCTCCGCGCTCCTCGACCGGCGTCCCGACATCAGAGTCGCGGAACAGCGTCTTGTCGCCGCCAACGCCCGCGTAGGAGTAGCCAAAGCCGCATTCTTCCCCAGCATCAACCTGACCGCCGTGGGCGGCTACCAGTCCACCGACCTGCTCGGGGTGATCAACCGCACCGGCTTCGGTTACACGCTGAACGGCGCGCTCGATCTGCCCATCTTCGACGCTGGCAGGCGCGCTGGCAACTACAAGACCGCCAAGGCGGCCCGCGAAGAGCTGATCATCGGCTACCAGAAAGCCATCCAAAACGCCTTCCGGGACGTCTCTGATTCTCTGATCGGCTTTCAGAAATCCAAGGAATACCGCGCCAGCCAACAGGTCTTCGCTGAAACTCTTCGCGACCAGAGCCGGCTCTCCACTCTTCGCTACCGCGGCGGTGTTTCCAGCTATCTCGAGGTGCTGGACACGGAACGGCAACGCCTCGCCGCCGAGCAGCAACTTGCCCGCGCCAAACGCGACGAGCTCGTTTCGCTCGTGCGTCTCTATGTCGCCCTTGGCGGCGGATGGCAGATTCAATAGCCGGCCTTAGCGCTTCTTGATCGTAATCGCCAGGCCTCCGCCGGCGGTGTAGATCACCGTGTCCAGCTCGGGTTTCGAAGCGGCCAGCTTCAAATAGTCCTGCACCATGTCCGCGTTGTGCGCCAGGATGAGCCCTCCAGGGCGGATCAAAGGAAGCATTGCGTTCAGGTAGTCGATGTAGCCCTCCTTCTCCGCGTCGATGAAGACAACGTCTACCGGCTCTTTGAGCTTTCGGATGTTTTGGTGCGCATCGCCTTCAACCAGCGTGACGATCTGATCGACGCCGGCTCGCTTGTAGTTCGCCCGCGCACTCGCGGCGCGGCCCGCATCGAGCTCGAACGTGGTGAGCTTGCCGCCCGTCTTCAGCAGTCCCATGGCGATCCACATGCCGGAGATCCCGGTCGAGGCGCCGATCTCGACCACGCTCTTGGCGTTGGCCGACTCCACCAGAATGCGCAGCATGCGCCCGTCCGCGGCCGGAACGTTGGCGTAGAGATCGCCGTTCTTCACTGCCGCGTCGATGGTTTCGAGAACGCGCTTTTCGCTGTCGGTCCGGGCCAGCGGCGGGGTCGCTTCCCCGCCAGGAGACATCCCCCGCCCAAACCCGCGGCGTTGCGCGGAAACCGGCGCCGCCAGCGCCAGCGCAATCATGGCTGCAATCGTAATCTTCAATCTCTTTCCTCCCGGCGATCTGATCATACTCACTCTTCACTTACTCAAGACGCGCCGTCACCGGGCTCCGGGTTACAGGAGGAGGTCAGCAGTCTGAGCCGCACTTGCCGGACCAGCGAATCCGGCGTCAGGGACGAGACCTCGTGGAAACGCCCGTCCTCCCAACCCCTCCGGCCCTGGAGGCCGGTCATCCTGCCCCCTTGAGAGAGGCGACGCCAGGCAGCAGATATCCTCGGCCTACGGGATAATCGGCTGCATGAGAGCCGCCGCCCTTCTCCTCCTCCTGCTTCCGGCCGCGAGGCCACAAGAACCAGGTGTCGCCACGACCGTCGCGTTCACGGAAGGGCCCGCCGTGGATCGCGAGGGCAATGTCTACTTCACCGAACTCATGACCCAGCGCATCCTCAAGCTCGATTCGAAGGGGCGGCTGAGCACTTACCGTGAAAACAGCAATGCCGCCAACGGACTACTCATCGATCCGGAAGGCAGGCTCGTCGCCTGCGAAGGAGGGACTTTCGAGAGGCCGGGAACCAAGGTCGAGGGCCGCCCAAGGGTGACCCGCACCGACATCGCCTCGGGCCGGATCGAGATTCTTGCCGACGGCTTCGAGGGCAAGCCTTTCAAGGGGCCAAACGACCTCACCATCAATTCGAAAGGCCGGCTCTATTTCACTGACTGGACCGGCGGCGCCGTCTATCGCATCGACGCTCCTGGCAAGATCGAGCGCATTCTCAACGCGCCTGATGTTCAGCGACCCAACGGAATCCAGGTGTCGCCGGACGACAGAACGCTCTATCTGGTCGAAGCCAACCCGAACGAAGGCGGCCGCCGCCACATTCGCGCCTTCGATCTCTCGCCCGAAGGAACGGTTGCCAATCCCCGCGTCCACTACGATTTCTACCCCGGGCGCAGCGCCGACGGCATGAGCATAGACTCTCAAGGCAACTTGTACGCCTCCGCAGGTCTTCATCGCCGCCGCGGTTCCAGCGAGACTCTCGACACCAGGTGCGGCGTCTACGTGATCTCCCCGCAAGGCAAGCTGCTGCAGTTCTACCCAATCCCCGAGGACACCATCACCAACAACGCCTTCGGCGGTCCTGACATGAAGACTCTCTACGTGACCGCCGGCAAAACCCTCTACACGATCCGGACCGGCGTTGCCGGCCTGCCCCGGTAAGCGCCCTCTACTGCGGCGCCTCCTCGTCGTCCCCTCGCTGCCTCGCGCGCCCGCCCCGGACGCGGAACTGTACGAGCGTCGCGATGATATGGGTTCCCGGCCTGCCGATATCCTGCCGGAACTCGTAGCCCAAGCCGAAGACATGGCCTCTCCCGGTGGCGTAGTTCACCCCCGCCGTATACCTGCCGATGACGTGTCCCCTCAGCGCCAGCGCCTCCGCGCTGGCGTATGGCTGCCACCCCATCTGCGGACGTAAGTACGCCATTCCGCGAGTCCGGTACCGCATGAAGTCCCCCGGTCCACTGAAAATGTGGCGCTCGACGAGCGTTCGCCAGTCAAGATCGACAACGTCGCCCTCGCGGACCCGCAACTGCGCCCCCGCCCACGGACGCTGAACAGTCTGGAAGGAGTCCTTTGTCCTTTGCTCCACGTAGTAGTAACCTGCTTGCATCTGAATTCGCGGCTTCCAGTTCCAGAAAACGATCGGCCCCGTTCGAATCTGAAAGAAATCGCTGAGATTGTCATTGAACCGGGAGCGGCTGTGAAGCATGAGGGTCCACTTCGGCTTCACTGCGAAACTCGCGTTGAGCTGGTGAAGAGAAGCCCGATCGCGGGCTTCGGCCCCCAGAGCTTCGGTGACCGGCAGGAAAAGCAGCGCCAGAGTGTAGGTCGACCTCAGAGGCCTTGTTTCTCCTCGATTCCTTCAATATATACTGTAAGAGCAGGAATCAGAATTTCAGCGCCGATTGCCTTTTTATTCGGCGCTTCGGAGCGCGCATGATTTCACGCCGAACGTTGTTGTCCGGGTTCGCCGCCATCCCGGCAATCAGCAACGCGGCCGACTGGCCGCAGTTCCGGGGACCGGCGAGGGACGGCATCTCCGCCGAGACCGGCCTGCTTCGGAAATGGCCCGCCTCGGGTCCCAGGGTGTTGTGGACGGTCCCGGTCGGCCAGGGCTATGCGGGAGCCGCGATCGTGGGCGGCCGTGTCTATCATCACGACTACGACGAGACGAAGTCGGAATGGGGCGTATACGCCCGCTCGCTCGCCAACGGTAAGCAGCTCTGGAGCTACTCCGAGCCGCGCCGGATCAGGCCGAACCACGCCATCACTCGCACCGTTCCCGCCGCCGACGCCCGCTTTGTTTTCTCGATCGATCCAAAGCTCGGACTCCACTGCTTCGACTCCAGGACCGGCAAACGTCTGTGGAACAAGGAACTGGTCGATGTCTACAAGACAACCATTCCGCCGTGGTACAACGGACAGTGTCCGCTGCTGGAACCCAATCGCCTCATCATCGCCACTGGAGGCAGTGCGATTCTTGTCGCGCTCGATAAGGCCACCGGCAAGGAGCTTTGGCGCACTCCCAACAACATCGGGCTCCAGCTCTCCCATGCCTCCGTCATGCCGGCGGCCCTGGGCGGAGTCAGGCAGTATCTCTACTCCACTCTGAACGGAATCGTGGGCGTGAATGCGCTGGACGGAAAGCTGTTGTGGAGCCACTCGCGTAAGTTCAATGTGGCGGCCGTGCCGTCGCCGCTGGCAGTGGCCGGTGATCGCGTCTTCGCCACCGGACCGTACGACGCGGGCAGCTTTATGATCCGCGTCAAGAACACCGGCGGAAAGTTCACGACCGAAACCGTCTTCGACATGCAAGCGAACGAGTGGAATTCTGAAGTCCATACGCCGATCGTCTACAAAGGCCACATGTTCGCTGTCGGCAAGAAGAAGCGCGGCTTGTTCACCTGCCTCACCTTCGACGGAAAGACGGTCTGGGACAGCGAAGGCAAAGCGGCATTCGAACTGGGCAGTTTTCTCCTGGCGGATGGCATGTTCTTCGTCCTGGAAGGCAAAACCGGCGTGCTTCGGCTCATCGAAGCCAGCACGACCGGATACAAGGAATTTGGACGCGCTCAGGTGCTCAGCGGCCAGGACGTTTGGGGGCCGATGGCGCTTTCGGACGGCAAGCTCGTCCTGCGCGATCTGACCAAGATGGTCTGCGTCGACGTCCGGGGGAGTTAGCAGAGGATCGCTCGATGGTTTACCGCCTTTCGGGAACATTTGGCGGGAAGGGCACGGGGCCCGGCGAGTTCGATCGCCCTCTCGCAGGGGTGGCGCTCGATCCGCGGGGCCGCCTGCTTGTCGCCTCGGGCAAGCACATTCAGATCCTTGACTCCGGCGGCGCGCCGGTGGCCCGGTGGCCCGCGGCGGCGGAGGCGCTCTGCGTCGCCGCGGAACCGAGGCGAACCGTCTATACCGGTCATGATGGCGCAGTTTGCGTTCACGATGAAGCGGGGCGGCTCCTTTCCACCTGGCGCGACCCGGATCATCTTGGCGTAATCACCTCGATTGCGCCGGCGCCGGGCTGCGTCTACCTCGCCGATTCGCGAGCGCGCCTCATCCGCCGATTCTCTCCCGAAGGAAAGTGGCTCAACGACATCGGCGGCGACAACCCCACGCACGGTTTTCACATCCCCAATGGAGTGCTGAGCTGCGCCGTGGACGCCCAGGGCGTCCTCCATGCCGCCAACCCCGGCAAGCACCGTGTGGAACGGTATTCCGCCGATGGGAAGCTCCTCTCCAAGGTGGGCCGGTTCGATCAGCTTGATCCAGCGGGCTTTCCCGGTTGCTGCAACCCCTGCACTCTCGCGCTCGACAGGGCAGGCAACCTCTTCGTCTCCGAGAAAGCCCCGCCGCGGATCAAAGTCCTGGATCCCGCAGGCCGCCTGCTGGCGGTCGTCGCGACGGCACTGATCGATCCCATGGCTCGCAATTGCCCCATCGCCGTCGACTCTCGCGGCGTTGTCTTTGCCGGCGATCCTGTGCGGTTCGCCATCCACCGCTTCGAGGCCGCATCATGAGCAGGAAACTCACGCGCCGAACCACTCTCAAGGGCCTCTCACGCGCGACGGCGGTCGCCGGCATGGCCGGCGCCGCCGCGTTCCTGGCCAGAAAAGCGGAAGGCCAAATAGTCTGGCAAGTCGATTCCGCGCGGTGCCTGAACTCGCGAGTCGGAGAAGTGGCCTCCAAGGCCTGCGACCTCTGTCTCAAGGAGTGCGTGGTTACCCAATCGGCCGTTCGCGCGGTCAATGAATTCGCCCAGTGCGGACGCTGCGCGATCTGCCCGGCCTATTTCAACGTGTCGAGCGCCGTCGGCCCGGATGGGCTGCCGAGCGAGAAACTTTGCCCGCGCGACGCCATCGCCCGCAAGCCCATCGGAGAGATCGACCCTGCCGACCCCGCCAACAACTTCTACGAGTACGTCATCGACGAGGCCAGGTGCGACGGCTGCGGCAAGTGTGTGTTGGCATGCAGGGAACCCGCCGGCCTTGGCTCCATCCGCCTAATGGTAAGGCACAGTCTCTGCGTTGATTGCAATCGCTGCGCGATCTCGATCGCCTGCCCCAAAGACGCGCTGGTGCAGACGACCGTCCCCAAGGCGCTCGTGAGCCCGCGCCAGTCGGGGCGCTCCGAATGATGAGGCGGGTGATTCTCGTCCTGGCCGCTCTGTTGGCGCTCTGTTTCGCCGTGTATCCGCAGGCCATTCAGTATGAGCGCCCCGTGGATACGGCGCCGCAGGAGAAGGACATTGGAGGGGGGTACAAGACTCCTCCCGTCCAACGCCCCCTGCCCCGCGCCGCCTGGCTGCTGATTCTGGATTTTGTCCTGCTCGCCGCGGCAATGGCGGTTTCCGTTTGGCTGGTTCTCAAGCGGCGCAGCCGCCGCGCCCTCTTCGCGCTGAGTCTCTTCAGCCTCGTCTATTTCGGCTTCTATCGTGAGGGCTGCGTTTGCCCCGTGGGCTCGCTTCAGAACGTCGCCGTGGCGTTGACGGACCCCAATTACCGGATTCCGATATTGGTGACCGCCACGTTTTTCCTGCCTCTCATTGTGGCCGCGTTTTTCGGCAGAGCCTTCTGCGGCGGCGTCTGCGCCCTTGGGGCCATTCAGGAGTTCGTGCTCGTGAAGCCGCTCAGCGTCCCAAGGCGCCTCGACCGGGCGCTCGGCCTGTTGAAGTACGTCTACCTCGCGGCTGCCATAGGG
>CAYWST010000159.1:0-12013 GCA_964461075.1 uncultured Solibacteraceae bacterium | reverse complement strand
GTATGTGATGGAAGGCGACACGCTTCGTCCCGAACACGTAGAGAAAGTGAATGGAATTCGTCAAGCCTGGCTGGCGCATTTCCCGGCCGCAACCATGGGCCGCGGAACCATGAAATCGGAATTGACAGATCGGTCTCGTTCCCGGCTTCAAGTCGTCGCCGGGAATCATCAGTGGGTCGAAACTGGCGCTAGACTCTCGAATCCCATCGTTTTCCGGGCCCTGGATCTAGAAGGAAAGCCGCTGACCGGCGTGGAAGTGGCAGTCACCCTCGAAGGCCTTGGGCATCTGGATGCCCCTAGGTATGTGACGGACAACTCGGGCGAAGTGAGAGTTCAGGCGACAACGGGCGCCGGCGCCGGTCATCTGGTTCTCACCGCAACATTAGGGACGGCGGATTCAGCTCAGGCCACTGTTCACGTCGCTCCGCCGGTGCCCCAGCAGTAGCGAAACCGGCAGTACTCTGAAGCATGACTCCGCAGCCGGCCCCGCCGCCACAGCGCGTCGCCTCCATCGACGCGCTTCGCGGTCTCGTCATGACCCTGATGCTCGCCGAGGCCCTCCACCTCTCCGGTCTCGTGAAGTTCTACCCCGATAGCGCTCTCGCACAGTTCATCGCCTTCCACACCTCGCACGTCGAGTGGGCCGGTTGCTCCCTGCACGACCTGATCCAGCCCGGCTTCTCCCTCCTGGCCGGCGCGGCCCTCCCCTTCTCCATCGCCGCCCGCCGAGCCCGCGGCCAGGCATTCCCCACAATGCTCGCGCACGCCCTCTGGCGCGGCCTTGTCCTCATCTTCCTCGGCATCTTCCTGCGCTCGATGAACCGGCCAATGACCAACTTCACCTTCGAGGACACTCTCACCCAGATTGGCCTCGGCTACCCCTTCCTCTTCCTGCTCGGCTGGACCCGCCCGCGCCGCCAAGCTATCGCCTGCCTCTTCATCCTTACCGCCTACTGGCTCGCCTTCGTCCTCTACCCCGCGCCAGGCCCGGGCTTCTTCGCCCACTTCGAAAAGAACACCAATCTCGCCTGGGCCTTTGACGTCTGGTTCCTCAACCTCTTCCCCCGCCAAGCGCCGTTTACCGCCAACTACGGCGGCTACTCCACTCTCAGCTTCATTCCCACGCTCGGCACGATGATCATCGGCCTCCTCGCCGGCGGCTTCCTTCGCCTCCCGAAACCGAACCCGGCCAAACTCCGTGGCCTCATCATCTCCGGCATCGCCCTAACGCTCTCTGCACTTCTTCTCCAGGCCGCCGGCATCTGCCCTATCGTCAAACGCATCTGGACCCCCGTGTGGACCCTGTACAGTGGCGGTCTCGTTCTCCTCATGCTCGCCGCCCTCTTCGCCGTCACCGAAATCAAGGGCTGGCGCGCCTGGGCCTTCCCCCTCCTCATCGTCGGCTCCAACTCTATCGCCGCCTACCTCATGAGTTGGACCATGGAGGACTTCTTCGCCAAAGCCCTTCTCCGCCACCTCGGCCCCGCTCCCTTCGCCTTCCTCGGCCCCGCCTTGGAGAAAACCCTGCTCGGCGCCGGCGTCCTCCTCATCTTCTGGCTCATTCTCCTCTGGATGAACCGGCGAAAAATCTTCCTCAGAATCTGACATTGGGCCCGAAATGAACGGGGTTATCAAAATGGATCAGATTAGGTTCATCTCTTCGAGGACCAGGTCGCGCTGCGTTTCGTGGTCCTTCCACATTGCGGCCAGCGCCTCAATCCACCTCATCAGCAACGCGGTCATCTTCTCAGGAAGATCCCGGAACTCCTCCGCTTCAAGAGGCTGAGTCGCGTACACCACTGTATCTTCGATACGGACCCTAAGCTCCGGCCCGTACTTCCGCAGGAGCGGAATCAGGCCCTCGGCCTTTTCGATTGATCCCGTTTTGAAGTCCACATATAGGCGGGGGAGTTCAGCTGACGCATCGCACCAGTCGACGCCGAGCGCAATTGATCCTTCCACCGTCGGCAGGTCAAGGATCATGCCGATCGTCGGTGGCGAGGTGCTCTTCAGATGTTCGCCCAAGCTTGGCCTCATCTTCGCTCCCGGCAAGGAGGCACGGAGCACTGGATAGCAGTGCACAATCGTTTCTTCCGCGCAATCCACAATGATTTCGTGCATGGTGACGAGGCAAGAAAGAATCTCCCTCCGGTGCGGAAGCACCTCAGCACAGAAGCGTCTATGTGCCGCCGATAGAACACTGCGATCAATTGACTTGGCCATAATCAGCCACCTTTCAGAAACTCCTCTACGTAACTCGTCCGCCTTCGCCCATGTAGCGCCAGGATGTTCCGCTCGATTGCGGCAACGCACGCTGCCATCATGGCTATTTGCATTTCGGACAGCCTCGACTTCAAGTCTGGAAGCAGTTTCCTCAGCCCAAGCGTGATCTCACGCCAACTCCGTGGAGTGAAGCATCCGTAGTCGTCATCCCCGCAGTCCAGAGCAATGAGAATGCATTCCCGCCGTCGATCTGAATACCGCAGATCCATGGACCTCTTATAGCCTCGATGCTTCTCAACATCCTCGCCGGGGTCATCAGGCGATCCCTTCTTCACCTCAACGGCCACGGCTATGTCCTCGGCCGCTTCAATCAGCAGATCCAGTTGCCCACCTTTCCCCTCGTGGCCCCGGCCGACGCGTACTTCGCAGCGAACCGTGGGGCTCTGCTCCCAACCTGCCCAACTCCGCGGCATCTCGATGCCCAGCACTCCGAGAGCCTCGCCGCAGGTCAACTGCCTGAGACAGAACGCCAACCATGCCGAATAACGCTCCTCGCGTTCACCGAAGAGTGCCTCGTCTACACCCAGCTCTATCGCAAGTGGGTCGGGAAATCCCAATCGCTCGCGGGATCGCGCCGAGGCCGCTTCCCACCGCTTGGCCCGGCCTCCTCCAGCTTTCTCAGCGCTTCGGCGCAATTCAGGAGCGCCGTGGAGTCTCGGATCGTCTCATCTGTCGAACTGGACATACAGCCTCAGTCGACGAATCGGCATTCGACCTCATTGTCTTTGACCCCTGGAAATCTGGACTGCGCGCGGATCAACTCCCAGAGTTCAGCCGGCACTCCGCTCACAATTCATGAACCCGCCGCACCCCAGGCCAACGGTCGAAACCGGTATCGAAACTGAAAATGGCGCCGACCTCGCGGCGCTCCATGACCGCCAGGTGGACCGCGTCTCGCGCCGACAGCCCGGTCGGCATCTGGACGATCTCTCCCGCGCGAAGGACATCGCTCTTCTCGACCGGGAACACCTCGTCGACGATGGCCAGCACGAGTTGCAGCGCCGGGGTCACGGCGTCAAGTCGCCTGATTGCGGAGTACCGATGAAGGATCTCCTGAAGAACCTCGGCGTCTGTCACCATCCGTTCTCCGCCTGCAACAAGCCGCTCGATCAGAATCTGGGCTTCGGTCTTCCTGGGGTGGTCAGCCCCGATGAGATACATCGGAATGTTGGAGTCGATGAAGATCACGAGTGGTAGCCCCGTTCAATCTCTTCGAGCATCTGGTCGATATCGGCGGTCGGGAACGCGTTCTGAGTTGCTTGCCGGATCGCCTTCAACTTCGCCTCCGGGCTGTTGGCCGGTTGCCGCGCCCGGGCGTCCCGCAATGCGCGGCGTACCCACTCGCCGACTGTTAAATGCTCGCGCCGCGCGTGACGCTGGATCTCCAGCATTTCCGCATCGGGCAGAAGAACCTGCAGCCGCTTACTCATACTGGGAGTATAGCATGAGCAACAGGTGAGCATCGCTGCGTCTGGTCATCGGCGGGCCGTGATGAACACGCCTCCGGACCTTCATGGCCGCCGGTAATCTATCGCCGAAGGCTCCCTCTCCTATGGACCGCACCGGAGAAAGATCTTCCTCAGAATCTGACATTTGGCCCGAATTGAAGGGGTCTATCAAAAATTTGATTGCCCCGAAGCCTCATTTTCGGTTTACACTTTTTCGTATCGGGTTGTAACCTGAGCGCCGCATCGCACGTAGCGGCTCTCCTCGCTTCGCCTCCAGCACAGTTCCCACTGCTCTTCGTTCCGAGCCCCAAAACATTCAGCGAGCCGGTCCTCCGTGTCTCCAAGGGCCGCCCGCGCAGTTCCTTCAGGGGGTTTGTCACCATGCTTCGACCGGGATCCATTCTTCTCGGCCTTCTCGTCTCTGTTCCCGCCTGGACTCAGTCCTATCAGGGCGGTATCCGTGGAGCCGTCTCCGATCAGGCCGGAGCCGTCGTCGTTGGAGCCAAAGTCACCTTGGCCGACGAGTCCGCAGGCGTTACCCGTTCCACGCTCACCTCTGAAACCGGCGAGTACGTCTTTAATCAGGTCGTCCCCGCCACCTACTCCGTCATCGCTGAAGCCCCGGGCTTCAAGAGGTTCGAACGCAAAGGCGTCGCCATCGCCACCCAGCAGTTCATCACGCTCGACCTCAAGCTCGAACTTGGCGCCGTCACCGAAAGCGTCCAGGTCACCGAAGAGCTTCCGCTGCTTGAATCTTCCACCGCCTCCACCGGCCAGGTCATCGACCGCCGTCAGCTTATCGACCTTCCGAACCTCGGCCGAAACCCTTTCATGATGTCCAAGATCGCCCAAAACGCCACGCCCGTCGGCAATCCCGGCTACAACCGCATGCAGGACCAGTCCGGCTCCTCCCAGATCACCATCGCCGGCGGACCCGTCCGAGGCAACAACTACCTGCTCGACGGCATCCCGATCACCGACGCGCTCAACCGCGCCATCATCATCCCCTCTCTTGAAGCCGTTGAAGAAGTCAAGATCCAGGCATCCACCTACGACGCCGAAATGGCCCGGACCGGCGGCGGCATGTTCAACACCTTCCTCAAGTCCGGCGGCAACGACTATCACGGCTCCGCCTTCGGCTACATCCGCCAGACCGAATGGCTCGCCAACACCTTCTTCAACAACCGCGCCGGCATCCCCATCTCCCCGCAGCCCTTCCGCAACTGGGGCGCATCGCTCGGCGGCAGAATCTCCATCCCCAAACTCTACGACGGCAAGAACCGAACCTTCTTCTGGGCCGCGTGGGAAGCCTATGCCGACACCCAGGCTAACTCCGCTCTGTTTGCTACGCCCACCCTCGCAGAGCGCAGCGGAGATTTCTCGAAGTCGCTCAATCGCGCGGGCGGCCTCCAGACCATCTACGATCCCCTCACAACCCGCTCCAACGGCTCAGGCGGATTCATCCGCGACGCCTTCGCCGGCAACATCATCCCCTCCGCCCGCATCGATACCGTCGGGCGCAACATCGCCGCAACCTTCATGAATCCCGCCCGGGACGCCCGCTTCTACGGCGATCAGAACTTGAACGGCGCCGCCACGCTTCCCTCCAAAGCCGACCAGAAGACCATCAAGGGCGATCACCAGGTCCTGGCCTGGTGGCGCGCCAGCGCCTCCTACCTCCGTTATTACTCTCTCGAACCCGGCGAGACATGGTTCCCCACTGTCTCCTCGCCCAACCAGTGGCGCCTCGAACGGCGCGTCGATTCCACCCAAATCAACAACCTGCTCACCCCGACTCCCACGACCGTCATCAACATCCGGTACGGCTTTAACCGCTTCCCCAATTACGGCTTCCAGCGCAGCCAGGGCTTCGATGTCGCTTCGCTTGGCTTCGCCAACTCGTTCGTGCGCGACATCCCTTCGCAGACCTTCCCCAACATCACCATGGAGTCGGTCCACAGCATGGGCACGAACAACAACTTCTACTATGTCCACCACTCGAAGAACTTCTCTACTTCCCTTTCGAAGTTCATCGGGCGCCACTCCTTCAAGGCCGGCTTCGACTTCCGCCGCATCAACGCCGACGGTCAGGACTTCGGCAACTCTTCCGGCGCGTTCACCTTCAACGACATCTGGACGCGTGCGACTCCAACTGCCGTTACCGCCGGAACGGGAGCCGACCTCGCCTCCATGCTCCTTGGGCTTCCTTCGTCCGGCTCCGGCTTCATCCCCACCACCCTCCGCGACTACGCCGACTACTACGCCTGGTACATTCACGACGACTTCCGCGTCTCCTCGAAGCTCACACTGAACCTCGGACTCCGCTGGGAGCGCGAATATGGCCTGCGCGAGGCCAATAACGGACTCATCACCGGTTTCGACGCGAATGCGCAAAACCCGCTCGGGCCCCGGTCCGGCTTCAGTTCCCCCGGCGTCGTCCAGTTCGCCGGCGTCAACGGAGCGAGCACCTCTGTGGGAAACCCGAACCTCAACAAGTTCGGCCCCCGCGTTGGCCTCGCTTGGCAGATGACAGACAAGATGACCGTTCGCGGCGGTTATGGCATCTATTGGGCCCCGCAGTTCGCCATCGGCGCGCCGCTTAGCCCGGAAGGCTTCACCGCCTCCACGCCCTACATCGCCACCTTCGACAATTACGTCACCCCTGCCAATGTTCTCTCCAACCCATTCCCCTCCGGACTCAATAAGCCTGTTGGAACCTCCCTTGGAGCGATGACGGGCGTCGGCCGCAGTCTCACGCTCCCCGACCCCTACGCCCGCAGTCCGCGCGTCCAACAGTATTCCATCGACGTCCAGCGCCAGATGCTCGGCGGCATGGTCCTGAGCCTCAGCTACGTCGGCTCCAAGACCGCCAACCTTGTCCTCGGCACCGCCAACATCAACGTCAACCAGCTCAACCCGTCCAACTTCTCGCTCGGTTCCGCCCTCAACGATCGCGTCGCCAACCCTTTCTTCGGAAAGGGAGGAACGGGCGTCGTCGGCGGTTCCACCATCACCCGCGCGCAACTGCTCAAGCCATTCCCCGCTTTCGATCAGGTCAACTTCCAGTTCTCTGACCGCAATCGCGCCGTCTACCACTCCATGGTCGTGAAGCTCCAGAAGCGCTTCAGCCAGGGCCTCTCGCTGCTCTCCACCTGGACATGGTCCCAGACCATGGACGCCAGCTCCGGCGGAGCCGGCAACAACCTCAATGGCGGAAACGTCGGCCCTCAGAACGCTTACGACATGAACGCCGAGTACTCCCTGTCGAACATCCACACTCCGCACCGCTGGTCCACGGCCTTCACCTATGAGCTGCCCTTCGGCAAGGGCAAGTCCATGCTCGCCTCCAGCAAGGCCCTCGACTATATCGTGGGCGGCTGGTCCGTCAACGCGATTAGCGTCTTCCAGAGCGGCTTCCCGCTCCAGATTCGCCAGAACGCGAATAACAATTCGGTCACCGGCGCCGCCAGCCAGCGCCCCAACGCCACCGGCGTGAGCCCCGAAGTCGACGCTGAGTTCGGCAAACGCCTCAACGGCTGGATCAACCCCGCCGCGTTCTCCACGGTTCCCCAGTTCGCTTTCGGCAACGTCTCCCGCGCCATCTCCATGCGCGGGCCCGGCCAGGCCAACTGGGACATCTCCGTCTTCAAAACTTTCTCCTTCGCCGAGAAATACCGCGCCCAGTTCCGCGCCGAAGCACTGAACGCTCTCAATACGCCGTTGTTCCGCGCGCCCAACACGGCTTTCGGCAACTCGGCCTTCGGGCAGGTCACCTCCCAGGCCAACTTCCCCCGGCTCATCCAACTGGGGCTGCGGTTCTATTTCTAAGCGGAAGGAATCTCCACATGAATATCGATCTGCTCACTCCTGATCAGAAATCGGACCTCCTCAGACGCGGCTTCTCCCGCCGCTCCTTCGGCCGCATCGGCGCCCTTGTAGGGGCCGGCGCAGCCCTGCCCTTCTACAACGAGGCCGCTCTCGCCCAGCTTTCCGCCATCGGCCGCATCCCGCCGGGCAGCGTCAAAATCAACGCCAACGAGAACCCCCTCGGGCCCTGCCCCGAAGCTCTCGAGGCCATCTATTCCGTCGCCAAGAAAGGAGGCCGCTACCTCTACGAGGAAACCGCCGACTTCGCCAAAACGTTCGCCGATCAGGAGGGCGTCAAGCCCTCCTATGTCATGCCCTTCGCCGGCTCCTCCGATCCGCTCCACCGCGCCATCCTTGCCTACACCAGCAAAGAGAAGCCTCTCATCATGGCCGACCCAGGCTACGAGGCCGGCCAGCGCGCCGCCGCCTTCATCGGCTCCAGCGTCATCCGCGTGCCGCTCACCAAATCCTTCGCCCACGACGTGAAGGCCATGGCCGCGGCTCACGCCTCACCCGGCGTCATCTACCTCTGCAACCCCAACAACCCCACCGGCACCATCACCCCGCGCGCCGATATCGAGTGGCTCGTGGCCAACAAGCCCGCCGGCTCGATCCTGCTGCTCGACGAGGCCTACATCCACCTCTCCACGGAATCTGTGGGCTCAGACCTCGTCGCCGCCGACAAGGACGTTATCATCCTTCGTACCTTCTCCAAGCTCTACGGCATGGCCGGGCTCCGCGCCGGCGCCGCCATCGGCCGCCCCGATCTTCTCGCCAAACTTCAGGGCTACGGCGCCGGAGCGCTCCCCGTCACTGGCATGATGGGCGCGCATGCCTCCATCAAGGTAAAGAACCTCGTTCCCGAGCGACGCAAGATCATCGCCGATATCCGAAACGATGTCTTCGACTGGATGACTGCGAAGAACTACTCCTTCGTGCCCTCCGTCTCCAACAAGTTCATGGTCGATGTGAAACGTCCCGGCATGGAAGTCATCAAGGCCATGGCCGCGAAGAAGGTCTTCATCGGCCGCGTCTGGCCTGCATGGCCCACGCACGTCCGAGTCTCAATCGGCACCGCCGAGGAGATGGCCAAGTTCAAAACCGCGTTTGCGGAAGTCATGGCCTGAGCGAGGCTCGCCCCATGCTCCGCAAGCGCTTCAGCTACTCGTGGCGCGCCTTGGCGGGCGATCTGAGCGGCGGCGTCATCGCCGCCCTCATCGCCCTGCCCTACGGGCTCGCCATGGCCGCGCTGATGGGCCTTCCGCCCGTCCTTGGCCTTTTCACCTCTATCCTCACGGCTCCCGTCACGGCGCTGCTCGGCCGCAACCCCGTCCTCATTGGCGGAACCTCCACGGTCACCGTGCCCTTCATCGCTGAAGCCGTTCGGGCCTGCGGGCCCGGCGGCGCCGCCAAGGTCACTCTTGTGGCGGCCGTCTTCATGATGATCTTCTCCCTGATGCGATTGGGCCGGTGGGTCGCCCGAGTTCCTCAACCCGTGGTGACGGGCTTCTCCTGCGGCATCGGAGCCATGATGGTCATCTCACAGCTCCGCACCATCTTCGGGATCTCCTCCAGGGCGTCTGCCGGAGCTTCGATGTTCGACCATTTCCTTCACGCTGCCTCGCGGCTGAATGAAGCCCGCCTCGAACCGCTCCTGCTCGCCTGCCTTGTCATCGCCACCAGCGCCGCGCTCTCCGCGCGCTGGCCCAAGGCCCCCGCGCCCCTGTTCGGTGTCATTCTTGCGTTGCTCGCCTCCCGCGCTTTCAGCCTCCACGAAGCGGAAGTCGGATTCCTCTCCCTCGAACTGCCGCCCTTCGCCGGCTTCGCCTGGTCTGCCCGTGACGTCGTCGCAATCCTTCCCTCCGGCTTCGCCCTCGCCTTCGTCGCCAGCATCAACATCCTGGTGACATCCCGCGTCGTCGAGCACTTCCGCGGCTGGCGCCGCTCCGCCAAAATGGCCGACGCCGACGCCGAACTCGGCGCCTATGGAATCTCCAATGTCGCCGCCGGCATCTTCGGCGCGCCCCTTTCGGTCGGCATCCCCGCCCGTTCGCTCGCCAATGTCCGCTGTGGCGGCTCGACACGCGTATCGAACCTGTTCCACGCCGCCGTGCTCGCGGCTGTGCTCGGCCTTGGCTCCGGCGTCCTCGCCCACATCCCCCTCGCCGCCCTCGCCGGCGTCACCGCCTGGATGGGCTTCTGCCTCCTCGACTGGTCCGCCTGGCGCCGCATTCCCAGAATGAAATGGTCCGACGCAGGCGCGTTCCTCTCCACCGCACTGCTCGTCCTCTTCATGAACGCCGTCGCCGCCATCGCCATCGGCTGCGCCATCCATTTCGCCGGCCTCGCCTGGCAGCGCTTCCGCTCCCTCCCCGCCGCCACCCGTGAACTCGCAAGCGCCGGGGAGTGATCGATACAACCTCCGGCATTCTTCTGCTCACGCTCCCAGCAGGACAACTCCTTCCGCCTGGGATGCGCGACGAAGTTCCTGATCCAGTGTGGCCAGCGGAAGGCCACGCCTCAACGCGAGCTCGAGGTACGCGGCGCCGTACATCGTCAATCGGTACCGTTGAGCCAGTGGCAGGGAACTCGACCAGGCTTGCCGGTCGGTCTCTGGATCAACGTTGATGGGCAGTTGGCCGAGGTCCGCCAGCGTAGAGCCCACAAACGTCGAGCCATGACGGCCACGCCGCACCCCCATCTCCAGGAGGTTCGCCACCTCCAAACGCCAGATGCCCGGAACCCACGCCCCATGCTCTGCCACGTTTGCAAAGAGCCGCCGGATATCGTCCGTCACCTCATCGCTGTAAACCCAGGCAAGCGTCGCTGAGCTGTCAAGAACGACGCTCATGGCCGCCCGCCGTCGCGGTCTTTTTTCAATACCGCCCAATCGAACTTCGTCTTGAGCTTGCGGGCCCGCGTCCGAATCCGGTCAAGCGCCTCTCTGGCTTGCGCGCCATCGGTCCGTGCAAGATTCGGAACCAGACGGGCGACCGGCCTCCCATGACGCGTGATGACGATCTCCTCACCCGCCTCCACCCGTTCCAGCAACGTTCCAAGCCTGTTTTTTGCCTCAAACGCTCCAATTTCCATTGCTGACTTCCTTTCAGTCTAGCTTAAGCTAGTATATTATTTCGGCCACCTCTTGCCCGCCGCCACTGCGAGACAATGCATGCGATGACTCCCACTCGCCGCCATTTCCTCGCCTCCGCCGCTCTTGCCTCCGCACCCCGCCGCCCTCAAATCCTCCTCCGCAGCTCCTGGCAAAGCGTCAACATCGGCGACATCGGCCACACCCCGGGCGCGCTCTCTCTGATCGGCAGGTATTTCCCCGAAGCCGAGGTCACCCTTTGGCCCGGCCAGCTCGGCCACGGCTCGCGGGATCTGCTCATCCGCGGTTACCCCGAACTGAAGATCGTCGAGGGCTCGCTCGGCAAGGACAACAAACCCGCGACCCCCGAACTCGCGCAGGCTTGGGCCAACGCCGATCTCTACCTCAGCGGCTCCGGCTCCGGCTTCCCCGCCAGCGCTCACGCCGCCGCGTTCGCCAATGCCACCGGCAAACCCGTCGGCGTCTTCGGCGTCAGCACCGATCCGGTCTCCGGCTTCGGAGGCGGGCGCATCCCCGAAGGCGGCGCTCTCGACGACCTCCGCGCCAAAGCTCTTCAACTTCCCAAGGACCACCTCTCAGCCGGTCTCCGCTCCATCATCGACCGCGCCGCTTTCTTCTTCTGCCGCGACACCATCTCCCGCAACTACCTCAAAGCCCAGCGGGTGAAAACCCCCATCCTCGAATTCGGCCCCGACGCCCAGCTCGGCATGCACCTCCGCGACGACGCGAAGGGCTACTCCTACCTACGCGCCAACGCCCTCGAAGACAAGAGATTCATCTGCGTCGTCTCCCGCCTTCGCTATACGCCCTACTACCGCATCGACGGCCGCGCTCGCGTCCCCGATGACAGCGTCAAGGATTCCATCAACGCCCGCACCGTCGAACCCGACCACGCCAAGCTGCGCGACCTCATCACTCTGTACGTCAAAGCCACCGGCCAGAAGGTCCTCGTCGTTCCCGAGATGACCTATCAGATCGAACTCGGCAAAGAGCACATCGTCGATCGCCTCCCGCCCGAGATCAGGAAGAATGTCGTCTGGCGCGACACCTATTGGCTCCCCGACGAAGCCGCTTCCGTCTACGCGAAGGCCCTCGCCGTCGTCAGCATTGAATGCCACTCCCCGCTGATCAGCTACCGCAGCGAAACTCCCGCCTTCTATCTCCGCCAACCCACCGACACCTGCAAGGGCCAGATGTATCGCGACTTCGGAGCAGGCGACTGGCTCTTCGAAATCGAGCAAAGCTCGGGCGCGCAGCTCTGGTCCCGCCTGGAACCTCTCGTTAGGAACCCCGGCCGCGGCGC
>CAYWST010000158.1:1639-12028 GCA_964461075.1 uncultured Solibacteraceae bacterium | reverse complement strand
ACGGCAGCGTGGTCTTGATCCTCAATCCAGCCACTCTCGCGCCGGGCAGGCGCGAGGAACAGGCGCCTCGCCATTCCGCGGTCACGCAATCGATTCGGCGCAATCTCAACGTGATGATCGTGGACGACAGCCTCAGCGTCCGTCGCGTTGTGGCGAATCTGATTCGCCATCAGGGATGGACGCCAATCCAGGCCAAGGACGGACTCGAAGCCCTCGAATTGATTCAAAGCGCCGATCACGTTCCTGACGTCATCCTGCTGGACATCGAGATGCCGCGCATGGACGGGTTCGAACTCACCGCGACTCTGCGCGCTTTGCCGGAAACCAAGCAGACTCCAATCGTCATGCTCACGTCTCGCGCCGGGGACAAGCACCGGAAAAAGGCGCTCGCGCTCGGCGCCAACAACTACCTCGTTAAGCCCTACCAGGACGAGACGCTTCTGTCGGTCATCCGGCTCTGCGCCAGCCAGGGGACGGGTGTCCGGGTGGCATAAGGAGGCCCCGTGAAATCGTCAGAGACTCTGCAACTCCTCTGGTGTGAGACCGGCGGACAGCCTTTTGCGGTGCTGGCCGACGAGATCGAGTCGGTGGAACGCGACCGTCAGAACATGCTGCATCGTGTTTTGGTCGCCCGCGCCGACGTAGGGCGCATCCCCGTCGATCGGGTCGGCGGCGTGAAGGAGGTTCAGCTCGGGGACGTTCTCCCGTTACCCGACTCACTGCCAGCAGACTGCGGGCTGCGGGGCGTGGTGGATTGGGATGGCCGCAAAGTGGCGTTGGTCTCCAGCGATTTCCTCCGCTCCGGTTGTACCATTCCAGAACCGAGGCCGAGGCCCGTCCCCGCGTTCGCGGGTCTTCGCGCTGAACCGGTCAGTGAACCCCATATGATGACCTTTTCCCTGGGTAGCATGCTCGACGGCACTTCGGTCGTCGCAGCTCTCCCGGTGGAACAAATCCTGGAGGTTTGCGAAGCCCTCGAATGGGTCCCGCTGGAGGTCTCCTCCAAGAGAGTGATGGGGCTGGTTCCCTGGCGCGGCGTGACGGCCCCGCTTGTCGACCTTGCAGCGGTTTTTGACCTCGGGTCCCAGTCGGAGCGCGGCAGGAGGATGCTCATCGCCAGGGGGACGACCCGGCCGCACCCGGTCGCCATCTGGGCCCCTGAAGTGCTCCAGCGCGTCAGCCCTACCAGAACCAGGGCCGCTTCAATGGTCGAGCCGCTTCTCGCCGGCTCTCCACTGCGCGGGGTCTTTCACTGGCTGAACCGCCTCATGCTGGTTCCGGATCTCGACCAGTTGAACTGATCAACGGTGGAAAAGCCCAGGCATCGCCCGGGCCTTTCCACCGCTCGTCGATCGGAGGCGTGATCCTAGTTTCTGCCTGCCTGCCCTTGCCGGCCGCAACGCCCCGCCCCGCGCGAAAAGCCATTCCCTTGTCTCTTCGGGCCGGAGCCGTTGCAGATCCCCTTGCCATGGCCCTTCCCGGCCCCTTCGGCAAAAGTCGAGGAAGCCATCTGCCTGCCCCGCATCCGTTGCGCTGAAGCCGGCAAGGTGAACAACAAGCCGGCCATTAAGATGACAGCCATGAGCCGCATTTCAGAATCCTCCTTTTAGTTCCAAGCCGGCGTGCCGTCGTCGTTTCGCAGGACGATCGCCGTCCCCGATTCGCCCGTAAGCGAGAGAGCCACCAGCTCGCCGGTGCAGGAGGCGGTCGCATATCGAACCGTGAGGGTCATGCCCGGCTTCAGTTCCAGACCGGCGGCCAGGATGATCGTCTCAGGTCCGATCTTGAAAGTGAGCGATTTCCCATCGGCGTTCAGTGTGAGTTGGGGCTGCTGAATCCCGGCGCCCTGCGATACAGCGTCGATGACGCCTTTCGCCTGCGCAATCGTCGAAGGATCGACACACCCGGCGCCATGGTTCACCCGGTTCTGGCTCATTGCGCCATTGGCCGTCGCGTTCGCGCCTCCACGGCCCGGAGAAGTCCAAAGTGGAACGCCCGTCTCGCTCCGCATCGCGAGCGTCACGTTCGCCGCCACCTTGGTGATCGAGATGGCGTGAAGCGAAGGATCGTCGGGGCGCGTCGACGGGGCCGCCAGCACCCGCACCTCTTCGCCCGCGGCGAGTTCGAAATCGCTTTCCAGCAAGTACCATACCGGCGCGATCTTGATCGTCTTTCCTTCAATCGTGATGGATGGATACTGCGCACCATACGCTACCTGAACCGCGGTGATCTTCCCCGAGACGGTGGCCGCCGCGGCCATGTTGAGGAAACTGGATCCCCCCGCAGGAGCCGACGGATTCGGACCCTTCGGGCCTTGGGCAACCGCCGCCGCTGGAACCAGCAGGAGAACGGTTTGGCAAACGGAACTGATCAATGACTTGTACATGTTGAATCTCCTTGTGCAAATTGCGGACGCACGAATCCATGCACCGGGGACGCCACCGCGCCGCGCCTCCCAAAGTGTTCATTCCATGAAGTTCTGACTCCGCACAGCCGGCCAGACCCCGCAGCCATTGCGCGGTTAGGATAGCTACATGCGCAGGATTTGGCGGCAAGCCTTCACCCCGTCGGTTTTTGATCTCGACGCGCGCGGGGAGTTGGCGCCTGCCGCGCTCTGCCGCTATTTTGGGATCGCCGCAGGCCGCCACGCTGACGAACTGGAGGTCGGCGACGACCATCTCAGGCCCCAAGGGATTGCGTGGATGCTCAACAGGTTGGAGATCCGCTTTGCACCGGCTGCGGCCGGAGCCGCGCCCTTCACCATCGAAACGTGGCCGAGCGAGCGCTCGGGGCGCCTTCGCGCTGAACGCGATTTCGTCATTCGCCAGGGAGAGGAGTTGATCGCGCACGGCCTCTCGACGTGGCTTCTGATCCACCTGGCGACGCGGCGGCCTGTACGAATGCCGCCGCAGGTGCTCGATGTGGCGGTCAAGGGGAAAGCCTCTCCGTTTGAACCCGCTTCAGAATCCGATCGTCACGCCGGCGGCGAGGTGCAATGGCAGACTCCGGCCGCCTGGACCGACCTTGATATCAACGGCCACGTGAGCTTTCCCCGGCTCGTCGAGTGGACGCTCAACGCCGCTCCTTCCGGTCACTGGACCGGGCACAGGCTGAGTTCGGCGATTCTCCGGTTCGAGCAGGAAGCGCTGCCGGGCGAGATCATTCTCGCGCGATTCAATCTCCACGGGAACGAGGGGTTCCACTTACTCGAAAAAGGCGGACGCAGCGCGGTCCGGGCCTGGTCGACATGGCAGGCAATCTAATCCGCCACGAGCATGATTCGGATATCCATGACGTTGGTTCCGGTCGGACCAGTCGTGACGAGCCCCCCGGCGCGCTCAAAGAAGCGGAAGCTGTCGTTGCGAGCAAGGTAGTCGAGGGGATCGAGTCCGAGCGATTGAGCCAACTGGACGGTGTCTCCATCGGCGAAGGCGCCGGCTGCGGGGGTGGGGCCGTCCGTTCCGTCCGTGCCGGCGGAGAAGGCGAGCACTCCTTTGAGCCCGGCGAGATCGATCGCGGCGGCGAGGGCGAATTCCTGGTTCCTGCCCCCGAGCCCATCGCCGCGCAGGGTGACCGTCGTTTCTCCGCCCGAGATCAGGCAGAGCGGAGGTCGCGCCGGCCGGCCAGTTGCGCGGGCCTCGCGAGCGATGGCGGCGTGCATCCGGGCGATGTCGCGCGTTTCACCCTCAATGGTGGTCGAGAGCACGAGCGGCCTGTAGCCCAGGCGGCGGGCCGCCCCAGCGGCGGCGTCGACCGCCTGCGCATTCGATCCGACGACGGCGTTCTGCACCGTTCGAAAACAGGGATCTCCAGCCTTGGGGGTCTCTTCAACGCGGCCCGCGAGGCCGTTCTCGAGCCGGGCGCGCACAGCGGGCGGGAGGCGATCGGCGATCTCGAATTTCTTGATGACGGCCCAGGCGGATTGAAAGGTGGACTCGTCCGGCGCGAAGGGTCCGGACGCAATCACGTCGAGAGGATCACCGATCACGTCGCTCATGAGAAGCGCGATGACCGTGGCCGGCGCGGCAAGCCTTGCGAGCTGTCCTCCTTTCACGCCGCTGAGGTGCTTCCTGACTGCGTTCAATTCGTGGATGTTGGCGCCGCATGACAGCAGGAGCCGGGTCGTCTGTTGTTTCTCCTCGAGAGTGATTGGCGCGGCGGGAAGAGGCAGGAGCGCGGAACCTCCACCCGAGATCAGGGCGATGATCAGGTCCCCGGCGCCAGCTTGTTCGCAGAGCGCGGCGACGCGGCGCGCGCCGTTCACCCCGCGGGCGTCGGGAACGGGGTGGGACGCTTCCAGGATCTCCACCCGCTTGACCGGAAGCGCGTGCTCATCCTTCACAACAATGACGCCTCCCGATACTCGACGCGGCCCCAAGATCTGCAGCACGGCCGCGGCCATCGCCGCGGACGCTTTGCCACACCCCGTAATGAAGATACGGTTGAAGCGGTCGAGCTGGTATCTCCGTCCCTGGACCTTCGCGATTCCGTCCTGAACCGTCAGATGCCGCTCGATCGCCTTGGAGGGCATCGCCGCATCGACGGCGCAGCGAAAGATGGCGAGTGCGTCGCGTTGCAGTTTATTCTTGCCGGGCATCGCAGTTCCTTCAAAGATGGGCTTCGGTCAGAAGATCGCTAGCTTCAGGATCTCGTCCAAGGCGCCTTCAGAGCCGTTATGTCCTATCGCGATCCGGTAGTCCGCTTTCGCATAGGCTTCCTTCCGGAGGCTGAAGAGTTCCTCAAACTTCTCCGGATCGCGGGCGAGAGGACGATGCGAAGAGTGAGCGACGCGGGAACGGACGAGTTCAAGCGGCGCGTCCAACCAGATCGAAATGCCGTGGTTCTGAATGAGGTCGAAGTTTGAAGGTTGAGCGAAACAGCCGCCTCCCACCGCAACCACCCAGGGAATTCCGCGGGCGATATCCTTGACGCGGAACGCCAGAGCCTCCTGCTCCACGCGCCTGAACTCGGATTCACCTCTCTGATCGAAGATCTCAGGGATCGTCAGACGCTCGCGGCTTTCGATATCGTCATCGAGATCGGCGAATCGCCAACCCAGGTGGCGCGCCAGCGCCCGGCCTACAGTGCTCTTTCCCGAGCCCATGAATCCGACGAGGTAGATTCCGGGCGTTCTCTTCAGCTTCAGGATCATTCGATGGAATCCGCTACATCTCGCTGTTCGCTCATTGTACCTGTGCAAGGGAGTCCGCGGGCGGAGAGGGGTGGACGCGCCATAATTGGGTATATGGATGAGGCGCTTCTGCCGCTGTTCCCGCTCGAACTGGTTCTGCTGCCGCGCACGCCGCTGCCCCTGCACATTTTCGAGGAGAGATACAAGGAGATGATCGGTCTTTGTTTGGAGGAGCCATGCGAGTTCGGCGTCGTCCTCGCGAAGGGCAATGGCGTCCTCCGCACCGGCTGCGCGGCGGCGATCGACCGTGTGCTTCGGCGGCACGAGGACGGGAGAATGGACATCCTTGCTTACGGGACTAACCGCTTCGAGATCGCCTCGATCGATACCGGGCGGAGTTACTTCCGGGCGGAAGTCAGCTATTTCGATGACGACGACCTCCGCCCCGCACGCCCCGAGTTGATTTGGGAGGCAAGTCTGCGCCGGCTGGAGTACGCGCGCCTCACCGGCGAGGATGCCATGGATCTGGATCTCAAAGATCCGCGTGTCAGTTTCCTGTTGGCCCACATCTCTCCGGATTTGGACTTCCGCCAAACGCTGCTGCAAATGCGAAGCGAAGCCGACAGAATAGAACGAGTCGCCGCGCATCTGGCCAACCTTGTGGAGAGACATCACGTGAAAGAGGCCATGAGCAAAGCGGCCCGGCAGAACGGGCATGGAAAACACCTGCCGGAGTCCGCCGGCTGATGAGAGCGCGAGGGCGCCAGAATCTGATCATCGACGCGGACGACACGCTGTGGGAGAACAACATCTATTTCGAGGCGGCCTTTGAGCGCTTTTTCGACTACCTGGAGCACTCCACGCTGACGGCGCCCGAAGTGCGCGCGATCCTCGACGAGATCGAGCTGGCGAACATCAAGGTCCACGGTTACGGTTCTCTCAACTTCGCCAGAAACCTGGAGGAATGCTACCAGCGGCTTTCAGAGCGGGTGGTTAAGTCCGAGGACCTCGCGCGCGTGCGGGGCTTCGCGCTGGCGATTCTCGAACAGCCTTTAGAAATCATCGCGGGCGTCCCCGAGACGCTCGAATACCTGTCTTCACGCCACGATCTCACCCTGTTCACAAAAGGTCATCCCGAAGAGCAGAAGCTCAAGATCGACCGCTCCGGATTGGCGGCCCACTTCGCGCACACCGCCATCGTGAAAGAGAAGGACAGCGGCGCCTACGCCCGCCTCGTGAAAGAGCGCGGCCTGGATCCGGCCGTCACGTGGATGATCGGAAATTCGCCCAAGTCGGACATTAATCCGGCGCTGCGGGCCGGAATCAACGCCGTCTTCGTTCCGCATGCGCGCACGTGGGCTCTGGAGAAGCAGGCGCTTGAAAACCCCGGGCCGGGTGAATTGCTGATTGTCGAGGAGTTCACCGGTCTGCGTACGATCTTCTAATTGAAGATCCTGCTCGCCTTGCCCGCGAAGTCGAGAATCGAGGAAGGGAAGAGGCCGAGGACCAATGTCGCCACGGCCGATCCGACGGCCGCGATGAGAATTCCCGCGGCCGGGGCGGGAATCTCCTCGCTGCCTTCGGGAGCGGGTTGCATATACATCACCACGATCAGGCGCAGATAGTAGTATGCGGCTAGCGCGGAATTCAGCAGGCCGAGAATCGACAGCCAGATGAAGTTCGCGTCGATCGCCGCCTTGAAGATGTAGAACTTGCCAAAGAAGCCTGCGGTCAGAGGAATGCCTGTCAATGAAAGCAGAAAGACCGCCAGAAGACCGGCCGTCAATGGCTGGCGAGTCCCCAACCCGGCGAGGTCGTTGATTTCAACGTAGCGCTCTCCCTGCCGGGCCACATGCGTCACGATGGCGAAGGCGCCGATGTTCATGAAGCAGTAAGCGGCGAGGTAGAACATGGCCGCGGCGGCCCCGGTTCCGGACAGGACAGTCAGCGCCACCATCACGTATCCTGCGTGGGCGATGGAACTATAGGCGAGCAGCCGTTTCACATTGGTTTGCCTTAAGGCCGCAAAGTTGCCGATCACCATCGTGGCCAGCGCCGAAATCCAGAGCAGCGGCTCCCAATCCTTCTTGAGCGGCTCAAAGCCGGTGAGCACGATCCGGAGAAACATCGCGAACGACGCGGCTTTTGGTCCGGCCGAGAAGAACGCTGTCACCGGAGCGGGCGCTCCCTGATACACGTCAGGGGTCCACATCTGAAAAGGCGCGGCCGATACCTTGAAGGCCAGGCCGACGAAGAGAAACGCAGAGGCCGCCGCGGTGAGCACGCCGCCCGGCCGGGTTGCGGGATCGAGGAGCGCGGCGCGGATCTGTGTCAGATCGGTTGTTCCGGTGATGCCGTAGACCCAGGCAATCCCATAGAGGAGGAAAGCCGTGGCGAAGGAGCCGAGCAGGAAATACTTGAGCGCGGATTCGTTGTTCCGCTTGTCGTCGCGCAGATACCCGGCCAGGACATAGCTGGCGATCGAACTCACCTCGAGGCCGATGAACAGCATGATCAGATCGTTCGCGGCCGCCATAATGCACTGGCCGACGATCGAGAAGAGCAGCAGCGAGTAGTACTCGCCGGATTCGTGCCCGCCGGAACGCAGATAATGCGTGGAAATGAGAATCGTCAGCACCCCCACGCCCAGCACGAGAACACGAAAGAACGTTCCGAACCCGTCCACTAACAGCATGTTCGAAAACGCCGGGCCCGGATCGCTAGCGCCCGCCACCGCCAGGCCGATCGCAGCGAGGAGAGCGATCAACGCGGCCCAGGCCAGCCGCCCCTTGTGTTCCAGGGAAGTCAGCGGTTCGAGCATCATGATCAGGGTGCCTGCCGCTGTCAGCAACATTTCCGGGGCGAACCGCCAGAGTTCCTGAATCGAAGGCGCAAAGTTAGCGGGCATGGCGAACCTCCTGGGCTGCAACCACGGCGGGTTGCCCCATCGACTCCAGAATGGCGGCGCTGCTCTCGCGAATCGGAGGCAGGAAAGACTGTGTTCCAACGCCCATCCAGAGCATGAGCGCCACCAGGGGCAGCAGGATCGCCCACTCCCTGGGCGTCAGGTCGGGCATGTGATGCTTCACATCTTCCGGCGTCGTTCCGAAGAAGACCCGCTGCACCATCCAGAGAAGATAGACAGCGGCGAGGATGACGCCGAGCGCGGCGAACACCGCATAAAGAAAACTGGTCTTCGCGGCGCCCTGAAGAATCAAAAACTCGCCGGCAAAGTTATTCAGCAGAGGCAGGCCGGCGCTGGCCAGCGCGGTGTAGACGAACAGAGAACTCAGCCAGGGCGCAACGGTCGCCACGCCTCCATAGTCGGCGATCTCGAGCGAGTGCCGCCGTTCGTACATCATCCCGACCAGGATGAAGAGCGCGCCCGTGGAGACGCCGTGGTTCAGCATCTGATAGACGGCTCCATCCAACGCGGTTTGATTGAAGCTGAACACGCCGAGCACGACGAATCCGAGATGGCTCACCGAAGAGTACGCCACCAGCCTCTTCATGTTCGGCTGCACCATGGCGACCAGAGCGCCATAAATGATGCCGGCGATGGAGAGCGCGACGATCCACCCGGCGCACTCCCGAGCCGCGTCGGGAAACAGCGGCAGGCAGACGCGCACGATTCCGTATGTGCCCAGCTTGAGCAGCACCGACGCCAGCATAACCGAGCCAGCCGTCGGGGCCTCGCCGTGCGCGTCGGGGAGCCATGTATGGAGCGGGAACAGCGGCACCTTGATGGCGAAGGCGAAAAAGAACGCGAGGAAGAGCCAGATTCCTTCCATTCTGGAAAGCTCGATCGAACCGTTCCGCATCATCCCCATCAGCACGGGGATATCGAATGAGTTTCCCTTGGTGTAGAGCCAGATGATGGCGACCAGCATGAGCGCCGAACCCGCCATCGTGTAGAGGAAGAACTTCAGGGCGGCGTAGATGCGCCGGTCGTGGCCCCAGATGCCGATGAGGAAATACATCGGCACAAGAGAGACCTCCCAGAACACGAAGAAGAGGAAGAGGTCCAGCGCCACGAAGACGCCGATCATGCCGAACAGCAGGAAGACAAGGAATGCGTAGTACTCCTTGACGCGCTTCTGGATGTACTTCCAGCTCACCAGGACGCAGATGGGCATGAGGAGCGTAGACATGATGATGAGCCACACGCTCAGTCCGTCGACGCCGACGTGGTAGCGGATCGCCGGAGATTCGATCCAGGGGAGGTTGGTTTCAAAACTCATCTGCCGCGGGTTGGAGAGAACAGGCCCGAGCAGCCCGAGCGAAACGAGAAACATCAGGATGCTGACGGCGAGAGCGTAGTTGCGAATGAGCCCGTGATTGTCCCTGGGCAGCAACAGCGCCCCGGCAAAGCCCGCGAGCGGGAGCAGAAGGAGAATATCGAGGAGATTCATCGCACGCCTCCAAGGAAGTCGGCCGCCCCGACAATCACAATGGAACCGAGCAGCACCCATGCGGCGTAGCGCCGGATGTAGCCGGATTGGAGGCGCCGCATTCCGCCGCCGATGGCGCGTGAGGCCGAGCCCACTCCGTTCACGACGCCGTCGATGAAGCCGGCGTCCACGCCCCGCCAGAGCACGGTTTTCGAGCCGTCCCGGATGGGATGAACAATGACGCCATCATAGATCTCGTCGACGAAATACTTGTTGTAGACAAGCTTGTAGAGCGGACCGAAGAGCCTGCTCACCGAGTCAGAGAGCCCAGGCTTGAATACGTAAAAGAGATAGGCGATAAGGATGCCCACTGCGCCGGCCAGCACGCTGATGACGACCAGCGAGGTCTCGTGCGGCGCATGCTCGCCCGAAAACATGGGCTCCAGGTAGTGAGGTACGTCGAAGTAGCCTCCAACCAGGCTCAACAGGGCGAGCACGCCCAGCGGCGCCGTCATGACGAGCGGCGACTCATGGGGGTGCCCCTGCCCGCGGTAGTTGCCGAAGAATGCGAGGAAGAAAGCGCGGAATACATAGAACGCCGTCATGCCCGCGGTAATGACGCCGACCCAGTACATCCACGGGGCGTGATGGTGTGCGGCCAGCAGGATCGCATCCTTGCTGTGGAATCCGGAAAAGGGCGGAATGCCGGCGATGGCGATGGAGGCGCAGAACAGCAGAAAACAGGTCAGCGGGATCTTCTTTCTCAAACCGCCCATCATGCGCAGATCCTGCTCGCCCTCAAGCGCATGAATCACGCTACCCGCGCCCAGGAACAGGAGCGCTTTGAAGAACGCGTGTGTCATGACG
>CAYWST010000158.1:0-1629 GCA_964461075.1 uncultured Solibacteraceae bacterium | reverse complement strand
ACGTGGAAGATGCCCGCCGAGTAGGCGCCCACTCCAAGTCCGAGAAACATATAGCCGAGCTGCGAAACGGTCGAATAGGCGAAGACTTTCTTGATGTCCCACTGGGTGAGGCCGATGGTCGCAGCCATTACAGCGGTGAGCAATCCGACAATGGCCACAACCTCTCTGGCCGCCGGCGCGATCTCGAAAAGCGCCGCGCTGCGCGCCACCATATAGACCCCGGCCGTCACCATCGTCGCCGCGTGGATGAGAGCGGACACCGGGGTCGGGCCTTCCATGGCGTCCGGCAGCCACACGTAAAGCGGCACTTGCGCGCTCTTTCCTGTTGCGCCGAGCAGCAGCAGCAGACAAATCAGAGTGACGATGCCCGCGCTGGCCTCCACCGGCATCTTGCCCGCCTGCGCAAAAACGGTCCCGAAATCGAGCGAGCCGAAATGGATCAGGATCAGAAACATCCCGAGGGAAAACCCGAAGTCGCCGATACGATTCACCACGAAGGCCTTCTTGCCTGCGTCGCCGGCGCTCTTCTTCAGGAAGTAGAAGCCGATCAACAGATAACTACAAAGGCCGACGCCCTCCCAGCCAACAAACAAGACCAGGTAGTTGGCGGCGAGCACCAGGACCAGCATGAAGAACATGAACAGATTGAGGTAGGCGAAGAACCGGTAGTATCCGCCGTGATTGGGCCCGTGCTCATGCGCCATATAGCCGCTGGCGTAGATGTGGATCAGCGAGCCGATTCCGGTGACCACCAGCAGCATGACGGCGCTCAAGCGATCGACAGCGAAATCGAAGCCTACGTTCACGAATCCGCTCTGCATCCACGTGAAGTACCGCTCGATGTAAGCTTGATCGAGCGTGCCCAGGCCGAGCAGGACTTTCACCGTCCAGGCAAGGCTCAACAGAACGCTGCCGATAGCCGTAAATGTCACTGCGTTTTTCGACAGCCGGCGGCCAAAGAGGCCGTTCACGAGAAAGCCGGCGAGCGGCAGTGCGGGGATGAGCCAGAGGTGCTGCATTGTGATTCTTTAGAGCCTCATCGAGGAGACCTCGTCGATCTCCAGCGTGGCGCGATTCTTGAAGACCGTCAGAATGATGGCGAGACCGACGGCCGCTTCGGCGGCCGCGACCACCATGACGAAGAAACTGAAGATATGGCCGTCGACCTTGCCCAGCGTATGGCTGAAAGAGATAAACGTCAGGTTGACGGCGTTGAGCATCAGCTCAATACACATGAACACGGTGATGATGTTCCGCCGGATCAGGAATCCCGCCGCGCCGATCACGAACAGGATCGCGCTGAGGATGAGATACCAGCTAAGCGGAACCGCGGTGGGAAACGGAACTGAGATATCGGGGAGCATCGAGTCAGATTTCCTTCCTGGCGAGGACAATCGCGCCGAGGATGGCGATCAGAATAAGAATGGAGGTGACTTCGAACGGCAGCAGATAGCGCGTGAACAACTCTCTGCCGACCGACGCGGCGCCGCCGTGAGAGAAAGCCCCGAACTTCACCTCCGCCGTCCGGGGGATTTGAGTTGTCACCAGCGCGGCGCCAAGGGCCAAGGCAGTGAAGATCATCGGGAGCGCAACGTCCGCGCCGAGAACTCTCTTCGATGGACGCTTCTC
>CAYWST010000157.1:0-12044 GCA_964461075.1 uncultured Solibacteraceae bacterium | reverse complement strand
CTCTTGGAGGTCAAGAAAATCTTTGAAAAGGAGGGGAAAGATGAAACTGGACAGTTGGGCGGGGTGGGGCCGCGAGGTGGCGGCGGCGGTGAGGCGGACGAAGTGCCGGATGGGAGTGATTGTAGAGACGTTCCGAATGAGCGGGCAGGAGGGCGAGGGGCCGGTTCCGGCGCCGGTGGAGGAACTGATGACTCAGATGGACGCGGCGCGGAGAATCACGCGGGAGCCGTTGACGGCCTTTGCGGCGCCCGAGTATCTGTCGCCGGCAGGGGGCGTTGCAGGGATGAGCGCGGGGGCGGGGTACGCGGGGCGGGTAGGAGTGGCATTCCCGCCGCATCTTCTTTCAAACTGGAATCTGCCAGACCGATGAGTTCTTCAGAGACCACATTGCCAGACTGCCGGACGCGGTATGCGGATCGGCCGGATGGCATGGGGTCCATGACAACGCAACACGAAGGAGCTCATCCCGATGGTCACGAGGATCGCCTCGATGGTTCGATTTCAGATCAAGTGGTTGATCTTGGGTTCAATCTGCCTGGTGGCGCCGTTGGTGGCGCAGGAAGCGATACCGACGGCGAACGCCATGGCGCGGATCGCCAAGAAGGTCTCGCCGGAGTATCCACCCGCGGCCAAGCAGTTGAATGTATCGGGAACTCAGGAAGTGCAGATTACCGTCTCGGCGGCGGGGGATGTGGAAGACGCGAAGGTGCTGAAGGGGAACGCGATGTTCACGCAGGCGTCAGTCTCGGCGGTGAAGCAGTGGAAGTTCCAGCCCCTGGTGAAGGACGGAGCGGCGCAGCGGTTCACCACCGTGATCATCTTCAACTACCAAAAGTAGTCCTTCTCCTTTGGCTGGCGTGCTGCGGGGGAGCGGGCGCCGACTGGCAGGGGAAGGTGGTTGGCGTGAAGGATGGAGACACGCTGGAGGTCTTGCGGGGGCGGACGCGGGTGGTGATCCGCCTCTATGGAGTCGACTCTCCTGAACTGGCGCAGGCCTTTGGCAGACGGGCGAGGGAGACGACGAGCGGGCTGGCCTTCGGCAAGGAGGTCACGATCCGGGAAATGTCGAGGGACCAATATGGACGCTCGGTGGCGAGTGTGATCCTGCCGGGGGGCGAGGACCTGGGGGAGGCGCTGATCCAGCGGGGTTTCGCGTGGTGGTACCGGAAGTTTGCGCCGCGGCACACAACATACCGGCTGATGGAAGAGAAGGCGCGCGATGCGCGCCTGGGTTTATGGCGGGACGAGAACCCGACGCCGCCTTGGGTCTGGCGCTCCGAGCGCGGCAGGCGGGGCGGGGCCGCGCCATAATCGACCCATGAAGTCCTATCGCAAAGAGCTGTCGTTCAACGTGCCCACGCGCCGTGCGTTCATCAACATCACGCCGGATGTAGAAGCGGCGCTCAAAGAAAGCGGTGTCCGTGAGGGATTGGTGCTTGTGAATGCCATGCACATCACGGCTAGCGTGTTCATCAACGATGACGAATCAGGGCTGCACCACGACTACGACGTCTGGCTGGAGAAGCTTGCGCCGCATGAGCCCGTGTCGGGCTACCGCCACAACCGCACAGGCGAGGATAACGCCGACGCGCATCTGAAACGCCAGGTGATGGGACGCGAGGTGGTGGTGGCGGTGACCGATGGGAAGCTCGATTTCGGCCCATGGGAGCAGATCTTCTACGGCGAGTTTGACGGCCGCCGCCGGAAGCGGGCGCTGATCAAGATCATCGGCGAGTAAACGGTTCAGGGCTGCCGTTTGGCCTTCATCTCCCGGCCCCCCTGCAGCAGGGTCAGGCCCGTGACTCGGCCATCGGCGTCTTTCTCAAAGCGAATGATCGCGTCGATGACCTTTGGAAAAAACTCGGTCTCGCTCTTCGCAAAGACAGGGATCTTCCCCTGATTCGTGGCCTGGGTCATCAGTGAGCCGTTTTCCAATGTGACTGTCATGGCGAACTTAGGGGAGAACTCGTAGACGCCCACATACTGCCGGAGGACGCTTTCAGAGACCGTGACTGCCTTGGGGAATTCGGGCAGTTTGACGTCAAGTCCGGCAGCGAGGCGGGCCAGGTCGGATGCGACTTTTCCGGTATCGCCGGGAAGGTGGTTGGTGAAAGCGGCCGCGACGACGCCCTTTTCCGGATAGCGGACGATCATTGTCCCGAAACCGTCGATGCCGCCGCCGTGGCTGACCTCCTGAAGTCCGTCGCGTTGGCGGACGGTCCAGCCGTAGGCGTAGTCGTTCTTGAACGGGGTGATCCAGCGCTTGTGGTTTTCCGGCGTCAGGATCTTGCCCGCGCGGATGCCTTCGTCCCACTTCACCAAATCGAGGACTGTAGAGTACATTGCGCCGGCGGCGTGGGGCACGCTCATGTCGATGAAATCGGCGTTGACGCATTTCGGAGCGCAGACGTAGCCTTCAGCTCTCTTTGGCAGCAGGACGCGCTGATCGTCCACGCCGGTATCGTTCATGCCCAGGGGCTCAAAGATGGATTTGCGCATGAACTCGGAGTAGCTCATGGCGCTGGCTTTTTCGATGACCGCGCCGAGGAGGATGTAGCCGGTGTTGGAGTACTGCATCTTCGTGCCGGGGTCGAAGTCGAGAGGCTTATCCTTGGTGACCGCGGCCGCTTGTTCGGGCTTGAGAGGTCTCCGCTTGAGTTCTGCGTAGTCGGGCAGGGCGGTGAAGTTGGGGATGCCGGAGGTGTGGGTGAGCAGATGGTGAAGCGTGATGGGCTTCCAGCGGTCGGGGCAGGCGGAGAGGTACTGGCAGACGGGGTCATCCACTTTGAGCTTGCCCTGCTGTTCGAGCAGGAGGATGGCCATGCCGGTGAATTGCTTGGTGATGGAGCCGATTCGAAACTTCGTATCCGGGGTATTGGGGATAGCCCATTCCTCGTCGGCCTTGCCGAAGGCGCCGGCGTAGATGACCTTGCCATCGCGGGCGACGGCGACGGAGCCGGTGAACTTGCCTTCATCGGCATATGCCCTGGCCTGCTGTTCGAGGCGCTCGCGAGTGGCGGCCGAAGAAAGAGCCCCGCCCAGACAAGCCACGGCGAGGGTAGCGCAGAGAGTCCGTTTTGTGATCATGTCAACTCCTAAAGACGAGCAGGACGCGGTTTTGTTCGCGAGATTCTCATTGACTTGAAAGAGAAATGAGCGACACTGCAGTATATGAGTAACCTGGGTCTCTGGACACGTCTCACTCTCCCTCTTCTTCTGGCAGGGGCGGCTTTCGGACAGGAGTTCCGGGCTACGATTACCGGGACGGTCACCGATCCCGGCGGGGCGCCGGTCCCCGGAGCGCAGGTGCGAGTCACCGATATTCAGCGCAACCTCATATCGGACGCCGGGACGAACGAGTCCGGCATCTACATCATCCGTTTCCTCCAGCCAGGCGGCTATTCGGTCCGCGTGCAGAAGGACGGATTCAAGACAGTCGTGCGGGACAACATCACGCTGGGTGCGGCGGACCGGTTGAGCCTGGACTTCAAGCTCGACCTCGGCGCGCTGGCCGAGAGCGTGACTGTGACGGCGGAGGCCTCGGCGCTGGCGACGGAGACGGCGTCGCGGTCGGCGCAGATCGAGCAAAAGTTCGTCGACAATCTGCCGACCAGCGGGCGGAACCTCTACCAGTTGCTGTTCACGCAGCCGGGCGTCATCAAAACCAGCCGGTACTGGGGCTCGTTCGAGCTGTATGCGTTCGGCAACATCAACGGCGTTTCGATCAACGGCGGGCGATCGGGCGAGAACGAGACTCTGGTGGACGGGCTGTCTTCGGTGCGCGGAAGCCGCAGCGCGACGTTTGCGCCGGCGCTCAACGCGATTCAGGAAGTCAATGTGCTGACGAATTCCTATGACGCCCAGTATGGCCGGATCGGCGGGGGCATCACATCGGTGACGCTGCGGACGGGGACCAACCAGTTCCACGGGCAGTTGTTTGAGTTCTTCAAGAACGACAATCTGAACGCCAACGGCTACTCGAGGAACTCGGTGGGTTTGAAGCAGCCCGAGTTTAAGAACAACACGTTCGGATTCACGGTGGACGGCCCGATGTACATTCCGAAAGTGGTGGACGGGCGGAACAGGATGTTCTTCATGATTTCGCTGGAGGCGCTGCGCGAGCGGAATCCGCAGGAGCAGTTGTGGACGGTGCCGACCGAGGCCGAGTTGACGGGGGACTTCTCCCGCCTGGTTGACAACAGCAACCGGCGGATTTCGATCTACGATCCGACGTCGACGCGGCCGAATCAGGCGGGGGGCTTCATTCGCACGCCGTTTGCCGACAACCGGATTCCGGCGGCGCGGCTCAATCCGGTGGCGTCCAAGGCGGCCAGCTTCTATCCCAAGCCGAACCGGGTGAGCGAGAGCCCGGACGGGCAGAATAACTACCTGTTCGTGAACAGTTCGAAGAACAACTACAACCAGTGGATCGGGAAGCTGGACTGGAACATCACGAACAAACATCGCGTGAGCGGCCGTTACGGAGAGACGCCGTGGTATAACTTTGCGCGTGTGCAATGGGGCACGAACGCGGCCGAGCCGAGCGGCGAGTATCCTTCGACGCGCATTTCCAGAAACTGGGGCGCGGACTGGACCTATACGGTCACGCCGGCGATGGTGTTCAATCTGCGCGCCGGGCTGGCGCGATACGAAGGATTCAGCGGCAATGAGTTCGGGCGCGGCTACGATCCGCGGCAGTTGGGTTTTCCGGACGCGCTCGTGAGCCAGTTCGTGTCGCTGCAGTATCCGAGGTTCAACCTGAGCGAACGCAACTACAGTCCGCTGGGGGCGACGCAGACGAGCGGCTATGAGACGCAGGACACCTACAGCCTGCAGCCGAACGTGCAGACGATCGTGGGGCGGCACAACCTGAAGTACGGGGCGGAATTCAGGGTTTACAACTCGAACAACATCCGGCCGGCGTCGGCGAGCGGCAACTACACCTTCGCCCGAGCGTGGACGCAGGCGGATCCGCAGCGCGCGGATGCGCTGTCGGGGAACGCGCTGGCGACGTTTCTGCTTGGGTACCCGAACTCCGGGTTCGTAGACAACAACATGAATCCGGCCTACCAGAACACGTATTCGGTGTTGTTCCTGCAGGACGACTGGAAGCTGGCGCGGAACCTGACATTGAACCTGGGCATCCGCTGGGACTATGAGAGCCCGATCCGCGAGCGGTACAACCGCATGGTGCGCGGGTTTGCGTTCGGACAGGCGAGCCCGATTCAGCCGCAGGCGCCGAGCTTGGTGTTGAACGGCGGGCTCATGTTTGCGGGTTCAAGCGGCGTGGAGAGGCTTGCCTTCGAGCGGGATCTCTACAACTTTCAGCCGCGCGTGGGCGTAGCCTGGCAGATCAGGAATTGGCTGGTGCTGCGCGGCGGCTATGGCGCCTTCACGATGGGGCAAAACGCGAGCGGGCCGGATACCGGTTTCTCCCGCAGGACGGATCTGGTCTCATCAGTGGATGCGAACCTGACTCCTGCCGTCTCGTTGTCGGATCCATTCCCGCGTTCGATCTTCCCGACAGGACTTCTGCAGCCGATCGGCAGCAGCCAGGGATTGTCGACGAATCTGGGCCTCGGGATTGGCGCGCAGCGGTTGATTCGCGGACTGCCAACTTCCCAGCAGTTCAGCTTTGGGTTCCAGTCGACGCTGCCTGCCGGTTTCTATATGGATGTTTCCTATGTCGGCAACCTGACGAGCGGTCTGCCCTTGACAGCAAACCAGAATTTCATTCCGAAAGAGGAACTGAACCGGCTCCCTGTCGCGCAGCGGCCCGCTTATTTCAGTGCGCAGGTGCCGAACCCGATGCGGGGCCTGTTGCCGGGTTCTTCGATCAATGGCGCGACGGTGCCGCGACAGCAACTGCTCTACGCCTACCCGCACTACACGCAGGTGGGCATCAGCAATGTTTCGATCGGCGGGCAGACCTACCATTCGCTGCAGGTGAAGGGGCAGCGGCGTTACCGGAACGGGCTGGCCGCGCAGGGTTCCTACACCTGGGGCAAATCGCTGGAGCGGGTGTCGATCCTGAACGCGCAGGACGTGACGCTTGGGGATCTGACCAACACGGGGCTTGAGCAGCGGCTGGCGGAGTTTGACATTCCGCACACCTTCGCGGCGGCGGTGAGCTATGAGCTGCCGTTCGGCAAGGGCCGGCCGTGGCTGAACTCGTCCAACGCGGCGATGAACGCGATTTTCGGAGGCTGGAATATCAATGTGCAGTACCTGTGGCGATCGGGCCAGCCGATCGAGTTCCCGAACGCGGCGCCGCTGACCAATAAGAGCGCGAAGCTGTCAGACGAACAGCGCGATGCGCTGGCGCGTGCGCAGGGCCGGGACGAGTTCAACCCGTTCTTCGACAAGTGGTTCGATACGTCGATCTTCCCGCGGAGCGCCCAGGCGCCATACACGTTGCGCGAATTCCCGACGCGCTTCCCGGATGTGCGCAGTCCTTATCTGCAGAGTTGGGAGTTTTCTGCGTACAAGGAGTTCCGGGCCACTGAGCGGGTTCGCGTGCAACTTCGCGGCGACTTCCAGAACGCTCTCGACTACGCCTATTTCGGGAGGCTGGTGACCCGTCCAAACAACGTGGCGGACGCCCGTTTCGGCCAACTCGATCCGGCGCAGGGCAATCAGCCGAGAGTCGTAGTGCTGGTGCTAAAAGTGCTGTGGTAGGTCAGCGTCTCTCCAACTCTTCGAACTTGTGTCCGATGATCTATGCGCCCACGCAGAGCAGGTTCACGTCGTCGTGCTCGACGGATTGATGGGCCGAGTAGGTGTCGCGGCAGAGGGCGGCGCGGATCCCGCGGACCTTGTTGGCGCGATGAAGGCTCCGACGCCGGTGCCGCACACGAGGATGCCGCGCTTGGCCCTGCCTCCGAGGATCTCCGCGCACACCTTCTGGGCGATATCGGGGAAGCCGACGGGCGCCTCGCTGAAAGTCCCGCAATCCTCGACGATGTGGCCCCATGACCTGAGCAGTTCGATGACGGGCCCCTTGAGGGGCAACCCCGCGTGGTCGCATCCGATCGCCAGCGGCGTTTTCGCCTCTGGCGCCACGACGGCGGCGCTCAACAGAGACCGCCGGTGAAACGGCTGACTGGTCATTCAGGCCTCCTTGACGGGAACATGTTTGCGGACCCAATCGGGGTCGAACTCGACGCCGAAACCGGGTCCTGTCGGGACCTTGATCTTCCCGCCGGCGACTTTCAGCGGGGAGGTTTTGCACTCGAAACGGACGTGAGTCCGCAGGCTCTTGAACTCGTGGTGCTCGCCGGCGTTGGGGACCGCCGAGACAAACTGGATGTTGTAGAGGTAGCCAAGACCGCCGCCCGACATATGCGGCACGCAGGACTTGCCAAATGCGGCGGCCATCCGCGCAACCTTCATGGAACGGATGAGCCCGCCGAAGTAATAGTTGTCCGGCTGGACGATGTCGATGCCGTCGTTGGCGATCAGCCAGCGGAAGCCATAGTAGCTGTAGTCCTGCTCGCCGTTGGAGATGGGTAAATCGAGGGCGTCGGCCACCTGCTTGATCTCCTCGAGGTGGTCGAACATGACCGGCTCTTCGAAGTAGCGGTACTTGTACTGCTCGAGGAGTTTCCCGACGCGGATGGCTTCAGGGACGGTGTAGAAGCTGTTGGAATCGGCGTAGAGGGCGAAGTTGTCGCCAAAAGTCTTACGGACGAGCGGGATCATCGCTTCGGTGCGGCCCGGGGGGCCAACGGCGTACATGTCGCGTGTCATGAACATCAGGCCGCCGATCTTGATCTTGAGGGCCTGGACGTCGTACTCGGCGACGGCGTCCTTGATGAGGCGGATGGATTCGTCAACGGGCTTTTCGCGCCACTCGGTGGCCATGTAGACGCCGACTTCGGGGTGATGGATCTCGCCGATCAGTTGTCCCACCGGTTTCTTTGCGATGCGGCCGAGCATGTCGAGGATGGCGAACTCGATGGTCGCAAGCGGGATGCCGAGCGAGATGCCGCTGAAGCGGAAGTTGAAGCCGTAGATGAAGACCTTCTCGAGGATCAGGTCGAGATCGCGGGCGTCCTTGCCGATGAAGAACGGCTGGAGGTTGTCGAGGAATATCGGATAGAGCGTTTTCATGCCGCTGTGCGCCACCGAAATCCCTTCCGCGCCATCCCTGCAGCGGACGCGGCAGAGAAAGTGCGAGTCCAGACGGAGCAGCTCCAGGGACTCGATGATCACGGGAGACTGGAAGAACTGTTTCTTCAGAACCGGCTGTTTCAGGATCTCGCCGAGCTTCTGATAACGTTCGGCCGCGGGACTGGCCGGAGCGGCGATCAGGCCTGCCCCGAGAGTCCCGGCGATGAATCCGCGGCGATCGGTTTCCAAGGTGTGCACCTCCACGGTCCGTCGAACCGTCATCAGCCTACCACGCCGCGCCGGCCGGTACCGTAATGTTGGCTGGGGGAACTGACGATAGGACTCCGGTGAGGCGGTATCAGTGAAGAAGCGGGAACGCAGAAGTGCGAACAGAGTAGGGTTTGAGGAGCAGATCTCGATCTCCTGGGTGGATCCGGCCGGCGCGCTCTTTCACGACCGTGCGCGCTGTATCGACGTCTCCGAAGGCGGTTTGCGGCTGGAACTGCCTCGCCGAATTGACCCGGGTTCCTATGTGAACGTCCGGGCGGACAAGTATCACCTGAACGCTTCGGCGCGGGTTAAGAGCGTGGTGGCGAGAGGGGTGAGATACCACATCGGTTTCGAGTTCAACAGTGGATGGAAGTGGAGACAACTCGCCAGGCAGATCCAGCGGCAGGCTCAGCCGGCAGTAGAGAAACTTTAGTACCTTTTTATCTGAAACAGGTGACCGAGGACCTTATCGAAAGTTCGAAACTCGGGAAAATCGCCCTAGGACCTATACCTTGGGGTTGATGGGCTAAATGTTTTCAGGGAGGCCTCCGATCCCTAGATGGATGAATCATCCACGGGACCGCCGCGAGCACCCACGATTCCACATCGGTGAATGCGGGTACATCGAACTTCGTGTCGGGGAAGGCGCGATCTGCAAGCACGAGGTCTATGTCGCCGACATCTCCCGCGGCGGCTTGGGCCTGTATCTGGAATGCCCGCTTGCGGTGAACACGCTGGTGCGGATCACATTGAGCAAGTGTGCGGTGGATGGCGTGGTGGCTCACTGCCGGGAAGAGGAGACCGGCTTCATCGCGGGGATCAAGGCGCACAAGCTGATCGAGCGTGTGGACGAGCTACGATCCGGAGATGCGCCGGAGGTTCTTGCGGACGCCGCTTCCATGAGAAACTAATTTCACCCGGGGAGGGGTCTTCCCTGTGAGCGGCCGCTTGTGACATGATGCTTCTCACATTCCAGAGGAGAGTGCCGTCATGACCCGTTTCCTTGCTTTCGCCGCCGCGTACGGATGCGCGATCTCCGCGATGGCGCAGATGAATAACCTCACTCGCGAGGAGATGATCCGGTACACGGCGCCGAACCCATACGAGCGTTTTGCGGACGGGCGGCCCAAGGTGCCTGACTCGGTGCTGGATCAGCTCAGGGAGATGTCGGCGGAGGAGTTCCTCGGAGTGGGCGAGCGGGGCTCGGTTCATTACGTGGATGGCTTTAAGGTGCTGACGCCAGGCAAGCGGCTCATTGGCCGTGCGTTCACGCTTCAACTCATGCCATTACGGGCCGAGGTGGCCGATCCGTCGGCGGCGGCATGGAAGGAGCAAGGCAACAAGCTGCCGCTGCGCCACCAGACGGCGATCGACATGCTGCAGGCGGGCGATGTGCTGGTCGTCGGCGCCGGCGGGGACGTCGACGCCGGCGGAATCATCGGCAACAATCTCTCGTATTACATCTGGAAGAAGACGGGTACGGGCTTCGTGATCGACGGAGCGATCCGCGACCTGGAAGACATCGCTCCCTACGGGATGCCCGGGTACTTCCGCGCCGCTGTCCCGCCGGCGATCCACGGGCTGATGGTGACGGGAATCAACGTTCCTGTGCGCATCGGCAAGGCGACGGTGCTGCCGGGCGACGTCGTCTTCGGCGACCGGGAAGGAGTGACTTTCATTCCACCGCATCAGATCCAGCGCTTTGTCGATAGCGGCGCGATCACCCGCATCAAGGACGAGTGGACGCGCAAGAAGTTCGACGAAGGGAAGTACATCTCCAGCGACATCTATGGCAGACCGCACGACCCGGCGTTGCTGAAGGAGTACGAGGAGTACCTGAAGCAGCGGCTTGGTCAGGCGGCGTATGAAGCCTACAAGAAGCGGCAAGCGCAGTGATGATCCGTCGCCATACACGCCGCGCTCTGCTGTTGCCGTGCCTGCTGGCGGGCGCGGCGCGCAGGCTGGCGATTCGGAAGCTGACGACGCGAAAGCACACCATCGGCCGGCGGGACTACCTGTTCCTGGAGATCGAGACCGGCGGCGGAGTGACCGGAATCGGGGAGGGCTCGATTTCGGGACGCGTCGAGATCGTCGAGAAGGCGATCCAGTGGTTCGCTCCATATCTTGAGGGCAAGGACGCGGGCGGGATCGAGGAGCACTGGAACCGGAATTACTTCGAGTTGTCGCGCTACCGCGAAGGAGCGGTCCTGCAGACGGCGTTGGCGGCGGTGGATATCGCTCTCTGGGATCTGGAAGCCAAGCGGCTTGGAGAGCCGCTGTGGCGGCTGCTTGGCGCGGCGGAGGCGCGGCCGATGCGGGTCTATTACAGCCACTGGAGTCAGGAGTTGGCGCTGCGGACGCCGGAGAAACTGGCCAAGTTGGCGGCGGCGACGAAGGCGCAGGGCTGGACGTGCGTCAAATGGGTGCTGCCGAAGGGAGGAACGGAAGCGGAGCGGCTCAGAAGGCTGGTGGCGGAGGTGGAAGCCGTCCGGAAGGGCGGGGGAGAGGACTTCGAGTTCGGCCTGGAGATGTGGGAGACGTTTTCGGTGCGTTCGGCGATCGAGTTCGCGCGGGCGGTCGCTCCGTTCCGGCCGATGTTCATCGAAGAGCCGGTGTGGCGGGAGACGCCTCAAGCGTTGGGGGAAATCGCCGCGCACAGTCCGGTCGCGCTGGCCGGGGGAGAGGGCCTGGTCTCGCGCTTTGAGTTCAAACAACTCCTGGACGCGCGAGGTGCGCGCATTCTGCAGCCGGACGTGATCCACTGCGGAGGGATCAGCGAGATCCGCAAGATCGCATCGCTTGGCGAGGTGTATGGGGCGGAGATTTCTCCACACATGTTCTACGGGCCCGTGGCGCACGTGGCTTCCTTGCAGTCGATGGCCGGCGTCAGGAACTTCCTGATCCAGGAGTGGGATGCGGCGCTGGAGCCGGTCTTCGCCGAGGTGACGCGCGGCGCGTTCCCGCTCGCATCGGGTGGCCGCGTCAAACTGCCGGACCGGCCAGGACTCGGCCTGGAAATGGATTGGGACCTGCTCGAGAAGAAATACCCGTACCGCGCGCAGAGCCTGCGGCCGCCCGGGGGGCGCTGAGTGGAGCCGGCGAAGCGGGACTGGTCCATTGTCGTTCTGCTCTCGCTTGGCGTGATGGTCGCCTACATCGACCGGACCAATCTTTCCATCGCGCTCGCTTCTCCCGAGTTCAAGCGAACGTTCGCATTGACGGACGCCGAGCGCGGGCTGTTGAACTCGGCTTTTTTCTGGAGTTACGCGGCGCTTCAGATTCCGGCGGGTTTCGTGACGGACCGCTATGGGGTTCGTTGGCCCTACGGGATCAGCTTTGCGCTGTGGAGCGTCTTCACCGCGGCGACGGGCTTTTCGACGAGCCTCTGGCACCTGTTCGCGTGCAGATTCCTATTGGGGATCGGGGAAGCGATCGTGACGCCGGCGAGCCTGCGGTGGATCGCGCTGCATATTCCGGAGCGGAACCGTGGCCTCGCGGTTGGAATCCTGTTCGCGGGCTCCAAGCTGGGGCCGGCGGTAGGCGCCGATCTTTCTGTCCGGCTGATGGGGCGTCTGGGGTGGCAGGGGATGTTCTTCGTGCTGGGGGCCGGGGCGCTGGTGTTTCTGGTTCCCTGGTTCATGCTGGTGAAGGGAGATGCGCCA
>CAYWST010000156.1:0-12087 GCA_964461075.1 uncultured Solibacteraceae bacterium | reverse complement strand
GCTGAAGCCGGCCTGCACTCCGGCGACCTCGTCTGGATCGACAACAGCCGCCCGGAAAGCGTGGTGAGCTTCATGCGCCATCACAACGGCGAGCAGATCCTGGTCGTCATCAACCTCTCGAACCGCCGCACACCGGTGATCGTCGATGTCCGAATGGCAGACTTCATGCCCGCCACTGATCTGCTCACCGGCAAACGCATCGGCACATCGATCGCCGCGGGGCAGATCGCCTTTCATACCATGCAGGGCCAGAGAGACCTGAAACCCTTCGAGACCCTCGTTCTCAAACGCGCGCCTCCGCAGCTCGCCGAGCCGGCAGCAAAGAAATGACAAGCCGCCTCAGGCCGGCATGTCCGGATCGGGCCTGTTCCAGTTGCCCGGAATCGGCGGATACATCTCTGCCAGACCCTCTTTGAACGGATTGGGCGTCATGTTCGATTCGAGCAGAAAGCGGTTTGGCACGGCCGCCATCCGCGCCATGTGCCAGCACTCGGTCACCCCTGCATCGTCACAATCCGGCTGCACGATGTCGTAATCGCCGCGATCCATCCACTCGGCGAGTTCCGCCCGATTCGCCATGCCCTCGCCGCCCGAAATCTTCACCGTCGGCAGACTCTTTTTCAAGCGGACGTCATCGTCTACCACCTTCTTCAGCGGTTCCTCGAACCACAGGAACTTCAGCTCTTCGAGCACCGGCGCAATCTCCAGGCATTGCTCCATCGACCACCGCGTGTTCGCCTCCTGAATCAAATCGAAATTGGGCCCCACCGCCTTGCGCATCTCCCGGAGATAAGGAACAAAGTCCCTGATTTTGATCCCGAGTTTGCCGAATCCGCCGCCCGGCCTGAACTTGAACGCCGTGTATCCGGCCTTCTGGTGCGCCAGCGCCTGCTTGACCAGATCTTCCGGGCCCACGAACCGCGAGTTCTTTCTCCAGGTGAATTCGCCGCCGCTTGCGTACATCCGCAGATGCGTCGCCGGCTTCTCATCGGTCGCCAGCAGCTTGTACAGCGGTAGCCCCTTCGACTTGCCGATGATGTCCCACATCGCCGTATCGACGCCCGACCAGACGCCGCGCGCCCGCCGGCTCGATGTTCCCGCAGCAAGATGCTCTACATCGAATGGATTCTTCCCCACCACGATCGGCTTCACCACGCTTTCGAGATAAGCCTGCATTTCGGCCGGACCGTTGTAGCGCGAGCATCCGCCGATGCCCTTCAGTCCGGCGTCGGTGAACACCTTGACAATCACCGACTCCGTCTTCCAGATAATGAAATTCGCGTCCGCGTCCGGCCACTCTTCCTCAGGCTTCAACCGATAGCCGAGGTTGGTCATTTTGACATTGGTGATTGTGATTTTTTCTCGCTCAACGCCGTCGAGCGGCGAGAGGCGGCCGAAAGGCAAGGCGGCGGACGCGGCAAGGAACTGCCGCCGGTTCGTCTTGAGCATGATGCGCTCCTCTTAGACAGCGTGCTCCTTATCTCGAGCGCCCGGCGCGATAGCATGGCCCTCATGTGCAGTTCACCAATGCTCCTGGCTTTTCTCTTCATGGCCGCCGCCGCCATGGCCCAGGTCCCCGACCCCTACACCACCGAGTCGCATGGGGATCCCCCCTTCCTCTGGCAGCCGGGCTGGCGCCCCTTGCTGAATGGACAGGACCTTACAGGCTGGCGCGCCGCTGACGGCAAACCGCACCAATGGACCACCGCCCGAGCCGTCACATGGAAGCGCATCTTCGACCCCAAGCGCCTCACCTTTACTCCCGCCCCCGGCGACCGCATGACCAACGGCCGCGAAGGCCGCACCCTCGACATGATGACCGTCGAGGAGTTCGGCGATTGCGAACTCTATTTCGACTTCATGCTCGCTCAAGGCTCCAACTCCGGCGTCTACCTCGCCGGCCAATATGAACTCCAGCTCTTCGACAGTTACGGCCATCAGGGCGAGCTGATGCCCGGCGACAACGGCGGCATCTACCGGCTGCCGGACAACACAGGCGGAACGCCGCCCCGCGTCAATGCCAGCCGCCCGCCCGGCTCATGGCAGTCCGTCCATCTCTGGTTCCAAGCCGCGCGCTTCGAGAACGGGCGCAAAACCGGAAACGCGAAATTCCTTCGTGTACTCCTGAATGAGAAACTCATCCACGAAAATGTCGAAGTCCTGGGCCCCACCGGCAGCAACGGCCGCCGCGCCGAATCCCCAACCGGCCCTCTCATCCTCCAGGGCGACCACGGCCCCGTCGCCTACCGCAACATCTACATCCGTTCGGACCGTTAGGGACAGCCGGCCGCGCGAACAGAGGCGCCGGAGCCTGCATCGAGAATTGCAAGAACGAACTTGCCTCGGGGCGCCGCCGCGGACACTGATAAGCTATCCGCGACAAGAAACTGTGACAGCCACAATTACCACGCCGCGAGAAATTGTGACAGGCACCATTTCCAAATCGGGATCCGGCAGGCTGGGCGTCACGCTGACGCCGCCGCCGGGTTGCGCCACGATTCAAGCCCTCGAACTCTTGCTGCAAGGCGCGCCGAAATGACCCGCGTCCCGCGGTTCCGCTGGACCGTCTGCGCTCTTCTCTTCCTCGCCACCACCGTCAACTACGTCGACCGCCAGATCCTCGGCATCCTCGCCGGCCCACTCCAGTCCTCCCTGGGCTGGACCGAATCCGAGTACGGCTACATCGTCACCGCGTTTCAGGTTGCTTACGCCATCGGCCTGCTCTGCTTCGGCCGCGTCATCGACGCCGCCGGAACCCGCATCGGCTACTCCCTCGCCATCGGCCTCTGGAGTCTGGCCGCCACCGCCCACGGCTTCGTCCGCTCAGTCTTCGGCTTCGGCGTCGCCCGCTTCTTCCTCGGTCTCGGCGAGGCCGGGAACTTTCCCGCCGCGGTCAAGGCCGCCGGTGAGTGGTTTCCGCCCAACGAACGAGCCCTCGCCATCGGAGTCTTCAATAGCGGCTCCACCGTCGGCGCGATTGCGACGCCGCTCCTCGTTCCCTGGATCGCCCTCCGCTACGGCTGGCAGTGGGCCTTCATCGCCACCGGCCTCATGGGTCTTCTGTGGGTCCCGATCTGGTTGGCGATCTACCGCCGGCCCGGCCCCTACGCCGGTTCAACCGGCACGGCAGAACAAGCCGGCTGGCTCAGCCTGCTTGCCTACCGCCAGACGTGGGCTCTCGTCATCGCCCGATTCTTCACCGACCCCGTCTGGTGGTTCTATCTCTTCTGGGGGCCCAAGTTCCTGCAATCGCGTTTCGGTCTCACGCTCGAACAAATTGGCCCGCCGCTCGTCGGCATCTACCTCATCAGCAACCTCGGCGGATTGCTCGGCGGCTGGCTCTCCTCCACGCTGATCAAACGCGGTATTACAGTCAACGCCTCGCGCAAGCTCGCCATCCTCGCCTCGGCGATTCTCGTGGCGCCGGTCTCTTTCAGCACGCTGATGTCGAACATCTGGCTGGCGGTGCTCGTCCTGGGACTCGCCGCCGCGGGTCATCAAGGATGGGCGTCGAACCTGTTCGCCTCCATTGCGGACATCTACCCACCCCGCGCCGTCGCCTCCGCCACCGGCCTCTCAGGCTTCGGCGGCTCCATCGGCGGCATGATCGCCGCATCCGGCGCCGGCCTTCTCCTCGAAAAGACCGGCAGCTACGCAATCCCCTTCGCCTACGCCGGAGTTTCCTACCTCCTGATCCTCCTGATCATTCAGGTCATGATCCCGAGGATCGCTCCCATCGAAAAGGCGATGAATTAGAACTCGCGCGCCTTCATCACCGCCCGCCAAAGGTCGACACGGCCGGCCCCCAGGTTGCCCTCCACCGGAGAGGCTTCAGCCAGCGCAGCTCTTCCTCGCTCCCAGTTCATCTCCCGATGAACCTCCAGCATGAGCGCAATGCCGCCCGCCACCAGCGGCGCGGCGAACGACGTGCCCCACGCCGCGGCATACCGTCCGCCCGGAAAAGGAGTGAGTATGGCCTCTCCAGGGGCGGCAACGGTCACAAGGTTGTCTCCGTGATTCGAGAATACGCTGCGGATGTCGGCGTTGTTTGTCGACGCGACTCCGATCACTCGCTGCAGCCCCGCGGGATAGACCATCGTCTCCAGCCCGCGATTACCCGCCGAGGCGACGCAGATGGCGCCCCGGCCGGAAACGAAGTCCACCGCCTCTTCGAGCGCCGCCGACGGCTCCTCGAAGCTCAAGCTCATGTTAATAACGCGAGCCCCGTTAGCCTCAGCGTAATAGATCGCCCGCACCACGTTGTAGAGCGTCGCCTCGCCGTTGCCGCCGAACGCCTTGAGCGGCATGATCCGCGCGTTCGGCGCCGCCAGATGAACCGCGCCCGCCACCATCGTCCCGTGCCCGAAGCCGGCCGGGACTGGCCGGGACGTCAACCGCGAGGCCGTGCCGCTGTCGAGAATCGCCGTCGTGTACGGGTTAATATTGGCGATCGAATCGAGAATCGCCGTCGTGTAAGGGTTAAAGATCGTCAGCGTCGCCGGGTCCAGATCGAGCAGTTCCGAAGGAAGTCCGGGTTGGTTTCGTATGAAGTCGAAGCCCGAAGTCAGCACGCGCCGCAGCGCCGGATGCTCGGGATCGATGCCCGTGTCGATGACGGCGACCACCGCGGTCATCCCAGTCGACAGAGTGCGCTGAACCTCGGCGGACCGGATGATCCGCGAGGCGGGCTGCGTGGGATAACTGGCCCAGACCCGGTCGCCAAAAAAGTTCACCTGCGTCCGGTTCAGCAGCGCCTGACGCGCCGCCGCCGTCGAAGCCTGCAGGACACGGGGATTGCTCTCAATCTCCGGCAAGAGCAGACGCCGGTTGGGCTCGAGCGAGACGTCCCCGTCGCGGTCGTCGTCGTCAAGAACTAGTCCCGCAACCCCGGTCACCAAATACACCGGCTGATTCGGGACCGAGTCGCGAACCGTCAACCCATACTCGCCGAGCAGACCGCCGAGCTTCTCGCGAGGGGCGCGGAGAACGTATTCCGCCGCCGGCGATGGGAGGCCTATCGCCAGAAGGGTCATCAGTGTAAAGAACCATGTTTGAATTCGAATCATCGTCATCTCCTCTAAGCGCCGTCTGGAATCGCCAGTTCGAGCGATTCCATTCGATCCGGCAGCAGGATCCGCAATGAAATACCGGTCGCCGCGCGCAACTCGAGCTGAAACTCACCAAATTGACTGCATTCAACCCTTGCGGGCTGGCCCGCTGCCACCGCCTCAACCGAAGCGCCGCCCAACTGCCTCAACCCATCGGGGGAAGACACCTGACCTACGATCTGAAGCACACGCGTCCCGATTGGCTTTTCAAACTGCAATTCAATTTCCACCCCCTCCCCCCTGAACCGCAGATGGCGGGGAGCACCCTGCCCGGATCGCAATCCCGGCGCGGCCGGCGTCAGCCAACTATCGAAAACCAATTCGCACAGCCGGGGAATCCATATGGATGCCTCCCGGCCGGCGGCGGATGGGAAAATGCCTTTAGCGCGCTCAACCACCCAGGCCGGGGGCTCGCAGATACCCTCTTGCCTGGAGGCCGTCCACGCCGCTGCAAGGAGTTGAACGCGCCGGCGGCATGCGGCGCAGCCGGAATCCAGATGCGCCTGCATCCTCTCCCGTTGGCCCGAAGGGTCGAGACCACGGGCGAAGTCGGTCCAGGCTTCTATTGAATAGTGCTTGCTCACGTCAGTTCCCATCCAGACTACCGTTCCATCTGATTAGGGCCGCCCGGGACCGGAAAAATATACCGGCGCCGGAAAGAAATCACTGCAGCAGGATGAAATTTGCCCAATGCGCCGGATGCGGCCAGGCCGTTCTGAAGCTCAAGACGGATTGGCGCCAACTGAGTTCCGGATCACCAGTTTCGAGGAGGCGGCTGTAGAACTCCCGCATATACTCGGGAGCGCTGGAGTCATGCACCGCCCAAAGGGAGGCGTGAAGCCGCCGGGCCCCGGCATGAAGGAACCCGCGGGTGAGCCCGACGAACTCGTCACCGCCGGCTCCGGCGCCGAGTCCGGTAAAACAGCCGCTGAGAGTAACAAGATCAGCCTGTAGCTCGAGGTCGTAAAGATCGCCGACGTTGAGGCGGCCGTCCCCCAGCCTGAGCGAAGAGAACATCGGGTTGTCGGCTCGAAAGACGCCGTGCGTCGCCAAATGAAGCATGCGGCTTCCTGCCGCGTGTTCGCGAAAGACGGCCAGAGTAGCTGCGTCGCCGAGGAAGGTCTTTGATTCCGGAAGGATGGAGGCGACGCAGCGGACTTCATCCTCGATCCTGGAGGCGAGCGGATCGGGCACGCCGAGAAGCAACGGGGGCGCCGAGGGAGACGTGGAGCGTTGGCGAGTGCGATGGTGCACGGCGGCGCTCAGAGAAAAGGTGACAGTCACCTTTTCGACGAGGGGAGTCTTGAGGTGGAGGAGCGCGTGAAAGGGCAGGCCATGAAGATCGCCGTGAGGAATGACGGTCAGGCGGGCGTCCGGCAGGAGGCCCTTGGCCGGGGCGATGAGGAGATCATAGAGACGATGAAGGTGGTGATCGAGGGCGGGGTTGGGGGTGGGGGCGGCGCCGGAGCGGGAGATCTGAAAGCGCGCCATGCGGGCGGCGGAGCACACGGTCTCGAAGGGACCGAGATCAAGGGCATGCACGGTCTTGCGGGTGACAACGAACAGAAGAAGCTGGCCGCGAGCCACAAAATACTCGAATAAGGCCGCCCCGGGGTCGATCGCAGCCTGCAATTCGACGAGCGGGAGATCTCCGCAGCCCTGGAGATCGGCGAGTGCCGGATCGACCTGGCGGAGCGTATTAAGGGCGATGGAGAGCTGAGATTCGAGCTCGGCGATACGGGAACGGATGACGACCCGGCGGGAATCGGGAAGGGGGTCGCGAGTCGAGTCGGCGCGATCCAACTGATGCCAGTGCCAGGCGAGGTCCGCGCGCAAAGCCGCGATCCGGCTGGCCTCGTAGAAAGCTGGATTGACAGAGCTGCCCGGAGGGGCCGCGGCGCGAAAAGCGAGTTGGTCGGCGAGGCTTCGGGATTTGGCCTCCTCGACGAAGGCGAAGGCGCGTGCGGCGGCGCGTGCCCCGCCCTGGCGCAAGGTGAGATCGACCAGAGCTTCATAGGTGGATAGCTTGTCGCCAAGGTAGGCGAGCTTGAGCCGGTCGTGGGGGAGAGAGTGGCGGGCGCCACGGATGGCGGCGTGAGCCTTCCGGTAGGCGGCGAGAGCCTGCCGGGGTTGGCGCCGCGCCTCATGAATCGCGCCTTCGGTTTGAAGGGCGCGCGTGTTCAGCAGAGGGTCTGGAAAGCGGCGGAGGTAGCCGCGGAGCCTGACAAGGTGGCCAAGAGCGGTCTCCGCCTGGCCCAGAGCCAGACAGGCGCGCGCCTGAATGAGCGCGGCGAGCCCGGCGAAAGAAGAAAGCGAGGCTCTGAATAGCAGAGGCTCCGCCCTGGCGGCGGTGCGGGCGGCGTCGCGCCAACGGTCCTCCATGAGCAAGAGCGCGGCTTGCCGGACCTCAGTCACGGCGGCCCATTGGCGATTGCGCTCTTTCAGAAAGAGGCCGCGGGCGCGAAGCAGGTCGTCGATGGCGGCGGCATGTCCGCCGGCGGCGCCGAGGGCGGCGGCGCGGTTGGTCAACGCTTTGGCGGCCTCGAAGCGGGTTCCAAGAGCGATGAACCGCTCGAACGCCGAGGATGCAATCTGGGCCGCCTCTTGAAAGAGATTGAGGTCGAGATAGAGGTCGGATTGATCGAGCTCGGCGACAGAGAGATGGAAAGGGTTGTTGCGCTCGGGGGAGTGAAGCCGCGCGGATTGATAGAGAGCGAGCGCACGGCGGTAGTCGCCGCGAAGGTAGTGAAGATAAGCGAGATTGTCTGTGACTTCGGCCAGCAGGGCCTGGGCTCCGCGCCGTTCGTAATACTCGCGCGCTCTTTCGTAGGCGGCGAGGGAGCGCGGGAAGTCATGCAGGGCCATGGCGCAGACGGCGAGATTGCGCAGCGCGATGATGGCGTTGTCGTTGTCCCCCATCCGTTCGAGGGCGGCGCAGGCGGATTCGTAGAGCGGCAAGGCTTCCTCGGCGCGATCCTGGCGGTGAAGCACGTTGGCCAGGTTGCTCTCCAGCCGGGCCAGGCGCAACTCGTCGCCGCGGCTGTGGAAGATCCGGCGAGCCTCTTCGGCCCATTGGGCGGCCTCATCGTACCGGCTCAGATAGATGAGGGACTGCAGCGCGCTGCTGAGCGTTCGTGCCAGTGCCAGGTCGTCTCCGGCCGCGCGTGCATGGGCGGTGGCCAGGCGATAATCCCGGAGCGCCTGCGCGTAACGTCCGGAGAGGTAGTGAACATGAGCGCGGAGGCGGCAGGCTTCTGAAAGGACGGCCGGGTCGCCGATGCGGCGCGCAGCGCGCAGCGCGTCCCGGATGAGGTTGGCGGCGGTGGCAAGATCGGAGTGAAGCAGGCGCTGGGCCGATTCACAGGCGGCGAAGACCTCTTCGCGGGAAGTCACCGGCCGGCCTCCATCAGCGCTTTCTCAAGCTTCCGGAGGCATCGTCCGCGAATGAAGCCGATGGAGCCCTTGGCGATACCGAAGCGCGCGGCGACTTCATCATAGGAAGGCGGCGGATCGGAGTAGAAGAGCATGCGGATCATCTCGCGGCACCGGTCCGGGAGTGAGTTGACGGCCTCCCTGACAAGTTGGCTTTGCTCGGCGAGGCGGATCTCAGAATCGGGCTCGTCTGAGGCGGGAAGGGCGTCGAAGGCGCCTTCATCCTGCACCATGCGGCTGCGCTGGTTCTTGAGGCGCAGACTGTGATGGGCGGCGACGCGGGCGAGCCATCCCCGGAGCGCTCCGGCCTCACGCAGCGAGGCGAGGTCGCGGTAAAGATCGAGGCAGACGAGTTGGAAGACGTCGGCGGCGTCTTCAGGGGAGAGGCGATAGCGGAGCGGGATGGAGTAGATCAATCGCTTGTAGGTGTCGATGAGAGTTTCCCAAGCTGAGGGGTCGCCGTTGAGGCATCTCGCAATGAGGGCGGCGTCACGAGCGGAAGTGTCTCTGGCCGGTGTGGTCATTGCCTGGCTTGTGGAGAGGCCCAATAGATCTCCTCGGCGTTCCAAAGGGCGGCGTTGGGGAGAACGGAGGGTTTGAAGTTGCCGAGGCCGCGGCGCACGGCGAGCAGAGTATGAGGGCTGACGAGGGGAATAATGGGGCTCTGTTGAGCGACAATCTCCTGAACCCGGTCGAAGGCCCGCTTGCGGGCGGCGGGATCTGTAGCAGCCGCCTGGAGACGCATGAGGCGATCGATCTCGGCCTCCCAGGGAGTGGCGGGTTGCGGCTGAGCGGGGTTCCAGAGATGCATCCTTCCATTGCTGAGAAGGACATTCATGTCGGCGATGGGGTCTGCGTTGCCGGCGCGCAGAGGCATGACGGCGAGATCGAAGTCGCGGCGCGTGAGGACGCGGTCGACGAAGCTGCGGAATTCGAGCGGGGCCACATTGACGGCGACGCCAAACTTCCGGAGGTCGGCGGCGAGGATTCCGGCGATCTGACCGTAGACGGGGTTGGAGGAGTTGACGGCCATGGTGAAGCGAATCGGACCGCCGGAGCGATGGCGCAGCGCTCCGGCGGAATCCCAGTGATATCCGGCGGAGCGCAATTGGCTGCGGATCTGCTCGGGCTCCGCGGCCGGCTGGGGCATCCGGTCATTGAACCAGAAGCGGCGGCCCGGCGAGACGAAACTCGTCATGGCGACCGCTCTTCCGAAATAGACCAGCTTCGCAACGGCCTGGCGATCGACGATGTGAGAGATGGCGGAGCGGAGGTCAGGGTCCTGAAGGGAGGGGGAGACGGAAGCGCGGGCGGCGTCGAGATTGAAAAGCAGCGAGACGGAGTCGAGGCTCGCGCCGAGATCGACGAGTTCGAGGTCGCGCTCCCGTGCGTACTTGCCGATCAGGGCGATGTTGGCGGCTCCGGCATTCGCAACGAGATCGCATTCGCCGGCGATGAAGCGCGCGAGTTGTGCTTCCTCGCCGGAGGTGAACAGGAATCTAATGCGCTCAAGGTATGGGAGCTTCTCTCCTGAAGGGCCGGTTTTCCAGTAAGCGGGATTGCGTTCGAGTGTGATGTCCTGGCCGGGCCTGTAGGCGCTAATGCGAAAGGGTCCGGAGGAGACAAGTGCGGCGGGGTTCGAGTCGACGCCCCAGGCGGAGGCGAGCGTGCCGAGGGCGAGCCGGTCTTCGAGAGCGTGGCGTGGGAGGATGGCGAGCTCATCGAGCAGGCGCTCGGCCAGGGCGGAAGGGTCAGGGAGATGAAACTCGACGGTGAGCGGATCAACGAGCCGGACTTCAAGCGGGCGGCCGCCGAAGATCAGCGCGTCACGTTGAGGCGAAGCAGAGCGGGGATCGAGGTGGGCGCGCACGGTGAACTCGACGTCGGCGGAAGTGATGGGGCGGCCGTCGGAGAATCGAAGACCCGGGCGCAGGCGAACGGCGATGCGGCGGCCGGAATCGCGCACGCGCCAGCTCTCGGCAACGACGCCTTCGAGCAGTTGGGTCTGCCCGTTGGTGCGGACGAGCCCGGAGTGGCACAGGCTCAGGACGGCGCGGGTGGGGTCGTCGATGGCGGCGAGCGGGAGAAACGTTTTGATGCCGGAGCGGAGGGCGACGGTGAGCGTTCCGCCGGAACGAGGCGCGGCGGATGCCAGCGCGGGAACGATAGCGGCGAGTAGTGTGCGGCGGCGGGAAATGAACGGCAGCGGCATACGGCGGTTACCGTGGATCCGGGCCGGCCTGAACAGCCCAACCGCGTCCGAGAGCATGGTAGCACGAGAGGAGCAAAACGAAGATGACGGCGGGCAGGGCCATCCACCAGAAGCCGGCCATCACGTTCAGACGAAGGAAGGCTGAGAACAGGTTGCCCCAACTGGGCATGGCGTCAGAGAAGCCGAGACCGAGGAAAGAGAGAGTGGCTTCAGCCATCAGGAAGTGAGGCAGAACGAGGACGAAGTGCACCGTGAGCGCGGAGCGGGCTTCGGGCAGCAGGTGGTTTTTCAGCAGATAGAGGCGTGAAGCGCCAAAGCTCATGGATGCGAGGACGTAATCCGCGGACCGGGCCTGGAAAACGACAGCGCGGGCGATGCGGGCAGGACGGGCCCAACCGGCGAGGCCGAGGACCAGCATCATCGAGAGGAAAGTGGAAGCCTGCGGAAGATCGAGGGGCAGAGCGGCCCGGACCGCGAGGAGGGTGTACGTCCAGGGAAGCGCCATGGAGAAATCGGCGAGGCGCATGAGAAGGGAGTCGAGCCAGCCGCCGGCTTCAGCGGAGAGCGCGCCGGCAAACCCTCCGAGCAGGACAGCGATGAGCGCGGCGGCCGTGGCGGAGAGCAAGGATGTTCGCGCGGCGTAGAGCAGCCGTGATAGCTGGTCGCGGCCAAGACCGTCCGAGCCGAGCGGGAAGCGATGAGACGGCGGGGACCAAGCGGCTTCGCGGAACTGGTCATCGGGCCCATGCGGGGCCAGAAGGGGAGCGCCGGCGGCGGCGAAATAGAACAACCCGAGAATCGCGAGCCAGATGCGGGAAGCGGACCTCATCGAGCCTCCCGTGAGCGCGGCTGAACGGCGCGATGCAGGAGATCCGCCGCGAGATTGCCGGCGAGGAGCGCGGCGGCGGAGAGGAGGACGGAAGCCGCGATGACAGAATGATCGCGACCCAATACGGATTCCAGCAGCAAAGGCCCGAGACCCGGCCAGCCGAGGACGACTTCGACGATGAGGGATGCGCTCAAGGAAGCGGACAACTGCAGGCCCAGCAGAGCAAGCAGCGGGCCGGCTGCGGCGGGAAAGAGCCAGAAGAAGGCGAAGCGCCAACCGTGGAGACCGGCGGCAGTGGCGTTGAGGACATAGGGCTGGCGCATCGCTTCGCCGAACGCGGCTTCGGCATGGCGGAAGACCGGCGGGGCGAGAAGCAGGACGAGGCAGATGACGGCCAGCGGAAAGCTGCCGCTGACAGCGAACCACCGGGTGTGCATGGCGAGCCAAAGGGCGGCGAGCGCGACGAGAAGGTCCGGGGTCGCGACAAGGGCGTGGACGGCTCCGGC
>CAYWST010000155.1:0-12137 GCA_964461075.1 uncultured Solibacteraceae bacterium | reverse complement strand
AGCGCGCCGGACTTCTCCGCCGCCGGAAGTTCGGCGATGAGACTGATTCGGATCAGGACCGAACTGGTGGAACTGAAGCGGCGGCTGCGGGTTTCCCGCGACGAAGATGACAATCGGTTCCTTGAGTGCGCCGCCAAGACCGGCGAGGGTTTTCCTGTCACCGGAAACCTTCGCCGCCGATGCGTCGTTCAGTTTCCTGAATTCCCTCTTAAGCCCCTCCTCCGGGGTTTGCGCCGCGATGGCGTGATTGCCGCTGGGCCGCAACAGCCAAACAACCATCGAAACCGGCCGCCCTGGTCCCTTGGCGTCAAGTCCGGAATCATGAATTCGGGCGCGAGGCGCCAGCAGCGCAGGGCCGAAGCCAGGCTCGGCTTCGTTTCTGAACTGCACAGCCTGCCCGAAGGGGCCCCGGCCCAGCAAGGGAGAATCCGCGCATGTCGGCTCACGGCCTTGGCCCCAGGATCCGCGGACGTAGTTGACGGGGTCGAGTCTGAAATCGTGGGACTCGCCGCAGCGCCTCGCCCGCGTCATCCGCTGAAGCAGGCGTCAAAGCGCCGGGCGAGCACGCAAGGCGGGAGCCGCCCCGGAAAGAAGCCGTGCTGATTCATGGTCCGCACTGTCCGGCTGCCAGTCCTCCAGCTCTTGGAGCGGCTGCCTGTTCGCGCGCGTCGGAGCGGACCAGGTCTTCGGAATTGACGGGCTTGACCTCGGTGCGCCAGAGGAAGGGGGCGACGCGGTCTACGCCCATCCAGGCTCCAATCGCCTCGCCCAGCCCCCAGGCTGAGGCGAGAACGAGCGCCGCCGGCAGCGCCGCCGGCTTCAACCCGCAGGCCTGGCCCGCCCGGCGGTAGTGCACAAACGCGCGCTTCCAGTGCAGGAAGGCGACAGCCGGAGCGGCGAGCGGATAGAGAAAACGCGCCGCCCAGGACCACTTCCGGGTTCGCATGGCTCCGAAGCCGAGACCGACAAGCAGCAGAAGCCACAACTCATAGGCGAGGCCGAACGGGTCGAAATGCCGCATCTGCGCGCGATCCTCGAGGTAGAAGCGGCGGCCCTCTTCACGCAAACGCCTAACGAGGAACGCGCCCAGCAGAAGCTCGCGGGCAAGCTCCGATCCCATCCGCCGCAACAGATCCGTTCGAATGGTCACATTCCAGCCGCAGAGGATTTGCGTGGGGCCGCCGGCAGCAGGCATCATCCACTCGCCATAACCAATCAGGAACGAGCTTTCGGGCCAGCAACTGCCACGGTTGCCAGGCCGAAGGACAGGCCCGACGGCATCCCAGCCTTCCTCGATGCGCCTGAGGATCGCCTGCGCCCAGTCAGGGTCCGGCAGGCAGTGATCCTCGGCCAGCATGAGGAATTCGCCCGAGGCTCGCTGGATCCCGATGGCTCGCGCCTCATGCAGGTCAGCCGAGCCAACGGGCACAATCACTTGGCCGGCGGGAAGCGCCGGCGCCCGCGCGGGATCCGGTCCGAGATGGTCCGGACAGAGAACGAGGATTTCGAGTCTGTCGCGGCAGGTTTGCGCCTCCCACGAGGCCAGAGCCGGGCGAGCCCTCTCGTAGCCGAGCATGGCGGGGAAGAGAACCGAGAGATTTGGCTTCATATCAGGCGCCGTCTCCACAAGTATTGCTCCATCGGGTACAGGGCGGCACGGAAGTACCTGTCATAGACGCTGCACAACCAGTCCCGCAAGTTGGACGGATCCGAGGGGATGGACGGGGCGACTCGCCGCAGGGCTTGCTGGTACGGCGCGTTGAATGGGCCGCCGATGGGGGCGCGCCAAGGTTTCATCCGGCCCGCGAAATGAACAATGCCGGGCTCCCGCCAAGCGTCCAAGGCGGCCGGGTCATAGGACCTCCCTGCGAGGCTTGCCACCAGATTCCAACGCGCATGGAGTGGTTTCCAGTCGTTCCAGAGGATCGCGTTCAGCGCCTCCTGGTGAAGGAAGTCGACCGGGCTGCGCGTGGTCTCGAGGTACCGGCGCCCACGGCGGGTCACGTCACGCTCGCGCCATCGTTCGAGGTGGATGAGAAGCATTCCGCAATTGAAGTACTGGGCCTCAGGAGGGATGCCGACCTCCTGCCAGGCTTTCACTCCCCGCGGCGCCGAGCAGCGAGGCACGGCCGCATCCTGGACGGCTGCGAGCACGTTTCGGTCCAGCGGAGTCTCCCACAGTTCTCCGGCGTCGCGCAGTACAAGCATATCAGCGTCGAGAAACAAGACCTTTTCAAGGGCGTTGGGAAGAAGCCCGGGGAGTAGAAGAGGAGCGGAGGCCTCGGGCGGGAAGCGTGAAGACCGCGGCGCTTCAGCGAGCTGCGCCTCGGACAAGGCGATTGAGTGCGTGTCGACGATCGAGGAGATGGCCTTGAGGCCGGACGGCGGGATTCCCGCATGGATCAGGTAGAGCTCGGGGCGAAGCCCCGGGCGGAGATTCCGCTTCAAGGATTCCAGCATCACTGCCAGGGGCAGGATGTAGGAGCCGTTGATTGAGCAGGCAAGAGAGACGACCGAAGTGGAATCCATTGGATCCGGCATCCCCGGAACAGGGGCTCCAATCTGAGTATATTGATCCTGTCGATAGTGTTGTGTAAGCGCCATTCTGGTTGATCTGCCGCCCAACCGCCGGCAGGGGCCTTGATTGTGGGCCTTCCGCCCCGTACATATCGCGGATGTGCGCCTGGATGTCCCGCGTGCTCATGCCCCGCGCGTACATTGACGCGATCTTCTCGTCCAACCCCGTGAACCGCGTCTGGTGCTTTCCGATTCAACTGCGGCTCAAATTCCCCGTTCCGGTCCCGCGGCCCGTCAATGACAAATTAGCCCAGCTCTCCCTTGATTGTCTTCGCGCTCGTCCCATTGCGCGAGTTGCCGCTCCGGCGTCCAGCGGCTGGCCATGCCGCAACAGGGGCGGCCCGCATCCAGGATCAAGGGCAGGGACAACTTCTCAAACAAGCGGCGGGCGGCCCGACGGGGCCCCAGGTGGAGGCGCGTGGAGCGGTGACGCCGCCGGCCGAGACCCAGCGCAGCAAGACGGCTTCGGCCTGGAGAAGACGGACGTGAGCGTCCAGGTGGGCCAGCAGATCCTCGCGGCCAAGGTGGGCGACGATTCTATGCTTGACCTTGTCACCCTCGCGGAACGGCTCGACCAGGCGGAGGTACTCATGGCGGCCGCTGGGGGCCTTGACGGAGCGAAGGAACACTGCGGCGTCACCTTCGCCATTTCAGGCGCATCGCAAAGAGCCGACGGTCAATGGCGAATGACTAACCCAAAGGAGAATATTTGGCACTACACTTTTCGAGAAACAGTCAGCCTCTTCCATATTATTGAACAATTTAAGAGGGGCCATGGCCCAAGCAATGGCAAATATGCGCTGGCATCCGGATCTCCTCGCCACCGCAAATCCTCTCTACCGCGAACTTTTGCGCCGGTAATTCGCCGTGATTTTCGAGTAAACGCCGCCGCGAGGCGTAAAATCGCCCTCTACGGTCATTTCGCGCGGCTTGCACGCCTTCACGCAGTCGCGCAGGATCCTGTTGACCGCGTTTTCCTGGAAGATGCCCAGGTTGCGGTACGCCAGCAGGTACATTTTCAGGGCCTTCAACTCCAGGCACTCTTTGTCCGGCACGTACCGGATCACGATCGTGCCGTGGTCCGGCAGCCCGGTCCGCGGGCACACGCTCGTAAACTCCGGCGTCTCGATCTCGATCGTGTACTCCTCGCGATACTGGTTCGGCCAGCACTCGATTTCGGGCAACTTCGCCTCAATTCCCGCTGAAGCGTGTTCGTCGGTATAGAGCTTCTGTTTCTTCGGCATGATCATTGAGCCTCGGCGAGAACGCGGTCCAGCATTTCGAGGAAGAGCCCGACATCGGTCACGACGCCGAGCGCCTGCGCCGTGCCGCGGTCGCTCAGCTTGGTCGCCACCGCCGGATTGATGTCCACGCAGACCGTCTTCACCCACCCTGGCAGCATGTTCCCCACGGCGATCGAGTGCAACATCGACCCCAGGCACAGCACCAGCCCCGCGTCCCGCAAGTGAGCCGCATAGGCGTCCTGCGCCTCGTTCATGTCCGTGATCGTGTCCGGCAGAGGACCGTCGTCGCGAAGGCTCCCGGCGAGCACGAACGGCACTCCCGCCTTCACACACTCATATAGGACTCCGTTGGTCAGCACGCCTCGCTCCACGGCGCCGCGCACGTCTCCGGCATGGTTGATCGTGTTGATGGCGCGCATGTGGTTGCGGTGGCCGTGCTCTTCCTGCCGCCCGTCCCTGAGCCTGACACCGAGCGACGTGCCGAGCAGCGCGGCCTCGATGTCGTGAACCCCCAGAGCATTCCCAGCGAGCAGAGCGGAAACATAGCCGTTTCGGATCAGCGAAGCCAGCGACTTCGCGCCGCCCGTGTGAATCACCACTGGCCCCGCCACCACCACCACCTTCGCGCCGGAGGCCTTCGAGTTTCTCAGGATCTGCGCCGTCTGCCGGACTGCCGTCTCCACCTTCCGCTCGCTCGAAATCCCGTTCGCCATGAAAGCGAACGCATGGCGGTCCCGTTCCTTCGACTCGGGGATGACGCGGATGCCGCGCATCCCCACCACGATCTCGTCGCCCGCCTTGAGATCGCGAAGCCGCCGCGCATAAGCCTTCCCCTCATCCCACACAATCAGCGCGTCCATGCGCTGGTTGAGGACTGTATGCCACTCGCCGCCGCGCCGCACCAGCGTGCGGTGATTGGTGGTGGAATAGAAATCCTCCGGCGCGCAACGGTCCCGCAAGACCGGCTTCCATTCGGCGTCGCCGGCCTCCACCGGCGTGCAGCCCAGCCCAAGCAACTGCCCGAGCATCTTCCCGAGCGCCTCGCTCGATGGCGCTTCAACGCGCAACCGAAGCCGCGACGGCTCCGCGTTTGTCTTGCCGATGTGAAATCGCTCCACCTCGAAACGGCCTTCGAACTCGACCACCGTGTCGAAGATCTGCTCCATGATGTGCGAGTCGATCAGATGGCCTTCGGCCTCGACGACTTCCTGCAGTGAGGGATTGGGCATGAAGAAAGACTGTCCTCTTACTTTACCGCCGTCCAGGCCAGGAACAGCCCGTCGGGCTCCACGTCTTCCCAGTAGGAGATCGGATTGCACTCCGCCTTGGAGCAGTGACGGTTCAACATCGTGAGCAGTTCCTCGCGCCTGAACCAGCGCTCCCATTTCGGCGTCTTGAACCGCCCCCAGTGCTCCGCGTTCTTGTCGATGATGACGATGCGCCCGCCGGGCTTGACGACGCGGCACATCTCAGCCACCGCGCGCTCGACGTCGACAGCGTGCTCGAGGCTCTCGGTGGCGTAGGCGCCATTGAACGCGCCCGCCGCGAATGGCAGGTCGAGCATCGAAGCCGATACGCGGCACAGCTCTTGCGGGGCATGAACAAGCATGGACACCGCGAGATCGGAAGCGACGATGCGCGCCTCCGGATTCTGCTGCTTGAGGATGCGGGCAAACCGTCCCTTGCCGCAGCCCACATCGAGCGCCGCGCCTGAACCGAGATCTCCGAGATACTCCACGATCAGGCGAACATGCAGGATCCTGGGGTCGATGGTGGACGGGAAATGCTCCTCATCCGATGCGGCGTCCTCAAACGAACGCCGGATCTCCTGGGCGAGATCCGGCGTCATTTCGAGCTTCTGTTTGCGTCCGAGGAGCTTGTCGAACAGGCTCATCAGGCGCGGGTGAGGAAGATCGGCAGGCCGCACTTGCCGTTGTAGCTGGGGCGGTACCGGTCCGTGTTGTACATGGTCTCAAGATCCACCTTGCGGGGGCCAAGGCTCGGGTCGGGGATTTCAACGAGTTGGAAGCAGCCGCCGGAGATGCCGGTCATCAAACCGCTCTTGCCTTCGCCGAGTGCGTCCATGGCCATGTTGCCGAATGTCGTCGCAACCAGCTTGTCGGTGAAGTCGGGATCGCCGGAGCGGAGGTCGTAGGTGAGGTCGCTGACGATGGTCTCCTCCCTGGCGCGGTTCTTCACTTCCTGAGCCAGCATGTCGCCGACGTTCACCTTTTTCTGGTGGCCGTAGGCGTCGGCTTCGCCGACGTGAATCGTCTCATAACCCACCCACTCGGCGCCCTCGGAGAGGATCACGAGCGAGTAGTTGGACGGGTTGGAGCGCTTGTCGTCCACCAGCAGTCTGATGAGCTTGTCGAGATCGACCTTGTACTCGGGGATGACGCAGCGAATGTTGGTCACATAGGCGGTGTAGAGAGCGGTATAGCCGGCGTCGCGGCCGAAGACGCGGAAGATGCCGATGCGTTCGTGCGAACCAACGGTGGTGCGCTGGCGCTGGATGGCGGACTCGGCGCGGGTGATGGCGGTGGAGAACCCGATGCAGTATTCGGTGTTGCGAACGTCGTTGTCCATCGTCTTGGGGATGGCGACGACCTTGACGCCTTCATTGTGGAGCCGGGCCGCATAGCTCAGCGTGTCGTCGCCGCCGATGGCGATCACAGTCTCAACGCCGAGTTTTTCCAGGTTCTTCAGCACATGCGTGGTGACGTCGTAGGTCACCTGCGTCTTGCCGTCCTTGATCCGTTCGGTTTTTGGGAACGACCCGGCGTCGAGGAACTCCGGCACCGATTTCATCTTGGCCGGATTGGTTCTGCTTGAGTGCAGGAATGTTCCTCCGGTCCTTTCGATGGTGCGCGTGTTGAGGGGCGTCAGCGGAAGGACATAGCGGCTCCTGCTGTCCGGGTTGTCCAGGTCCAGGTGGGTGAGTCCCTCCCACCCGCGGCGGATGCCGATGACTTCGTAATCCATGTCGACGCCCCGGTAGGTGACCTGCTTGATCACCGCGTTGAGACCGGGCACGTCGCCGCCGCCGGTGAGAATGACAATACGCTTGGGCATGCTCTCTCCTAACTGGAAGATGATGAAAGAATCCTGATTTCAGTATATCTTGTCCGGTTTCAGACCAGAACGCCTATTATTGCTTCACGAGCCGGGTGAAGGCCTTTTCGAGCTCAGGAGCGGCGTCCGGCCCGACCGCATTCACCTCACCGTACCACGCCTTGGCGGCGCCGAAGGTGAAGGGCGGTTTCGCGTCCCACTGGCTCTTGGGAATGATGTAACCGATCTCGTCGTTGGCCAGTCCGACGACGATCTTGACCGGCGCGCTCATTATGCTCTTGAGCGGCTTCTCTTCGGGCGCTTGGGGAAAATCGGCGTTTGGGTCGCGCTTGACGCCGCCGACGGCGAGTTCGGGATAGAGTTCGCCCGGAACCATGGCCGCCTCGAGCAGCGTCTTCCCCCCAACACCGAGCTTGAGATACCCGACGGGCGTCTCCATCATGCCGTCGGGCGGAATCGGCTTGTTGCTCTTGAAGAGTCCGGCTTTGGACGCTATGAGGAAGTTCTGGTTGGTGACCGGGACCTTCATCAGGGTTTCGCGATACTCGACGCTGTCGAGGACGGACATTCTCGACTCCTCGACCGCTTCGCGCAGCGCGGCGACGGCGGCCTGTCCAACGATTTCGGCGAAGCGCGGGGAGTCTTTCTCGGGCGGCTTGCCTGTCTGGGGGTCGTTGAACTTCGCGCCGAGCGGCGACTGCATCCCGCCCAGCGGGCCGTTGAGGAAGACGGTGACGCCGCCATCGTTGCCATCGATCTCGCGATAGATCGTCGCGACGTAATCGGCGCTGAGCCGGGTGTTCTTGCTGCCCAGGGCTTCGGGATGGTTGGTCCAATGGAGGATGGTGGCCAGCCGCTCGCGGCGGAGATCGAACAGGACGATTCCGGTCACGGCCGGATCGTGAACCACGGGCGGCCGTGAATCGTCGAACCACGAAGCCGGGTTTTTCGGCTCTTGTTGCACGATCATGGCGGCGGCAGGGCGTGAAGTGGCAAGGGCCTCCGCGGCGGCCTGCGCGGTCTGCTCCACCACGAATGCGTTGTGCGCTTCGTCCACTCCGCTCACGCCCGGCTGCGGTCCCCAAAGGCCCATCGTGTCGGGCGTCTGATGGGAGTGGCTCGCCGCCACCACGACGTCGGCGTCGCGGCGCGCGAGTTCCTTCACCCGGGCGCGAATCTTCTGGACGTCACCATAAAAGATGCCGATCGCATCGACGCCGCACAGGACCAGGGGCCTGGCGCCCGCCGACATGGCGGCGCAGCGGGCCCACAGGGGATCGAGCACGCCGGTGGCGCCGCGGTTCTGGCCGAAACCGGCGATGTAAACTGGCCTGCCGGCGGCGAGCGATGGAGTGATTTCGCGCTTCGCCGCACCGGCGAGCAGCTCACCGGCGCTGAGCATGGCCGGAGTGAGAGCCGCAACGATCGCAACGTGCTTGAGCATCTCCCTGTTATACCCCCGATGCGAGTCTGTTGGCGAACTCGCGGATGCGGTCCGCCCAGGCCAGCTTTTCAAGCCATGCCTCGGGGATGGCCGATTCTCCCCAATAGGCTCCAGCGATCTGTCCGAAGACGGCGGCCACGGTGTCGGCGTCGTCGCCGAGGTTGGCGGCCATCAGGCAACCCTCGCGGAACGATGACGCGCGCCAGAAGCACCACAGAGCAGCTTCGAGAGTGTGGACGGCGTAGCCGCTGCTGGAGATCTCAGATTCCGTCTTGTGCTTGAAGCCTTCGGCGGCGGGTTCCACAACCTGCTCTTTGCCGCGGCCATGGAGAGCCTGAACGAGCATGCGGGCGAACCGGCTGCAGGCATCGACGGCCTGCGGCGCGGCGTGGGTGGTTCGCGAACTTTCCGCGGCGAAGCGCGCGGCCTTCTCTTCGTAGGCGGCGTAGAAGATTGCGACGGGGGCGAGACGCATGAGCGAGCCGTTGCCAGCCTTCGTTGGCGAGGGGTCGCCGGCGAAGGGCTCTCCGGTCTGCTCGAACCGGCGGAGAGCCGCGGCGGTGGTTGCGCCGATGTCGAAGCAGCGTCCGGTCACGCTCATGTGCCCGTGGCGCCACCAGCGAAGGTAGCGCTCCATCTGGTCGCGAGGATCGAAGCCGCGGCGCTCGACGAGGCTTTCGGCGAGGCAGAGCGCCATGGAGGTGTCGTCGGTCCACTGGCCGGGTTTGAGGCGGAACGGCCCGCCTCCCGTCATATCGGTGAGGGGCGGGAAAGAGCCGCGGGGGGAGAACTCGACGGCCGTTCCGGCGGCGTCGCCCACCGCGAGGCCCAACAAAGCGCCGCGGGCGCGGTCCATGAAGGCCGCGCCCGTGTTGGATTCAGGATTGAACACCGGTTTACTCTTCTTCTTCCTCCACGCCGGCCACCGCGGCCTTATGGGCGGCGATGATCTTTTCCGCCTGTTGGGCGGGGACGTAATCGTAGTGGGAGGCCTCCATGGAGAAGGAGCCGCGCCCCTGGGTCATGGAGGTGAGGTCGTTGCCGTAGGTGAGCATTTCCGCCATGGGCACCAGAGCGCGGATGATCTGCGTTCCGCCCTTGGTGTCCATGCCGGTGATGCGGCCCCGGCGGCCGTTCATGTCGCTCATGAGATCGCCGGCGAATTCGACGGGAGCGACTACTTCGACTTTCATAATGGGCTCGAGCAGAGCGGGCTTGGCCTGCTCCATGGCGAGCTTGAAGGCCTTGCGTCCGGCGATCTTGAACGCCATTTCCGAGCTGTCGACGTCGTGATAGCTGCCGTCGTAGACGGTCACTTTGAAATCGACGACGGGGTAGCCGGCGAGGTAGCCGCGTTCGGCGGCTTCGAGGATGCCCTTCTCGACGGCGGGGATAAACTGCCGCGGAATGGCGCCGCCGAAGATCGAATTCACGAACTCGAACTTGGCCCCGCGCTCGAGCGGCTCCATCTTGATCTTGCAGTCGCCGAACTGGCCGTGGCCGCCGGGGTGTTTCTTTTGGCGGCCGGGGGCGTCGGCGAAGCCGCGGATCGTTTCGCGATAGGGAATCTTAGGCGCTTTGAGTTCAACGTCGACGTTGTAACGTTTCTTCAGACGCGAGACGATGATTTCCACATGCTGGGCGCCGCTGCCGGCCAGGAGGAACTCCTTGGTCTGCATGTCCCGATAGAAGCGCAGCCCCTGATCCTCTTCCAGGATCTTCGCGATGGAGTTGCCCATGCGGTCTTCGTCGTTGCGGCTCTTGGCCGAGATCGCGTAGGCGATGGAAGGCTCGGGGATCTCCACTTTGGGGAAGGCGATAGAGTCGCCCTTCTCGCAAAGCGTATCGCCGGTGAGCACATCCTTGAGCTTGGCGACAACGCCGATGTCGCCCGCGTGGAGCTCATTGACAGGCTGCAGCGTCTTGCCCTGAGGCACGCTGAGGTGGGAGAGGCGTTCCTGCGAACCGGAGCGGATGGAGATGAGGCTGACGTCGTTCTTCATGACGCCCGAGCAGACCTTGAAGAAGGAGAGCCGCCCGGCGAATGGGTCCGCCAGAGTCTTGAAGACGTAAGCTGTGACGTGATCCTTGTCGGTGATGGGGCGATCTTCCTCGTGGTCCCCCACCATGGCCTTGAGCGCGGGATGCTCCGTGGGGTTGGGGCAGAAGTCGAGCAGGAAGTTCAGCAGCAGGTCGGTGCCGATGTTCCGGAGTGCGGAGCCGCAGAGGACAGGAAAGATCTTGTCTTCCTTCACTGCGTCGTGCAGGCCGGAGGCGATATGTTCGGGGGGCAGAGTGCCTTCGGCGAAGAACTCCTCCATGAGTTCGTCCTTGCCCTCGGCGATCATTTCGATGAGGGCGGCGTGGCCTTCCTCGGCGGCCTGCTTCATGTTATCGGGGATGGGGATTTCCTTGCCTTTGCCGTCCCCGTCGGGCGTGTACGTCCACGCTTTCATGGTGATGAGGTCGACGATGCCGTTGAAGTCGCGCTCGCTGCCGATGGGAAGTTGAACGGGAATGCAGTGGCGGCCGAATAACTCCTGAACGCTTTCGAGGGTGCGCCGGAAGTCGGAGCGTTCGCGATCGAGCTTATTGATGAAGAGGGCGCGCGGCTGATTGAATCCCTCGGCGAAGCTCCAGACTTTCTCCGTTTGCACCTCGACGCCGGCGACGCCGTCGACGACCACAAGCGCGGCGTCGGCGGCGGCCATCGCGGTCTTGGTGTCATACATGAAGAGGTTGAAGCCGGGGGTGTCGAGGACGTTGAGCTTCATCTTGCGCCATTCGACGGTGGCGATGGACGTGGAGATAGTGATCTTGCGCGCGATCTCCTCGTCGTCGAAATCCGTGATGGTGTTGCCCTCGTCGACTCGGGTCAGGCGGTTGGTCGCGCCCGCGGCGAAAAGCATTCCCGCCGCCAGCGACGTCTTGCCGCTGTTCCCGTGGCCGACGAGGGCCACGTTTCGGACTTCGGTGCTTTCATAGACTTTCACTTGACACACTCCCAATGTTGGTGTTCGGGCTCGGGGAATTCATGAGAGGAGCCCACTTCGACCGGATCGTATCATAAATGCAATATTCATTACCGGACGTGAGGGTCCAGAAAGGGGATGTCCTCTTATGACTGGAGGCGCCACCAGGGGAGGCGGTCGAGGGGCGCCGCAATGGATTGAGTTGAGGGTCCGCGGACGGTTTCTCCGTTTTGGTTGCGCCATGTGCCTGGGGGAAAAGCGACCTGGCGGAAGGTGACGCCCTTTGGGAGGATGGGGGCGACGAGAATCCGTTCGCCGAGGAGGAACTGATCGGTGATGGCGGGGTAGCCCCGGTTGGGGAACTGGTCATCGAGGGAGCGGACGATCGGCTCGCCGGCAGCGGCGGATTGAGCGAGCCGATGGATTTCGGGGCCGGGGCGGGCGAAAGCCTCGGTGTGGCCGTTGGGGGAGACGGCAGGATCGAAGGCGCGCGCCGGAGCGAGCAGCGCCTTCCAGGAGGAGGACCGGCTGACGGCGCCTTGGTCTTCGACGATCCGGCCGAGCTCATTCCCGAACCACTGCCTGGCATAGAAGTTCGTAGAATCGTCTGACGCGCTGAAGGCGTTCCACCACTCCATGAGCGCCGGCTGGCGGGGATTGGCGGCGTTGACGAACCAGCGGAAGAGCGCCTCATGCGGAGTCTTGCCGGCGGAGGGGAAGAAGCGGCGGCTGAAATCGGGATAGACCTCGCGAAGCTTGCCGCCATGCGCGCCGGTGACGATGGGTGCGGAATTCGATTTGGCGGCGATGACGCCGGCCCACCAG
>CAYWST010000154.1:0-12171 GCA_964461075.1 uncultured Solibacteraceae bacterium | reverse complement strand
GCGCTCGACCCGTCGCTCAAGATCATCGCCCCGTGGAAGGACCCGCGCTTCGAGTTGCGGAGCCGGGAGGCGGCCGTCGAGTATGCCGAGGCCCGCGGCATCCCCGTGACGTCATCGAAAAAGAGCATCTACTCGCGGGATCGCAACATCTGGCACATCTCGCACGAAGGCGGCGAGCTCGAGAGCACCTGGAACGAGCCAAAAGACGAGATGCTCGTGCTCAGCCCGCCGATGTGCTTCGTGGGCTCGATGAGCAGAGCTCTCGCTCCCTCGCGCGCCGCCGCTACGGCCGCCGCGCTGCCACAGGGCACGCCGCCATAGACCACGACATCGTAGGAGCTGGGCTTGGCCGGCGCGGCGGCGGCCGCCGCCAACAGGAATTCACGCCGCGAACGATTCATCGCTGTTTTCCCGGAAGAGGCGGAACGAGCGAGAGCGAGAGCACCTGCGCGTCATTCAAGAGCCTCCGGCTCAGTTCACTATATGGCACATCCTGCACCGCAACGGATGAAGAAACCGCCAGCGCCGCCGCGGTCGCCGCCGCCTGCCCCAGACTCATGAACGTCTGCTCCAGCCGGATGGCCCCGTACGCGACGTGCGAGGAGGAAGGGCAGGTCGGCGTGATCAGATTCGTAGCTTCGGTCCGGCGGGGAACCAGCGCGCGGTAGGAGATCCCGAAAGGTCCCCAGTTGTCGTCGTCGAACACGAAACCTTCGTTGTAGGCCGCGCCGTCGCGTACGATGCGGCGCACGCTGTGCGTGTCCGTGGGCCAGAACGCCACCGCGACAGGGTCCGCGACCGGCGCCGGATTGATGCGCCGCGTGTGGTGCTCGGTGATGACATGGTCGGAGACCATCCGCCGAGCGTCGCGAATGTAAAGCTCGCGCGGCCAGCCGCCGTTGTCAGTGAACTCGTCTCCGCACAGGCCCCATTCGCGCCACGCCGCGCGGGTGGATTCGGGGATGCCGGGATCGTTGGCGAGGAGCCAGAGCAGGCCGTGGGTAAAGCTCAGGTGCTCGCGATAGATCCGCTCTCGCGTTTTGTAGTCGCCGTTGGGATACTCGCGGTTCATGCCATAGAGATTGGCGGAGAGGTCGTGCCAACTGCCGAGGTCCGTCTTGCCATTGGGGAGGTTGGCCTTGGGGCTCCAGAGTTCTCCGCCAGCCTTGACGTAGCGAAAGTAGATCTCGTACTGCGAACGGTCGAAGTCCGTCGGCTTCGTGATCGGGATACGGTTCGCCGGGTTCCGCGTCAGGCACAGCCGGAAACAGAATGCCTGAATGTTGGAATCGCCCTCGCCGGGCGTCCCCAGCGGCTCATCCTGAATCGTCGGGATGAGCCCGCTCTTCGGGTCTCCGGGGATTCTGTACGGATCGACGCGGACCTTGAACTGCGCGTGCGTGGTTTCCGCGCGAATGCCGTTCTTGGTTTCTCCGTACTTCGAATTGGCCTCGCGGCCCCACGTGGTTTCGACGCCGCTGGCTGCGAGCAGATCACCTTCGATGGTCGCGTCGATGAAGACCTTGCCCTCGAAACGCTCACCGGTTTCCATGATGATGGCGCTGATTTCGCGCGTTCCGGGCACGAAATCAACCGACGTTTTCAACGGCTCCCGAAGCCGCCGCCCCCGGATCGCGTCGACCTTCGCCTCCCGCAACATCTCCTCGAAGACCTGCTCGGCCACCTTCGATTCGTAGCGGTAAACCGGCTTGCCCTTGCCGTACTTGCGCCCCACGTGAGCGTAGAACTCTCTGGCCAGCCCGCCTACGGCGAGATCGTTCGGAAACCAGTGATTGTTGATGTCCCCGCCGCCGAGTCCGTTCACCATGATCCCGCCGAGGTGCTTCGCCGGAGCGACGAGGGCGACGGACCGCCCCATGCGCGCCGCCTGCACCGCGGCCATCACCCCGGCCGGCGTGCCGCCGTAGACCACCACGTCCACGGGCGCCGCCATGCATAGCGACGACAGGCTGTAGAAGAGAACGATCGCTGAACGCTTCACGGCTCGACTCCCCGGCTTTCTGCACCGCTTACGGCGGGTATTCGGATCAAGACCCACCCCAGGAGCGCCGCCGCCCCGAGCGAGGTCCACGGGCTCCATGAGTCGAACCCCGGCAATGACTCCGCTCCCGTCATCAGCTTCGCCAGTGACGGGATCCCGGCGAGGAACTGGACCGCCAGCAGAATCCCCATGATGGCTTCGCCCGCGATCAGCCCGGAGGCCAGCAGCGTGCCCCGTTCTTCGATGCCGGTCCGCTCCGTCTCCGTCTTCGAGGCGTACAAACGCGAAGCGATCCACGAAACTACCCCACCCGCGAAAATGGACGCGCTCGTGTCGAACGGCAGGTACATCCCGACGGCGATCAGCATCATCGCGCGCGCGCCGCAGAGCAGCAGCGCGATGGCGAAGGCCGCGCCGATGATCAGCAATCCCCACGCCATCTGCCCGCCGATGATTCCCTTGGTCAGTTGCGCCATCAGGCCCGCCTGCGGAGCGGGCAGGTCGCGCCCGCCAATGCCGCCCGACTTCAGGTTGGCTTCATGCAATGCAATGATCGGGCCGACGAGAAAGAACGCCAGCAGCACGACGGCGAGGATCTCCGCCGCCTGCATCTTCCATGGCGTGCCTCCGAGAATGTGCCCCGCCTTGAGATCCTGGATGAGCGAACCGGACACCGAGACCGCCACGGCGACTACGGCGGCCACTCCCAGCACCGCCGCCATGCCGGCCGCCCCGCCGACTCCGAGAGACTGCATCAGCAGCGCCGCCATCAGCAGCGCGGAAAGCGTCAGCCCCGAGAGCGGCTGGTTTGAACTGCCGACAAGTCCGACAAGGTATCCGCCCACCGCCGATAGCAGGAACCCGACGCCGCCCATCACCACCGCCGTGGTCAGGGCGATGGCCAGGCTGCCGGTGAAGCTGTAATAAATGGCCGCGACGGGCACGAACAGGACCGCAATCGCGGCGAGCGTCCAGCGCACAGGAATGTCTCGCTCGGTGGTTTCGCTCGAATGCGCCGAGCCCGCTCTGGAGGCCGCCAGCGCCCCGCGCAGCGATGCGAGAATCGAGCCGCGCATGTTGAACATCGTGTTCGCCGCGCCCACCAGCATCATCCCCACCGCGATCGGGCGTACGACGTTGAACCAGAGCGTGTAGGCGGCCACATCCGTCGCCGCGCCCCCGATGCGGCGGCCAAGGTCGGGGTCGAAAAACAGCAGCAGCGGGATCAGCACCCACCATGCGAGAACGCCCCCGGACACGGTGATCGACGCGTATCGCGGACCGATGATGAACCCGATCCCGATCAGCGCGGGCGATAGCGCCGGGGTCGACCAGGGAATTCCACCGGCGTGATTGACTGCCCCGATCGGAGCCTTGGAGAAGTTGAAGTGGCGAATGACGCTCGCGGGAAAAGAAAGAAACCCTTCCGCGTACTCGCGCAGCACCGGGAAACCGGTTTCGCTCTTCAGGACCTGAATGAGCGCGCCAAGACTCATTCCGCCAAAGACCAGGCGGGGCGCCCCCGCTGCGTCCTGCCCCGCGCGAACCACCTGCGCCGAGGCGACGCTTTCAGGCCACGGCAGATGAGCGTCGACGCAGAGGGCGCGGCGAAGCAGAATGATGAAGAAGACCCCGGCCAGGCCGCCGGCCAGCAGGATGGCGGACGCTTCCCAGTAGTGCGAGCGCAGGTCCGCCCATAGCTTGACCCCGTCCACCTCAACAAGCATGAACGCAGGCAGGGTGAAGATCGCCCCCGCCACCAGCGCCTCTCCCACCGAACCCGCGGTCCGCGCGATGTTCTGTTCGAGAATCCCCCCGCGGAAGGCAGGCAGCCGGAACAAAGCCATTGCGATCACCGCCGCGGGAATCGTCGCCGCCACGGTCTGACCGGCCACCAGCCCGAGATACGCGTTCGCGCTTCCAAAGATGAACGCGAGGACGACGCCCAGTCCTACAGACTTCAACGTCAGTTCGCGCGGGCCGCCGGATGCCGTCATTCGTTCGATTCTAGCGGTTCATTCGCGGGGTACGGCCGGATGTTCTTTCGGTTCGATGGCGAACGGGAGTGTGACCGTGAAGACCGAGCCCACGTTGGGCGTGCTCTCCACCGAGATCCGTCCGCCCATCAGCCCGACGATGTGGCGGGTAATCGCCAGCCCAAGGCCCGTGCCGCCGTGGCGGCGCGAATTCGTCGAGTCGATCTGATAGAACTTTTCGAACAGATGCGAAAGCTTCTGCCTTTCGATGCCGATGCCGGTGTCGCGCACGACGAACCTGATCACCGTGAACGAATCGGTCAGCTCCGTGGCGTCCACCTTCAACGAAACCATGCCTTGATCCGTGAATTTGATTGCGTTACTGAGCAGATTCAGCAGAACCTGCCGCAGCCTGTGCTCGTCTCCCACCAGTCTCTCAGGGACCGGTTCATCGAACGAAAGCCGGCATTCGAGTCCTTTTGCTTTGGCCTGCGGCTGCAGAACCGCACAGGCGGCCTCGACCACGGGCCGAAGCTCGAACGGGGCCATCTGGATTCGCAGTTGGCCTGCCTCCATCTTGGCGAAATCGAGCAGGTCGTTGATCAGCCGCAGCAGAGACGAGCCCGATTCGCGAATGATCTCGGCGTGCTCCCGCTGCTCGGCGTTCAGCGGCGTCATCAGAAGAAGATCGCTCATCCCCAGGATGCCGTTCAACGGGGTGCGGATCTCATGGCTGACCGTGGCCAGGAACTGGTCCTTCGCCTGCGCCGCGGCTCCCGCGAGCTGATTCGCTGTCCGGAGCCGCCGGTTCTGGACGATCAGCAGCGCGCCCAGCGAGAGCGCGAACGCAAGACACGCCAGGATGGCCATGTTGAGCGTGCGCGTCGTGTTGAGCTCTGCAATCACCTCCGTCTCTCCGCTGGTGAACGACGACCACCGGTCGACAATCCGCTGGAACGCGCCGTCGCGGATGAGATCGTCGACACCGGAACGAAGAGCCTCCACCGCGGCCGCGTGGCGCCGCGCACCGACGATGGAGAGCCGCCTGTCGGCGCCGTAAGCGTTCAAAAGGTTCAACGGAATGCCGGTGCACTCCTTCGGACGATCCATCAGAGCCTGTTCCACGAACCGTTGTTCCAGAATCGCGGCCTGCACGTCGCCGGCGCACAGCGCCCGCAGGCCCTCCACACGTCCCCGAAGCTCCACCACCGAGACGCCCTTGACGCCCTTTCCCCCGTCGAGTTCCTCCAGGATTCTGGCCCGCAACGCCGAAACGCGCTTCCCCGATAACTGCTGAATCGACCGGACCGGCTCGGAGCGGCGGCTCACCACGCAGAGACGGTTGACCAGATACGGTTCGCTCACCGTCAGCCAGCGCCGCCTCTCACGGGTGTCCGTCGCCGCGGGCCAGAGGTCGACAACGTCCTGGCGGAACGCATCGTCAACCGCCATGCTCAGAGGGACGAACCGCAGCCGGATGCCCTTGCGCCGCGCCGCCTCGGTCAAAACCTCGACCGCAATGCCCTGCGGCTCTTTGCCCGGATCGAGAATGTTGTAAGGCGGCGCGTGGTCCACACCCACTCGATACTCCACCGCGGAGAGCAGGCGGTCTTGGCGCCAATGCCAGAATGCCAGCAAAGCGGCCAGCGCCAATACCGGAAAGAGTGACAGCAACGCTACCTTGGCGCCAAGCCGCCGCCGGGAGTTCTGTGTCGCCGGCCTTCCATTTCCAGCCGGCTGGCCGGATGACATACCCGCATTATCGCCGCTCGCCGTCCCTCCGTCACGCGGCGGTAGAATCGAAGCTTGGCCAATAAAGCGAAAAAGCCGAAGCCGGCGGAGGAGCCTGGCGCCCAACTGAAATCCCCGGAGCTCTATGTCAATCGCGAACTGAGCCTGCTCGCCTTTCAACGGCGAGTGCTCGAAGAAGCTCAGGACCGCACCAATCCGTTGCTCGAGCGCGTCAGGTTCCTCTCCATTCTGGGATCGAACCTCGACGAGTTCTTCATGGTCCGCGTCGCGGGCCTTCTGAATCAGGTTGAAGCCGGCGCCCTGGACGCCGGACCGGACGGCCTCACCCCCGCCCAGCAATTGGAGGCGATCCGGGCTGAGTTCATGGGCCTCTGGGAACAGGCTCACGCATGCCGCCGGAGCGTCTTCAACGAACTCCGCGATCACGGCATCTTCATCCTCGATTACAGCGAACTCACTGAAGCCCAACAGGACTACGCCCGGCGGTTTTTTGAGGAATCGGTGTACCCCGTGCTGACTCCCCTCGCCGTCGACCCCGGCCGCCCCTTCCCCCATATCTCAAATCTGAGCCTGAACCTCTGCATCCTCATCCGCGACCCGCAGGGCGAAGAACGCTTCGCCCGCGTCAAGGTGCCTGACACCATTTCGCAGTTGATTCCGCTGCAGAAGCCGCAGCGTAAACCTTCCACCCGTCCGCAGGCCTTCGTCTGGCTCGATCAGGTGATTCAGGCTCATATCGGCGCGTTGTTCCCCGGCATGACCATCCTGGAGGCGCAACCCTTCCACGTCACCCGGGACGCCGAAATGGCGATTCAGGAACTTGAAGCAGCCGATCTCATGGAGACCGTGGAGGAGGGCGTCAGGCAGCGGCGCTTCGGCGCCGTGGTCCGGTTGAAGGTGCCTCAGACGATGCCCGCGAGACTGGTTGAGTTCCTCCAGGAAAACCTCGAACTCGACGACAGCGAAGTTTATCCGGTCAACGGACCTCTCGGCATCAGCCGTCTCCGCCACATCGCTTCAATTGACCGGCCCGATCTCAAGTGGACGCCCTTTACGCCGGCGCCGCTCCGGCCCTCCGACGAGGAGGATATCTTCAGCTATATCCGCCGCACCGACATCCTTCTGCACCATCCGTTTGACAGCTTTCAGCCGGTGGTGGACTTCCTGAAGACTTCTGCGCGCGATCCCAACGTCCTCGCCATCAAGATGACCCTCTATCGCGTCGGGCGGAAGGCGCCCGTCGTGGACGCGCTGCTCGAAGCCAACGAGAACGGCAAGCAGGTCGCCGTCCTCGTGGAACTCAAGGCCCGCTTCGACGAAGAGCCCAACATCGAATGGGCGAAGGCCCTGGAAAAAGAAGGCGTCCACGTCGTCTATGGACTGGTGGGGATGAAGGTCCACTGCAAGGTGGCTCTCGTCGTCAGGCGGGAAGGCAACTCCATCCGCCGCTACGTTCATCTCTCCACCGGCAACTACAACGCCGTCACCGCCCTGCTCTACACCGACCTGGGGCTGTTCACCTGCGACCCCGAGGTCGGCGCCGATTGCAGCGACCTGTTTAACTACCTCACCGGCTACTCCGCCAAGTCCGATTACCGGCGGCTCCTGGTCGCTCCCATCAACCTGAGGCAGGGCCTCGAGGATCTCATCCGGCGCGAGATCGAACACGCCAAGGCGGGCCGCGAAGGCCGCCTCGTCTTCAAAATGAACTCGTTGGTTGACGAACGCATCATCCGTCTCCTCTACCAGGCGTCGCAGGCGGGCGTGGAGTGCGATCTGTTCGTGCGCGGAATCTGCTGCCTCCGCCCCGGAATCCCCGGCGTCAGCGACCGCATCCGCGTGACCAGCATCGTCGGCCGCTTCCTCGAGCACAGCCGCATTTACTATGTCTTCAACAATGGCGATGAGCAGGTCTACCTCGGCAGCGCCGACCTCATGCCGCGCAACATCAACCGCCGCGTGGAGACGCTCTTTCCGATCCTGAAGCAATCGCTAGTCAAGACGATCCGCGACGGTGTGCTCGCGGTGTACATGAGCGACAACGTCAAGGCCCGCTGCATGCAGCCCGACGGCTCTTACGTGAGACGTCCCATTCAAGGCAAGGCGAGCCCCATGGACGCACAGCACTTCCTGGTGGGGAAGATTCCGAAGGAATGAGCGGGGCTGTCCGAGCGCTGCTGCTGGCGGCGGCAGCCGCCACCTTCGCTGGAGCCGGGAAGAAGATCCGCCGGAGCGACCTCGCCACGCCTATCCCGATGCCCAGGGGCAGCCTTCTCATCATCGGATTTCTCGGGGCCTGGGAAGACTGGGATCACCCCAAACGCAACGTCCGCAGGTTGGCGCTCAGGCTCCGGGAGGAAGCGCCGCAAGGTCTGTACGTTGAGTCCGCCGGAAATCACAGCCGCGGTCTGATCCGGAAGTTCGTGCTGGACGCACTGGACCTCGATCGCAATCGCAAGCTCAGCCCCGAGGAGGCGCGCGGCTCCGAACTCATCCTCTATGGGCAGAGCTTCGGCGCCGCGGCGTCGGTCAAGCTCGCGCGGGAACTCAGGAAGCAGGGTGTCCAGGTGCGCCTCATCGTCATGGTCGACAGCATCGGGCGCGACGACCAGGTGATCCCCTCCAATGTCCGCCGCGTCCTGAACCTCTACCAGCGCGACCCCGGACCCGTGCGCGGCGAGTCCAAAGTCCGCGCCGAGGATGAGTCGCAAACGGCTGTACTTGGGAATATCCCCTTCACCTACCTCTTCCGCGACATCGACATGTCGGACTACCCGAAGATCACTCACAAGGCGCCCATCTCGCATTGGAAGATGGACAACGATCCCGCTGTGTGGGCGATCGTCGAGACGGCGATTCGCGCCGAGATCGCCGCGTGGAGGCTGCAACTTCCGTCGATTCCCTGAATCTCGGGTCACCACTCCGCGACAGAGCCGTCGTCATGGAACAGCCGGGCCATCGGGCGCGTTCCCGCGAACGGGTATTTCGTGATCGCGCTCTCTTCGAGATCGAAGCCGAGACCGGGCTTTGCGGGCAGGGGGAAGTAGCCGTTCACCATGCGCATCGCCGGGAAACCCAGCCACTCCTCCCAGATCTTCTCCTTGGTCCCGGGCTGAGCGTTGCTGCAGATCTCCTGAACGAGGAAGTTGGGCATGGAGGCGTCGACGTGGAGTGTGGCGATACCGCCGATCGGCCCTTCGCAGGCGTGCGGCGCGACGCCGATGCCGGCGGGCTCGCAGAGGGCGCCCACCTTCTTGAGCGCGCTAATGCCTCCGACGTGGTTGATGTCGGTCTGAATGATATCGACCGCATCGAGTTCAATCAACTCGCGCACCGAGTAGTGGCTCACGAGACGCTCGCCGGTGGCGATCGGCGTCGATGTGCGCCGCGCGATACGGGCCATGGCGCGGGCGTTCTCCGGCGGGCACGGCTCTTCGAAGAAGAGCAGCTTCAACGGCTCGACTTCCTTCAGGATGACCGACGCCACCGCCGGACTCATCTTCGCGTGGGCGTCGACGCCGATGTCGATGTCGGGGCCGAGAGCTTCGCGCAGCATTTGCAGCCGCTTGATCGCCGCGTCGATTTTTGCGTGGCTGTCGATCCACTCCCACGTACGGCCGCCAGGGCCGGTCTTGAAGCAGGTGATGCCCTGCGCGATGGCGGTCTCGCGGAGCTTCGCCAGTTCCTCCCGCGTTGAAGCGCCGGCGTGATAGTAGCCGCGGACGCCGCGCGGTTCGACCGGCCCGCCGAGCAGCTTATAGACCGGCAGGTTCAGCAGCTTGCCGCGCAGGTCCCAGAGCGCCTGGTCGATGCCTGAGATGGCGGAGCCGTCGACGGGGCCGGGGCGGTAAAAGCTATGGACCCACATTGACTGCCAGTGGTGCTCCACCTGGATCGGGTCGCTGCCGATCACGTGCTCGCGAAAATCGTTGATGGCGGCCATGACGGCGCCCGCTTTGCCTTCGAGAGTCGCTTCGCCCCAGCCATGCACGCCCTGGTTGGTTTCGAGTTTCACGAACACGTATGGCCGGTCGGGCGGCGCCCCGGGAATGGGCACGCCGAAGACCTTCATGCCGGTGATGCGGGTCCTGGTGAGGATGGAGTCGTACTGCCCGTTCTGCCAGGGCGTTCCCTTTCCGGGGAGGCCGGCCTGCTGAAGGAAGCAGCATGAGGCTGCGCCGGTTGAGAGAAAGGAGCGGCGTTTCATCGGGATTCCTCCGCAAATCGCGTCAAGGCCTGGAAATCGGGGGCGACGCCGAGGCCGGGGCCGCGGGGCAGTTCGAGGAAGCCGTCCTTTGGAGTTTCGAGGTTGACTCCGCCGATGGCGGCGCGCATCTCCCGGTCCTGTCCCGAGGACGCCGGAATCTGCTGGATAAAGAAGTTGGGGATGGATGCCGCCAGATGCAGGGCCGCTGCGGTGGCGATGGGACCGCCGTCGTGGAAGGGCGCGACTGCGACGTAGCGCGTCTCGGCCATCGCCGAGAGCTTTCGGATCCCGGTGAGGGTGTGCATGGCCAGCGAGGGTCGAAGAACGTCGACGGCCTCTTCGCGAAGGAGATCCTCGAAGGCGGCGGCGGCCGTGAGGGTGCGGCCGAAGCCGAGCGGGGCGACGCTTTCGCTCGACAGGCGGCGCACCGCCAGGATGTTGGCGGCGGCGCAGGGCTCGTCGATCCAATAAGGGTGAAAGGTCTCGAAGTCGCGGCAGAGATGAGCCGCTTCACGCGGCGGAAGGTTGGCGGCGGAGGCGTCGATCACAAAGTCGATGTTGGGTCCGGTCTGAGCGCGCAGAGAGTCCAACTGCTTGCGGGCGTCCTTGGCGGGCAGGGGGAGGAGGAACGCGTTGAATCCGGCGGGACGCGGCGCGCCGGCGCTTTCAAGCCGCGCCATCACGCGGACCTTGGCGCGCGTCGGGCCGCCGAGGTATTGGTACAGCGGCACGCCGGAGAAGCGAGCGGCGATATCGAGGGCCGCCATGTTGACGGCGGCGTTGAGGCCGGGGTTCGCGGCGAGCGCCCGTTGGAGCGATTCGATGGAGGTTGCGGGCGTCTCCAGAATCGGCCGGCCCTTGAGGTCATCCGGATGGAGGGGCCCGCATTCGCCGTAGCCGGCGATCCCCGAGGCGGTCTGCAGGCGGACGACGGTATAGCGGCGGCCGGAAGAGGGTTCCCGCAAGCGGATGAACTGCAACTCACGGATCGTCAGTCTGTCGTTGACCGGCTTTGCCGGTGCAGCGGCCTGAAACGCGCGGGCCAACCGGAGCCGGCGCGCTGAATAGGTTGAAGGCATCGCGAAACCTCCTCGGCGCTGGTCTTGGCGCTTTGGATCACGATACACCAAAAGCGGGCGCGCCCCGCCGATCCGTCAGGTCAGCGGCAGGTCCGCCTGGCCGTCGTCCCCGCCATTCGCCTCGCCGTTGCCGATGCCTTCGGCCTCCTGCACCGTGCAGGCCGCCGCCACCGTGTCGCCGTCCTCCAGCGTCACCAGCTTCACGCCCGAAGCCGACCGGCCCGTCTTCCGGATGCTCTCCGCCTCCGTGCGCAGGATCTTGCCGTCGCGCGTGATCAGGATCACATCCGTGTCTTCTTTGATGCAAAGAACGCTCAGCACCTTGCCGGTCTTGCCGGTAAGCTTCATGTTGATGACGCCCGAGCCCGCGCGCGACTGCAGCCGGTACTCGCTCACCTTCGTCCGCTTGCCGAAGCCGTTTTCCGACACCGACAGGATGAAGTCGTCCTCCTGAACCACTTCCATCCCGATGATGTAATCGCCCTTGACCTTGAACTTCATCGAAGTCACGCCGGCCGCGGGCCGGCCCATCGCGCGGACGTCGGTTTCGGGAAACTTGATCGACATCCCCTCGCGGGTGCCGATGAAGATGAGATCCTTGCCCGAGCTCATCTGCGCCTCGATCAGTTCGTCGTCTTCCTTCAGCCCGATGGCGATGATGCCGCGCGACATCGGGTTGTCGAACTCGGTCAACTCGCACTTCTTGATCACGCCGTTGCGGGTCGCCATGACGACGAACTTGTCCGGGGTGAACTCCCGCACGGCGAGGAACGCGCGGACCGTCTCATCCTCCTGGAGGCTGATCAGGCCGTTGATGTTCTTGCCCTTGGACGCCGCCGCGGCGTCGGGGATGTTATACACCTTCAGCCAGTAGAGCCGCCCCTTGGAGGTGAAGATCAACAGGTAGCTGTGCGTGTTGGCCACCATCAGGTGCTCGACCACGTCCTCGGAGCGGGTGGTCATGCCCATGCGGCCTTTGCCGCCGCGGGACTGCCGGCGGTACGTGTCGAGCGAGGTGCGCTTCAGATAGCCGCCGCGCGTCACGGTGACCACCATGTCTTCCTGCTGGATGAGGTCTTCCAGGCTGATCTCGCCCGCGTCGTCGACGATGGCCGTGCGACGCGCGTCGCCAAAATCCTTCTGGACCTCCTTGAG
>CAYWST010000153.1:0-12181 GCA_964461075.1 uncultured Solibacteraceae bacterium | reverse complement strand
AACAGAGAGAGAAGTTCCGTCAGGCGTTGCAGCAGCGTCTGGGCCGCACCAATCAGCGCGAAGGGTTCGGAAACCGCAGAGCCAGCCGCAGGCAGCAGATTCGCGGCATGGCGTTCTTTTCGCTGCGGGACTCCGCCCTCGACGCCACGCCCTTCTCTGTCAACGGGCGCTCCGTTGAAAAGCCCGGCTACTGGCAGACCCGCTTCGGCGGCAGCGCCGGCGGCGGCATCACCACGCGCAGCTTCTTCTTCTTCAACTACAACGGTGTCCGCGGCTCAAATCCTTGGAGCGGTTTCGCCACCGTGCCCAACGACGCGCTCCGATCGGGCAACTTCGCCGGAACCAACCCGATCTTCGATCCGCTCTCCGGCGCGCCCTTCGCCGGCAATCTCATTCCCGATTCCCGAATCAGTTCCATCGCCAAAGGCCTGAACTCTCTTATCCCGCTGCCCAACGCTACGGGCTCGATCCAGAACTACAAGTTCATCACCACCATCCCATCAAGTTCGGACACGTTCAGCGCGCGCTTCAATCAGACATTGAAGCGGCGCAACCGGCTCGGCGTGAACTTCAGCTACCAGCGGCGCCGTTCTACTTCGCCCCAGATGTTCGGGTGGGTGGACGAGAATGGCGGCACGGGCTACAATGTGGACCTTACCTGGAGCCAGTCTCTCTCTTCGAAGCTGATTCACCAGGCCCGCATTCGGTACAACTTCAACGGCAACTTCGCCACTCCCTTCTTCGCCTACGGCCGTGATTGGAGCGGCGAACTCGGCATTCAGGGCAACTCGCGCGATCCCATCAACTACGGTCCGCCGAACTTGAACTTTACAAACCTCGGAGACCTGACCGACGGCGGCCACTCCGACCGCCGCAATATAAGCTACGTCTTCTCCGACTCCTGGACCATCGTTCGCGGACGGCACTCGCTGTCCGCAGGCTTCGAGTTCACGCGGACGCAATGGAACACCTTCGCCGAAACCAACGCCCGCGGTACCCTGTTCTTCGGCGGCCTGGCGACCAGCGGTTTCAATCCCAGCGGTCAGCCCATCGCGCGAACCGGCGTCGACTACGCCGATTTTCTTCTCGGCGCTGTGCAGCAGAGCACGCTTCGTTATGGCGGAGCGGATAACTACCTTCGGGGATCGACCTACGGCCTGTTTCTCCAGGACGAATTCAGAGTGAACCGGGCTCTGACGCTGAATCTCGGTCTGCGGTACGACCAGTGGCGGCCGTACACGGAGAAATACGATCGAATGGCCAACATCGCCTGGTCTCTTGATCCGGCAGCCGCCGCCATTGTCACGCCGCAGTCGGCTTCCAACTCCGCGCTGGTCAGGCCCGATGTCAACAACCTCTCCCCCCGGGCCGGCTTCGCATGGCGGCCCTATCAGAAAAAGCCGCTCGTTATCCGAGGCGGGTACTCGATCTTCCACGATTCGAGCGCAATCACCCGCATTCCGGCGCGGCTCGCCTCGCAGCCGCCGTTCGCCACCGCTTCCACGTTCAACACGAGTACATCGAATGTGCTTACGCTGGCCCAACCGTTTATCGGGCCGGATGACGTCACCATTAGAAACACATTCGCGGTGAACCCCACCTATCCGCTGCCCTACGCACAGACCTGGAACTTCTCGCTTCAATACACACTGCGCGGGTATGTCCTCGAGACCAGCTACCTTGGCACGAAGGGGACGCGGCTGATGCTGCAGCGCATCCCCAATCGCGCGCCGGCGGGATCTCCCGCCGACAGCGAAACGCGGCGGCCCATCGAGAATGCCGTGGGGTTTACGTACGAAACGCCGGAAGGCAACGCAATCTATCACGCCGGACAAGTCCGCGTCGTGCGGCGGCTGCGCCGCGGCGTCAGTTGGAATGCGCTCTATGCGTGGTCGAAGTCGATCGACAACGCCAGCACCATCGGCGGCGCCGGCAATATCGTCGTTCAGAACGACAACGATTTCGCGGCCGAGCGCGGCCTCTCGAGTTTCGACATCCGGCACTCTGCTTCGGTGGACGCAATGCTTGAATCGCCATTCGGCAGGAACGCCATCTGGTTGAAGGACAGGAGTCTGCTGTCGACTGCTCTCGAGGAATGGACCGCGACGCTTTCGCTCGTCATGCGAACGGGCAATCCGTTAACGGCCCGCGTCCTTGGCAACGTCGCCGACGCCGCCGGCACCGGCGCCACCGGCAGCGCGCGCGCGAGCGCGACCGGACTGCCCATCAACGCCGGCTCAGGCTACTTCAACACGCTTGCTTTCATGCTGCCCGCGGCCGGGCAGTACGGCAACGCGGGACGCGGCACGATCCCAGGCCCTGGCTTCTTCATGTTGAACGCGGGGCTCGGCCGCTCGATTCAGATCGGCGACGATTCGCGGCATCGGCTGGAGGCGCGCATCGAAGCCAACAACGTCTTGAATCATCCCAACATCACCGGCTACGGCACGACGGTCAATTCGGTGAACTACGGACTGGCGACGAACGCCGGCAATATGCGTTCGATGCAATTCCTCTTGAGGTTCAGGTTCTGATGCGAAACGCCGCCGCGCTCCTGATCAGCACGCTGTTGTGCGCGCAGCAGCCAGACGTTCCCACCTTCCGCGCCTCGGCCAACCTGGTCATCGTCACAGTGGTCGTCAAGGACCGCGACGGGCAGCCGGTGCGCGGCCTCGACAAGAGCGACTTCATCGTTCTTGAGGCAGGTAAGCCGCAGTCGATTTCCGTCTTCGAGTTTCAGGAGGTGGAAGCTCCCGCGGCGGCCTCATCGGGCGTCGCGATGGAATCGCCCGCCGTCTCCGCCGCCGCATCGGCCGCGCCGGCAGCATCGCCAGCCGGCAGCATCAGATATCGCGACAAACGGTTGCTGGTGCTCTTTTTCGACTGGTCTTCCATGCAGCCGGCCGAACAGATTCGCGCCCGCGAAGCTGCACAGGAGTTCGTGAAGGCAAAGATGACACCCAGCGACCTCGTGATGGTCGCCACGTTCAGCTCGCGCCTCAAGGTGGAACAAGAGTTCACCGCCGACAAAGAATCGCTGCTCGCGCTGCTCGAAAAGTTCCTTCCCGGCGACGATGACGGCCTGGCCGAAGATGGGAGCGCCGAGGAGGAAACCTCCGAGGACGACATGTTCTCAGCCGACGAGAGCGAGTTCAATATGTTCAATACGGATCGCAAGCTGTCGGCGCTCGAGGACATGGCCCGGAGTCTGCAGGCGCTTCCGGAAAAGAAGGCGCTCGTCTACTTCTCGAGCGGGGTCAGCCGGACTGGAGTGGAGAATCAATCTCAGTTGCGCGCAACCACCAACGCCGCAGTCCGCGCCAACATGAGTTTCTTCCCTGTCGACGCGCGAGGCCTCAACGCCGAGCCGCCGGGAGGCGGCGTCCGCACTGCATCGATGCCGCGCGGCAATGCGCTGTTCTCCGGAAGGACGCAAAACAGCCAGCGCAACCGTCAGATGGGCTCGCAGGAAACGCTCACCAATCTGGCGGACGAAACCGGCGGCAAGGCCTTGCTCGATACCAATGACCTCGAAGCCGGCATTGTCGAAGCGCAGCGGGCGGTGCGGAGCTATTACGTCCTCGGCTACTACTCGAGCGACGACCGCCGGGACGGCCGCTTCCGTCGCGTCCAGGTCCGCCTTACCGAGGCCGCGCGCACTCGGACCCGCGCCACGCTTGAATACAGGCAGGGCTACTACGCCGAGAAAGACTTTAAGGAGTTCAGCTCTTCCGACAAGGAAAAGCAACTGCAGGACGCCATCCTGCTGGGCGATCCGATGACGGATCTGCCCCTTGCGCTTGAGGTGGACTGGTTCCGCCTCGGCTCGGGGAAGTACTTCGTTCCCGTGACGGTCAAGCTGCCACGCTCCGCCGTCCCGCTCAAGAAGAAGGGCGGCAGCGAAACGACCGAGTTCGACTTCATCGGGCAGGTTCGCGACTCAAAGAACGCGGCCGTCGCGGGGGTCCGCGACAATATCCGGATCAAGCTTCGCGAAAAGGACGCCGCGTCGCCGGCCAGCTCCCGCAGCCTCGTCTATGACACTGGATTCACTCTGGCTCCAGGCGATTACTCGCTCAAGATGCTTGTCCGCGAAAATCTCACCGGCAAGATCGGCACATTCGAAACCCGTTTCACGATTCCCGATCTCGCCGCTTCCAAGGACACACCCAAACTGAGTTCGGTTGTCTGGGGATCGCAGTTCGTTCCGGCCGGCGAAGCGGTTGGGGTCGCGGGCAAGAAGGCTCTCAAGCAAGCGGCCAAACATCCCCTGATCCTGGACAAACAGAAGCTGCTGCCAAGCGTGACGCGGACCTTCCGCCCTGGACAGACGATTCATGCCTTCGCTGAAGTCTATGATGCCGCCAAAACCGCCGAATCGGAGAAACCCGCCATCGCAGCGCAGATCGCGCTCTACGACCGGAAGGCCATGGTGGCAGCTTCCAGTCCCGTCGAAGTGTCCGCCTGGAAAAACCAGAAAATGGCCGCCGCCTCAGTTCACCTGGAATTGCCTTTGAATGGGCTCAAGCCTGGCGAGTACGTCGCTCAGTTGACGGTGATCGACAGGGTTGGCAAGTCCTTCGCCGTCGGCCGCGCCCCGGTTGTCGTGTTGGGCTCCATACCGTAGACCGGCGACATGTGCGAACATTACAAAAGAGTTTCGCCAGAGGCATGAATTATTTCAGTGGGTTGAATCTATCCCGTATTTTTCTGTTCCCGTGGATCGTCTTGACCGCTGTGGCGCTGCCCTGCAGCGCCCAGACGGGCCCTGCTGCCAGCCGTGAAGCCGACATCGAGAAGGAACGTGACGCAAAGGCAGCCTCGCTCAAACCGTGGCAGCCCGACAAGGCCGAAGAGATCTATCTGCGCGTCATTCGCAATCCGATCGTCAAGGGCTTCCTGACCCCCGAAGACGGCTGGACCGTCGTCTTTGGCGGCCTGTATCCGGGCTCGGGTTTTGCGTTGGGCCCGAAATACGTCAAGCAGGGCCTGGCAAAAGAGCACTTGAATCTCTACTTCTCCTCGGCCGGCTCCTTTACGAAGTATTACAACATCGTGGCCGGCGCCTCCCTGCCGCATTTGTTGAACGACAGGGCGTTTTTTGACACCGTGGTTCAGCGCAACGACGCGCCGCGCGTCGCCTATTTTGGCCCAGGGAACGCCTCGTCCAAGGACTCCGAAACTCGCTACAAGTATGAAAACGTCCTGGCGGATTCGCGATTCGCGATCCGTCCGTTCCGCCGCCATCTCCTGATCGGCGCCACGCTCGGATACTCCCTGAACAATACCGGCCCCGGAGACGGCAATTTCCCTTCGATAGAAACAGTCTTCACGCCTGCACAGACCCCAGGCCTCGACAAGCAGACCTCCTATCTGACATATGGCCCATACTTGCAGTGGGACACACGCGACTACCCTGGCGATCCGCACCGCGGCGCCAATATCCTTGCCGCCTACAAGTGGCACGACGCCCGAAAATACTCCGAATATTCCTTTCGCCGGTTCCAGATCGGAGCCGAGCAGTACGTGCCCTTCTTCAATGAAAAGCGGGTTCTCTCGTTCCGCGCCGTCGGTATCTTCAGCTATGTCGATCCTGGGAACGCCGTGCCCTTCTACGCTCAGCAGACCATCGGCGGACCGGATGACGTCCGCGGCCTCCGCCGCTTCCGCTACTACGGCAACAACTCATTGGTCGGGAACGCGGAGTATCGGTGGGAGGTTGCACCCGGCCTCGCAATGGCCCTATTCGCCGACGCCGGCCGCGTGAGCGACAAACCCGGCCAAATGGCGCTGGGCGATCTCCATGGCGCGGGCGGAATCGGCCTGCGCTTCAAATCCCGTAACGCGCTCGTGATGCGTGTTGACGTCGGCTTCAGCCCTCAAGGAGTTCATTTCTGGTGGACATTCAGCGACGCCTTCCGGCGATTCTTCCCCGACCCCTTCTAGGCTCGGCCGTCCTGCTGGCCTTGGCGGCCTTGGGCCTGCCCGGGGCCGACGCACCCAAGTTCTACCCGGACGACCCGATCTCCAAGACCCCCAAACCGCGCGGCGCCGGCGCCGTCAAACCTCGCAAGACGGACGCTCTCTACGACTTCATCTACAACTCCTTTGAACCAAAGCCGAAGAAGATCCTCCCGGCCCGGAACGTTAATACCCTCGGCGAGGTTCCCGACGGAGAGTGGTACACCAACCGGCACTTCCACAAGAGAATGAGCCTCGAGGCGCTGCGCCGCGGGCCCGGCAATGACGCACCTCCGAAGCCCCCCTATTCGATCGTCGGCGCCAAACTCGACGGAATCAGCCCCGGCTTCCAGATGAAGGACGCGGAGGGGCGGCTGTTCTTCATTAAGCCCGATCCCTATGTGGCCCCTGAAATCGCCACCTCTGCCGACGCCGCCGGCACGCGATTCTTCTTTGCACTCGGCTATCACACGCCGGAGAACTACATTGTCGAGATGGACCCTAAAGATGTTACGGTGGCCAAGGAAGGCACTACGAACGGAGCCAATGGCAAACCCCGCCCGATGACCATCAAGGACGTGACGAAAGTTCTGTGGAAACTGCCGCAAACCAAGGACGGGAAGTACCGCTTTGTCGCCAGCCGAGCAGTTCCGGGCGCCCCGATCGGTCCGTTCCGGTACGAAGGCGTGCGCAGCGACGATCCGAACGACCTCGTGCCGCATGAGGACCGCCGCGAACTGCGCGGGCTGCACGTTTTCTGCGCCTGGCTGAATCATACGGATGCCAAGTCGGGCAATACCCTCGACACCGTGGTGGAAGAAAACGGCTTACGTTATGTCCGGCACTATCTGATCGATTTCGGCGCCGTTTTCGGCAGCGACTCCGACATGGTGAAAAACGCCCGATTCGGCAACGCCTATATCTTCCCTGAAGGCAAGCGGGCGATGAAGGACATGGTCTCCTTCGGTTTCAATCCAAAGCCCTGGGAGACGGCCAGGACGCCGAAGATCCTCGGGGTCGGCCGGTTTGAAGCTTCCGCGTTCGACCCGGAAAACTGGTACTCAAACTTCCCCAACCGCGCCTTCATCCACCGGCTTCCGGACGACGAGTATTGGGCCGCGCGGCAGGTGATGGCCTTCACGGATCAGGAAATTCGCGCCATCGTGGAAACCGGTGAGTACAGCGATCCGCGGGCCGTAGACTACATCACTCAAACGCTCATTCAGCGCCGCGACAAAATCGGGCGCGCATTTCTCACCAAAGTACTCGCCGTGGACCACTTCCGCGTCGCCCAGGGACGGCTCGAGTTCGTCGACCTCGCGGCCCAGTACGCCATCGTGCCGAAACGGGAACTGCAGATCGCCTGGCACACCTATGACAACTCCGCCGGGACGCTCGCACCGATTCATGGAGCAACCGGGCCCGCATTGCCGCGGGCGCTGACAGCAGCGCCCGCCGGACGATACTTCGCGGCGAGAATTCAATCCGCATCCGATACTTCCAAAACGGCCACTGTCTACCTGCGCTCCACCGCCGGGTCGGCCCAGGTCGTCGGCGTTGAGCGCTCATGGTAGCCCTTCGGACGGTCGGCTTTGCCGGTCTGCTGACCGTGGCCGTCTCCGCGCAACAGGCGCCGCCCGCCCGCGACTTTGGCAGGCAGCTTTGGACCAACACCCGAGGCCTGTTCTCCTCTGACAGCCTCCTGCCAACCGTCGCCGGGGTAACTGCGGCAGGGACATCGTCCATCTTCGACCAGCGTGTCCAGAACTACTTCGGAGCTGAGCGGCGCGCCGAGTGGATTGGCGATGTGGGGAACATCATCGGGAACCCGCTGACGGTGGGCGCAACGGCCGGAACACTCTTCTTCGCCAGCTACAAAACGAGCAACCAGCGCTTCCGCGCCATGAGCTTCGACCTCACCCAGGGTTTCCTGATCGACCTCGGGATGACGGCTGCGCTTAAGGCTGCGATTCGGCGGGAGCGCCCCGACGGGAGCAACAATCACGCTTTCCCCTCGGGTCACGCCTCCGCAACGGCGACCGCCGCCACCATCGTCTCTCACTACTATCCCAAGGCGGCAATCCCCGCCTACCTGCTGGCCGCCTTCACCGGATTCAGCCGAATCGAAAAGAATCGCCACTGGCTCAGCGACACCGTCGCCGGCGCCGTACAGGGGATCATCATTGGCCGCACCGTCGTCGGCGGCCGTTCGATCTTCCGCGCCGGACGCTTCGAGTGGTTCCCGGCGGTTTCGTCGCGGGGCGTCGCCGTCAACGCCAGCATCCGCCTCGGTCCCAGGAAGCCCGCAGCCGACTAGCCAGAGAGAGTCGCGACTTCGCCGCGCCGAGACCTGACGGCGGCCGCTATCCACTTCCCGCAAGGGCGAGCGTAGCGCAATGTGGACAGACACTCCGGCAGGGGCCGTGTACCCTAATGTGTGGTAGTGAAGTCAGTTGGAGGGAATTGGGATGCTCAAATTTGCTTGTGCGGCTCTGTTGCTCGCCGGATCAGTCCTTGCCGGTGAAGAAGAAACCAAGAGGCTGAACGAAGCGGTCACGGTCATCCAAGAGATGATGGGCGCCGGTGACAAGGGGATTCCGATCGCGTTGGTGAATGGGTCATCGTGCGTGATTGTCGTTCCCGGGCTGCTGAAGGCGGGCTTTATCGTCGGTGGAAAGTATGGTCGCGGGTTCATGAGCTGCCGCGGCGCAGGCGGCAAGGGTTGGCACTCTCCGGCGGCGGTGCGAATCGAGGGTGGGAGCTTTGGGTTTCAGATCGGCGGCTCGGCAACCGATCTGATCATGATCGTGAAAAGCCCCAAGGGCGCCGAAAAACTGATGCAGGACAGGTTCACGCTCGGCGGTGAGGCCAGCGCAGCGGCCGGTCCTGTGGGGCGGGACTCCAGCGCCATGACGGACGCCCAAATGAAGGCCGAGATCCTGTCGTGGTCGCGTTCGCGTGGAGTCTATGGCGGCCTCTCCCTCCAGGGCGCGACGCTCCGTGAGGATCAGGAAGCCAACAAGGTGCTCTACGGCAAGGCGATGTCCTCGAAAGAGATCCTGTCCTCTCCCAAAGTGACTTCTCCGGCCGCCAAGCCCTTCACTGCCGCTCTCACGAAGCTTTCACCGGCGAAGAAGTAACCGCCGCTCGCTGGAGGCGGCCCCCGCTACGGAGCGGCTCAGCCCGGATACCGCGGGTTCCGCTTCCAGTAATTACCAGGTATATAGGGAAATTTCGCCGCCATGCCCGGCTTTAATTCCATGCCGAACCCGGGCCGTTTGTGCAATTCCATGTACCCCTTTCTCACCACCAGCGGATCCTTGAAGACGTCCTCCTTGAACGGGTTGTAGGTCTGGTTCAACTCCAGAACAAGGCGATTCGGGATGGCGGCGACCAGCGCGGCGTTGGCCATCGTTGTCAGGCCGCCGTGCCAGTTGTGCGGGCAGCAGGCGGCGCCTCTGATTTCTGCGATCCGCGCGATGTGCCAGCCTTCGGAGACGCCCGTCACGTTGCAGTCCGGCTGCGCGATCTGATACGCTCCGCGATCCAGCCATTCTTTGAATTCGTAGCGGCTGCCGCGGCTTTCGCCGCCGGAAATTCTGACCCTCTTTAGCTTTTCGCGGATGCGCAGGTGCTTCTCGATCGAGTCAGGCTCATTTATTCTGACGGGTTCCTCAAACCACAGGAAGTTGAGATCCTCAAGCACCGGCGCCAGTTCCAGGCACTCCTCCAGCGTGAGGCGCATGTTCGACTCCTGCATCAGGTCCATCCCCGGTCCTGCCGCTTCGCGTAACTTCCTCACCCACGGAATGTACTTCGTGATCGTCATTCCGTCGAACTTCCATTCCGACCCGATCCGGAACTTGAACGCCGTGTACCCCGCTTCCTTGTGCCGCACGGCTTCTTCAAGGAGGGCTTCGGGCCTGTCGTACCACGCGTACTCGACGCCGCCCGAAGCATACATGCGGAGCCGGGGCTCCGGTTTTCCTGAGCCCGCGAGCACCTCATAAACGGGTTTGTTCAACGCCTTGCCGATGATGTCCCAGCAGGCGGCGTCGACGCCGGCCCACGCCGCATAGTTCGGCCTCTGTCCTGCCCAGGCGGTCGCCAGATGCTCGACATCGAAAGGGTTCTTTCCCATCAGGAGCGGCTTGAACTGCTCCTCAATGGTCTTCTTGAGAAACTCGGGACCCGCGTAAGGGCTCGATTCGCCGATCCCCACGATTCCTTTATCGGTGAAGATCTCGACGAGCACCGCGTCAGACTTCCAGATGAGCATTGTCGCCGTGAGCCATGATTTCTCGTTCAACTCGTGCGACATCAGCGTCACGCGCACGTCGGTGATTTTCAGGTTCTCTCTCCGCACGCCCGCCAGCGGCGACGCGGCAGGCATGGTCATCGCCGCCAGGAAGGCGCGGCGGGAAGGGGCATCGTGCAACATGGCCAGGCTCCTCGCTGACGAGCGTATCCTAAATTGTTCATGCCGAGAACGGAGTGGGGCTGGCTGGTCGACCAGGAGGAGTTCCGCCATTGGATCCTCCACGAGGACGAAGCCCTCCTTGTCGTCAACAAGCCCGCTCACGTCGTTTGCCACCCTTCAAAGCGCGGACCCGCGTCCAGTCTGATCGGAGCGGCGCGCATCCATACGGGGCTCGCGCGGCTTCACATGCCCTCCCGGCTCGATCGTGAAACCTCCGGCGTCGTCCTCCTCGCCAAGACCGGCGAACTGGGATCGCTTCTGCAGCGCGCCATCCAGAGGGGGCGCGCCTCCAAGCGCTACACCGCGATTCTGACCGGCCGTCTCGAGGCCCCAACCCGTGTCGAGGCCCCGTTGGGCCGCGCGCCCGAAGCGCTCTTCCGGCTGCGGATGGGCGTGGTCGAAGGCGGCGCGCCCGCCGCCACGACGTTCACTCCGGTGGAGCATCGCGGCGAGTACACGCTGGTTTCGGCGATTCCCGAGACCGGCCGCCTGCATCAGATTCGCGTTCACGCAGCGTACATCGGCCACCCCGTCGCCGGCGACAAGCTTTACGGCCCGGATGAATCGCTCTTCCTCGAGTTCATCGAAAAGGGCTGGACGCAGCGGCTCGCATCCGCCTTGCCTCTCGATCGCCAGGCCCTCCACGCCTCCGCGATCGTCTTTGATTCCTCCATCGGCCGCTACGAATTTGAGGCCCCGCTGAGCCCGGACCTCGTTTCGTTCTGGTCCGCTCTTAGCTGAGGATCCCTCGAAGGTCGATCAGGTACATCTGCCGCCCGTCCCCTCCATGCGGCGAGTCGATCACGACCTTGCGCCCATCGGGGCTGTATCGCGGGTGCGTGTCGCAGCGCCACTCTCCGGCGTACTCCGCCGGTGAATGAAAGCTCCCCAGCGGGATCCGCTTTCCCGTTGCGATCTCGTACAGGTACACGTTCTGGTTGCGGCTCTTGTCCGGATACGTGTCGTTCAGGATGTACTTCCCTCCCGGCAGGTAGGTGCAGTGTCCGTTCACCGTCATCACTTCAGGACCCACCGCTTCCACCTGTTCGGTCTTGTCCTTGTAAAGGTAGAACTTCATCTTCTGCGATGGATGCCACGCCCAGGCAAGGACGTGCTGAGGGTCGCGCCAGATGAAGTGCGAAGTCTGCCCGTGCGGATCGAGAATGTAAAGATCCTTGCCCTCGCGCGACGCCGTGAACATCCGCGTGGAAAAACCAGTCTTCTCTTTATCGCCGCGCCAGCGGTGGAGAAAAATGAACCGCGAGCCGTCGGTGTTGTACAGGAGATGGTTGAACCAGTGCTTGGCGCCGTTGCTATAGCCGCCGGGATAAGGAATTTTCGCCGCTTGGGTGAACGGGATGATGATCTGGGTCTTTCCTGACCTCAGATCCATCCGCCAGATGCCGGCATCTTCCGGAATAAGCTTCTCCCTGTTCGGATCGGGAATGCCCGCATATCCATAGCCCGGCCGGCAGTCGTTCAACCTCCGGAAATCGGGCGTCACCGCCTCTTTTCCGTCTGGACTCAGCGCGTAAACAGGCCCCGGCAGCGTCCTCTTCTTGCCGGAAGAGACGTTCACGATGTGCGAGACGAATTGACCCTCCTGCCGGTCGTTCCAGATCACTTCCTGCTTCGAGCCCGGGATCCATTGGAGCATTGAGCCCTGCTGCCAGTTCCAGGCTCGCGATTCGCCGAGGTCGCGCCAGCGATCCCCGTCCTCCGTGTCCACCAGCCCAATGC
>CAYWST010000152.1:0-12293 GCA_964461075.1 uncultured Solibacteraceae bacterium | reverse complement strand
GCCTGACCGTGACCCGAAACATCGGCGAGGAGAAGGCGGGAGATGCGCCCGGTGCCGCAACTGGAGGCGTAATAGACGTCGCCCCCGCGCTGCGCGCCGCCATGCGGTTTGCTGACCACCCATGCGTCCAGGCCGCCGAGCTGCACGCCCCGGGAGGTGAGCTGGCTGCCGCCCCAGACTTCCATGCACTCGATGCGGGCGAGGGGTTCGTTCACCGTGAGATTCTCCGGATCTAACCAGAATACGCGGGGCGGGAAGGCGCCCCGCGGCCGATTCATCCCGATAGCAAAGGATACAGCATATGGTCCTCCGATTTCGATGAGGCTTGACACTGGGAAAGGCGATCAGCGGTTCAACCAGAGTGGGACGTTCACGACGCTGCCTGCGGTTGTTTGTTAACAGCACTTGGATCACACGCAACTTACTGCACGGAGATCTATCGGCGGGCCGGCGGCTGGGCCGGGCCAAGAATCCAGCCTACGAGAGGCGGCGATTCGCCCGATATGCACCTCGATGGGCAACTCTCCGCGTCAACTGGTTCTGGAGGGTCTTCTCTTCGAATCAGAACAAGGGAACCGCCGTTGCCGGGGAGAAGCTCCAAACAAGAGTTCCTCATTGTGTTACAACGGCGAGGAGACGGATAATGGACTTTCAGGGATGAGCCCGCCGATGTCCAGCCTGGCAACAGCAGCTTCCGCGGCCGCCGAAATCAAGCTCGTCTACAACCGGGATAGCTTCGAAAACGTTCCACTTCCGGAGCGTGTTGCCGATTACCCGGAGCTTCGCTACATGGGATCCAAGCGACGCTTGCTGCCATGGATCCACGGGGTTCTGAAGACCTTGCCCTTCGAGATGGCGGCGGACCCGTTCGTAGGAAGCGGCTGCGTCGCCTATTTGCTCAAGGCGATGGGCAAGCGCGTTATCGCTTCGGATTTTCTGAATTTCCCCACCGTTCTTGCGGCGGCGACGATCGCTAACAACACCCGCAAGCTGGACGGTCCCGCCATCAAGACGCTTCTCTCACCGCGCCCGAAAGGGCCGCACTTCATCGAGAAAACCTTTGAGGGCGTTTTCTATACGCCTGGCGATCTCCGATTCCTTGACCGAGTCGCGGCGAACCTTGAAACCCTGGAGCACCCGGCGGAGCGCGCGCTCGCCCGCGCGGCGCTCATCCGGTCCTGCCTGAAGAAACAGCCACGAGGCGTATTCACCGTCTCCGGCGACTTATCGCACTACAACGACGGGCGGCGCGATCTCCGGCTATCGATGGAAGAGCACTTCATGGAGCAGGTGGAAGCTTTCAACCGCGTGGTCTTCGACAACGGGCGACGCCATACGGTGAAGCGGTCTGACGTATTCAACCTGAAGCCGAACGGCGTCGATCTCGTCTACCTGGACCCGCCCTACGTGCCGCGCTCAGACGACAATTGCTACATCAAGCGCTATCACTTTCTCGAAGGACTTTCATGTTACTGGAGAGGGCAACGGATCATGGAAGAGACACGCGTCAAGAAGATCGAGAAGCCCTACACGCCGTTTAGTTACCGCAAGACGGCAGTCGAGGCGTTCGACCGCGTGTTTCGGATGTACCGCGACAGCATCATCGTTCTCTCGTACAGCTCCAACGGCTACCCCGACCGTGACGAACTGGAGTATCTCTTGCGACGTTACAAAGCATCTGTGACAGCTTTCGAGAGGCCTCATCGTTACCACTTCGGAACGCATAGCCGCGTAGAACGCGCCGAGGTTCATGAATACCTGATCGTGGGAAGATGAAATGGAAGTCATCGCGCAGAAGCTCGACGACATCGTTGACAGCCTTCAACCTCTCGCCGTCGAATGGAAGGATGACACAGCCCGCCGCGTCATCGGCCTGTTGAACGATTTTCCGGTCAAGAAGGCATACGCCAAGGCGGACGTGCAAGCCCTCCTGGATGAAAACTTCGACGACGGAATTCTGATATTCCGGCTGTTCATGGGCTTGTCGAAAGACCAGTTCGTTTCATATCTGCGAGGCATCCGCGACGAGAAAGGCATCGGCGTCAAAAGTTACCGCGCCGACCGCGACGGCTTCATTGAAGATCTGATTAGTACGGGCTTGCTGGAAGCCATGGCGGAAGAGGCGAACCGCAAACCGCACTGGAGCGACGTTCTCGTTGAGCGATTACGCAGCGGGCGGGGCAGCGCGATTTCCGGCCAGAAGCGCGGACGCAGCGTTGAAGATTTCGCCGAAGCCATCGTCAAGAAAGTGTTCGGTTCGGACTTTGATATGCGCTGCACGTTCAGCGGCCCGAAGGAGAAAGCGAAGCGCGATTTCGCTATTCCCACGAAGATCGCCCCTCGCATCGTGATTGAGTCCAAGGGCTACGGCGCGACCGGCTCCAAGATGACCGACATCATCGGCGACCTCGAGCAGATCATGCGAGCGAAACGTCCGGACACCGCTCTGCTGTTTTTCACGGACGGCCTGACGTGGAAGCAGCGCAAGAGCGACCTCCGCAAGATCGTTGAGTTCCAGAACAGCGGCGGTATTACGAGGATCTACACCTACGCCATGGCCGGTCAGTTTGAGGCCGATCTTCGCCAACTCAAGGCCGAATTCAAGCTGTAGGCCATCTGCCGCCTTGGTAGACTGCAGAGGAAATGCTGTCACAGGAAGCGGTGATCGGGTTGTTTCGCGCCACGGGCGCGTACTTGAGCGGACATTTCAGGCTGACGAGCGGGTTGCACAGTCCGGAGTATCTGCAGTGCGCGCTGGTGCTGGCCGATCCCCGGCACGCGGAGCAGTTGGGCGCTTCACTGGCGGAGGCGTTGCGCCCGATCGCGGGGCGGGTGGACGTGGTGGTGAGTCCGGCGATGGGCGGGCTGATCATCGGCCATGAAGTCGCGCGAGCGCTTGGCGTGAGGCACATCTTCGCGGAAAGAGACGCCGATCGCAGGATGACGCTCAGGCGCGGCTTTACGGTGGCGGCGGGGGAACGGGCAGTGGTCATCGAAGACGTGGTGACGACGGGCGGCAGTTCGGTGGAGGTGATCGAACTCCTGCGCGGCATGAAGGCGGAGGTCGTGGCGGCAGGCTCGATCATCGACCGCAGCGGCGGCGCGGCGGACCTGGGCGTGCCTCGCAGGGCCCTGGCGACATTGAAGGTGACAACGTGGGATCCGGCGGCATGCCCGAAGTGCGCCGAGGGCTCGCCGGTGGTGAAGCCGGGATCGCGCCCGGCCTAAGCGATGCGGCGCATCAAGGCGACCGTCGCCTACGACGGCACGGACTTCAACGGCTGGCAGGTCCAGCCGGGGCTGCCGACGGTCCAGGCGGAGATCGAGCGCGTGCTCGGAGAGATTGAGGGAAAGGCGGTGCATGTGGACGGTTCCGGCCGCACGGACGCGGGAGTGCATGCCTTGGGGCAGGTGGCGGCGTTCCGGCTGGAGAACCGGATTCCGTGCGCGAACCTGGTCAAGGCGATGAACCGCCTGCTGCCGCGCTCGATCCGGATCCTCGATGCGGAGGAGACGGCTGAGGGCTTTCATCCGCGCTACAACGCGGTGGCCAAGACCTACGAGTACCGGATCTGGCGCGGAGAGATCTGCCCGCCGACGCTGCGGCTGTATGTCTGCCATCATCCCTACCCGCTGGATGAGAGCCGGATGGCGGAAGCGGCCGCGCGATTGGAGGGCGAGCACGACTTCACGGCTTACAGCGCATCGGACCCGAGCGACGCGTTGGGCCGCTCGAAGGTGCGGAGGGTGTTTTCGTCGCGGTTCACGAGGCAGGAGGATCTGCTTGTTTACAGGGTGAGGGGTTCGGGCTTTCTGAAGCACATGGTGCGGATGATGGTTGGCGCCTTGGTGGAAGCGGGCAAGGGAAACTTGACGCCCGATGACATCGAGGCGCGTCTCGCGCCAGGCTTCGAGGGCAAGGCGGGACCGGCGATGCCGCCGCAAGGACTGTTTCTGATTTCGGTGGAGTACTGATGCTGAACATGGGCTCGTTTCTTCTTCTGGCGATGATGGCGCCGCCCGTGCCGGTGATCTTCGACACGGACATGGGTAACGACGTGGACGACGCGCTCGCGCTCGGGATGCTGCATGCGCTGGAGTCTCGGGGCGAGATCCGGCTGCAGGCGGTGACGCTGACGAAGGACAACGCGTGGGCGCCGCGCTACGCGAGCGCGGTCAACACTTTTTATCGGCGGGGGACGATTCCGATCGGCGTCACGAAGTCCGGCGTCACACCGGACGAGGGATACAACCGGAAGGCGCTGGCGGCGGGCAAGTATGCCTATTCGGACAAGACAGAAGACGCGGTCCCGCTGCTGCGGCGCACGCTGGAGGGGCAGGCGGACTCGAGCGTGGTGGTGGTGCAGGTTGGCTTCTTCACGAACCTGGCGCGGCTGCTGCAATCGCCCGGCGGAAGGGATCTGGCGAAGCGGAAAGTGAAGCTGCTGTCGCTCATGGCCGGCGACTTCGAGAAAGCCGAGGCGGAGTACAACGTGAAGATGGACATCCCGGCGGCGCAGGTTGTGGCGAAAGAATGGCCAACGCCGATGGTTTGGAGCGGCTTCGAGGTGGGGCGGACGATCAAGTTCCCCGCCCGGTCCATCCTGAGGGACTTCGGTTGGGCTGCGAAGCATCCAGTGGTGGACGCCTACAATCTGTATATGAAGATGCCCTATGACCGGGAGGCGTGGGACTTGACGAGCGTGCTGTACGCCGTGAGGCCCGAGGACGGCTATTTCGGATTGAGCGCGGAGGGAGAGGTCGAGGTGGATTCGAAGGGATTGACGAAGTTCACCGCGAGAACTGGCGGGAAGAGCCGCTATCTGAAGGCGGACGGCGCGCAGCGCAGACGCGCGCTGGAGGCGATGGTCTGGCTGGCGTCGCAGCCGGTGCGGTAAACGGGGCTCATGCTAGCCTGAAATTCGAGCGTATGAGCGAGAAAGAGCAGACAGCAGTTGCGTACCCGCCGCTGCCGCCGGTGTCCAAGTGGCTGCCGATCGTGCTGGCGGCCTGGATCGTGCCGGGGGGCGGCCATTTCCTGCTGAAGCGCAACTACCGGGGCGCGCTTCTGGCCGGGTGTATCGCCCTGTCGTTCCTGACGGGGCTCTATTTGCGGGGTTACATGTTCGAGCCGATGCGCGGCGATCTGCTGACCACGCTGATCTACACCGGCGGGTATGTCGCGAACATGGCCTCGGGGATTCTCTATTTCCTGGCGGTGCTGTTCGGATACAGCCAGGCGGACATCGCCGGCCACAGCATCGACTACGGCACCAAGTTCTTCGTCGCCGCGGGACTGTTCAACATCCTGGCGATGGTGGACGCCTTCGAGATCGCTGCGGGGAGAAAGGACTGAGCCATGCCCAAGGGAACCCTGACTCACTTTGAAACAACCCTGCTGCTGGCCCTGCTCATCTCGGTGGTCCTCGGCGTAGTGACCAAGAAGACCGACCGCGAGCGGCTGATCTACGGACTGCGATCGTTCGGGTGGTTCATCCTCACCGTGTTCGGATTGAGCTGGCTGATGTACCTCGGCCACCGCTGACGCGAGGCCGGCCGTGGCCCGTGTTTCCCTATTCCAGCCTGGAGCGAAGTACGAGATCTTCGCCGGCCGGCTCTACGTGCGCGACCGCAGGCAGACTCTGACCGTCAAGCCCTGGGGCAACGGCATGGGGGCTTGGCGGCTGGAGGGATTGACGAGTTGGGGCCCGGCGGATCTGTCGGTCGATGTGCGTGAGCTGGCAGTGGCCGGCCTGGGGTGGGCGGAGTTCCTCCTGAAGCAGTGGCCGGCCGAAGTTGTGCGGGCGGTGGCTTCGTTTGAGATATCGCATTGGACCCTGCTGCGGTTAGCCAATGCCGGCGGGGCCGCCTACGTGGAACTCCTGGAAAGCAATGCCGGATTGGGCGCGGCGCTGGCCTGGGCGGTAGAGCGTGGCAGGACGGTGGAAGAGGCGGTGGCCTGGGTGGGATTGAAACGGCGGAGGATCCTCTCCGTTTTGGGCGTCGAGGAGACCGAACGGGCGGTCAAGGTTCTCGGCAAAGTCCCGGCCGATGAAATCGACTCGGGCCTGTACAACCTATTGGAGGGCTTGCGCGAAGGGTGGGAGGAGATGAGCTACTGGCCGCGGGTCACGGCGCGGTCCGCGGCGCTGCTTGTGAATCCGGAACTGCGCCTGCTGACGACTCGCGATTTCCGCCGCGAGTTTGCGCGCGCCGGAAGGGCGAGGCAGACGGCGGCGCTGCGGGTTCTGCAGTCGGCGGCAGGGCACGTCGAGGCATACCGGGTGGAACTGCCGCCGGCCAGGAGGCTTTCCAATCTCGATGAGTATTCCCGGCAGGTTTGGCGCATCGAGGAGCGGCTGGAAGACATGAGGCAGGCCAAGCGGAGGTTCGCACCCCCGCCGATCCCCCCCGGTCCTGGGATGGAGCCGATTCGGAGTATCGATGAGCTGCGGGCGGAGGGAGTCAAGATGCACCACTGCTGCGCCAGCTACTTGCAGGACGTGCGATCGGGAAAGCTTTATTTTTACAGGATGTTAGAGCCGGAGCGGCTGACGGTGTGCGTGGAGAAGCAGGCAGAAGGCTGGAGACTTCGTGAAGTGAGGGGAGTGGCGAACAGGGCTGCAGGACAGGCGGCGCTGGAGCGTCTGGCGGCATGGGCTGGGGGGCCGCTAGGATATGATATGATCTAACTCATATTTTCATAGTCTCTTTTTGACACCTATGGTAATCTAAGTTTATAGAGAACGGCTATGGACTTGAATCGTTACACGCAGAAGGCTCAAGAGGCTGTGCAGGCGGCCCAAACCCTAGCCGCGCGGCTCTCCCATCAACAGATTGATAATGAACATCTTCTTGTTGCGCTGCTGGAGCAGCAGGGCGGTCTGGCGCCGGAGATCCTGCTGCGGGCGGGGGCGCGTCCGGACCAGATGCATCTCAGGCTGATCAGCGAACTCGAGCGCCAGCCGAAGGTTTCGGGGTCGGGGGCGTCGGGGATGTATCTGACGCAGCGGCTGGCGGCGGTTTTCGGCAACGCCGAACAGGAGGCGAAGAAGAGCCGGGACGATTACATCAGCGTGGAACACTTGCTGGCCGCGCTTTGGTCGGGCAATGGACTCGCGGGGCAACTGCTGAAGGAGCAAGTGGGGACGCGGGAGAAGCTGGATGCAGCGATCCGGGAGGTTCGCGGAGCGCAACGCGTGACGACCCAGAATCCTGAAGCGACCTACCGGGCGCTGGAGCAGTATGGCCGCGATCTGAACCAGATGGCGGCGCAAGGGAAGCTCGATCCGGTCATCGGGCGCGACGAGGAGATCCGCCGGGTGATGCAGGTGCTTTCGCGGCGTACGAAGAACAACCCGGTGCTCATCGGGGAACCGGGCGTGGGCAAGACGGCGATCGCGGAGGGGCTGGCACAAAGGATCGTGAGGGGGGACGTGCCCGAGGGGCTCAAGCCGAAGCGGGTTGTGGCTCTGGACATGGGGGCGTTGATCGCTGGAGCGAAGTTCCGGGGTGAATTCGAAGAGCGGCTGAAGGCGGTTCTGAAAGAGGTTTCCGAGAGCGCAGGGCAGGTGATTCTATTCATCGACGAACTGCACACGGTGGTTGGCGCGGGCAAGGCGGAGGGCGCGATGGACGCCGGAAACCTGTTGAAGCCGATGCTGGCGCGGGGCGAGTTGCACTGCATCGGAGCGACGACGCTGGACGAGTACCGCAAGTATATCGAGAAGGACGCCGCGCTCGAACGGCGTTTTCAGCCGGTGATGGTTGACCAGCCGACGGTGGAGGACACGATTTCCATTCTGCGGGGCCTGAAGGAGCGCTACGAGGTGCATCATGGCGTTCGCATCAAGGACGCGTCTCTAGTCGCGGCGGCTGTGCTTTCCAACCGCTACATCACGGACCGTTTCCTGCCGGACAAGGCCATCGATCTGGTGGACGAAGCGGCCGCGCGCTTGCGAACGGAGATCGACTCGATGCCCGTGGAACTGGACGAGAAACTGCGCCGCCAGATGCAGCTCGAGATCGAGCGGCAGGCGCTGAAGAAGGAGACCGATGAGGCGAGCCGCGAGCGTCTGGCGAAGCTCGAGGAGGAGCTGTTCGCTCTGGGCCGGGAAGTGGAATCGCTCAAGGAGCGCTGGCAGGCCGAGAAGAACGCGGTGGCGCGGCTTCGGGAGCTGCGGGAGAAGATCGAGCAGACCAAGCACGAGATCGAGGTGGCCGAGCGCGCCTACGATCTGAGCCGTGCCGCCGAGTTGAAGTTCGGCACGCTGATCGGGCTTGAGAAGGAACTCTTCGAAGAGGAGACGCGTCTGAAGGGTTCCGGGCAGCAGCAGCGAATGCTGAAAGAGGAAGTGGACGAAGAGGATGTGGCTGAGGTGGTGGCGCGGTGGACTGGAGTTCCTGTCACGAAGCTGCTGGAGGGGGAACTGCACAAGCTGCTGCACCTCGCCTCTCAACTGCACCGCCGCGTGGTGGGGCAGGACGAGGCGGTGGACGTGGTGAGCGAAGCGGTGCAGCGGGCGCGCGCCGGGCTGAACGACCCGCGGCGCCCGATCGGGACGTTTCTCTTCCTCGGCCCGACGGGGGTGGGCAAGACGGAGTTGGCGCGGGCTCTGGCGGAGACGCTATTCGACGACGAAAAGGCGCTGATCCGGCTGGACATGAGCGAGTATCAGGAGAAGCACTCTGTGGCCAGGATGGTGGGCGCGCCTCCGGGCTATATCGGCTTCGACGAGGGCGGCCAACTGACGGAAGCGATCCGGAGGCGGCCGTACGCGGTAGTGCTCTTCGACGAGATCGAGAAGGCGCATCCGGACGTATTCAACATCCTGCTGCAGGTTCTCGAGGACGGGCGGCTGACCGACGGGCAGGGCCGGACCGTCGATTTCCGCAATTCGATCCTGATCATGACGTCAAATCTGGGCTCTGCGCGCATCAGAAATTATACGGGCGAGACTTCCGGCACGTCGTACGAGATGATGAAGCTCGCCGTGACTGAAGAGCTGCGGAGCGCGTTCCGTCCGGAGTTCCTGAACCGGATCGACGAAACGGTGGTGTTCCACGCGCTGAAAAGCGAGCACATTCGCAGGATCGTGGATATACAGTTGGAAGCGTTGAGGAAGCGTTTGGAGCCGAGACATATCACGATCGAGTTGAGTGAAGAGGCCAGGGAGCACCTGGTGCGGGTCGGGTATGAGCCGGATTTCGGCGCGCGGCCGCTGAAGCGGGCGATCCAGCGGGAGTTGGAGAACCGGCTGGCGCGGGCGCTGCTGGAGGGCACAATCCGGGACGGGCAGCATGTGGCGGTGCGAGCCGTCCGCGGCGAGCTGACGGTTGAACCCGGCATTGAAAACGTGAAGGGGAACGCGTGAACAAGAAAGCGAGAATGCGGTGAGCGACATCAAAAATGAGTTGACTTTGCCCGTCCTTCCATTGAAGAACGTGGTGCTGTTCCCGAAGCTGGCGTTGCCCCTCTCGGTGGGCAGAGAAGCTTCGCGTGCGGCGGTGGAAGAGGCGATCCGCAGCCACGAAGGCGAGTTGATCCTGGTGGCGCAGCGGGATCCGTCCGTGGAAAATCCCGGGGCTACCGACCTGCACCGGTTTGGAACGCGGGCGAAGATCCGAAAGGTCCTACGCACGACGGGCGCGACCATGGAGCTGATCGTCGCCGGGCTCGAGCGGGTGGGCATTCTGGAAGTCCACGCCGGCGGCGCTTACCTCTCGGCGCTGGCCGAACCGATGCCGCTGGCGGCCGATCATTCGCCGGAAGAGAAGGCGCTGGAAACGGCGTTGTTCGAACTTGCAGCGAAGGCGATCGAGCGGATCAACCCCCAGGCTGCGGAACAGATTTCGCGCCTGCTGGAGAGCGCGGACGATTCGCAGCAGACCATGCACCTGCTGGCGACGGCCTTCTCGCTCGATCTGGAGAAGCAGCAGTCGCTGCTTGACGCGGTCTCGCTCAAGGAGGCGCTGCGGCTGGCGGTGAAGCACATTTCCGAGGAGATCCACGTCCTCGAGATGCGGCAGAAGATCGTCAGCGAAGCCCAGGAGGAGATGAGCAAGGAGCAGCGCGAGTACGTGCTGCGCCGCCAGATGAAGGCGATCCAGCAGGAGCTCGGCGAAGACGACCCCGCCAAGGCCGAGACCGAGGAACTGCGCAAACGGCTGGCGGAGGCCGAACTGCCCGAGGAGGCGCGGAAGGAAGCCGAGCGCGAGTTCAGGCGGTTCGAACGCCTTCCGGACCAGTCGCCGGAGCGCCATGTGCTACGGACGTGGATCGAGCTGGTGCTCGAGTTGCCATGGAAGAAGCAGACCGAGGACAACCTGGACATCCCCCGGGCGCGCGGCATTCTGAACGACGACCACTATGGGCTCGAAGACGTGAAGGAGCGGATTCTCGAGCATCTGGGCGTGTTGCAGCGCAATCCCGGGGCGAAGGCGCCGATCCTCTGCTTTGTCGGCCCGCCTGGAGTGGGCAAGACGAGCCTGGGGCAGTCCATCGCCCGGGCGCTCGGCAGGAAGTTCGAGCGCATGAGCGTGGGCGGGCTGCACGACGAAAGCGAACTGCGCGGTCATCGCCGGACCTACATCGGGGCGATGGCCGGCCGGCTGATTCAGGCGATGCGCCGCGCCGGGGCCAACAATCCGGTGCTCATGCTCGATGAAATCGACAAGCTGGGCCGCGACTTCCGGGGCGATCCGGCGGCGGCGCTGCTGGAGGTTCTCGATCCGGAGCAGAACTCGACGTTTCGCGACAACTACCTCGACCTGCAGTTCGACTTGTCGAAGGTGATGTTCATCACGACGGCGAACTCGCTCGACACGCTGCCGCAGCCGCTGCTGGACCGCATGGAGGTGATCCGGCTGGCCGGATACAGCGAAGAGGAGAAGGTGGCGATCGCCAACAAGTATCTGATACCGAGACAGCTCAAGGAGACAGGCTTGAGCCTGGAGCAGGTGTCGTTCCCGGAGGATGGGCTGAGGAAGCTGATTGCCAGCTATACGCGCGAAGCCGGCCTGAGGAACCTGGAGCGCTCCATCGGCAGGCTCTGCCGGAAGGCGGCGCTGCGATTCGCGGAAGGCCGCGCCGAGACGCTCGCGATGGCCCCGGAAACGATCGTCGAACTCCTGGGACCTGAGACGTTTCTGCCCGAGCCTGCACGGCAGATTCTGCCGGCGGGAGTCGCCACGGGGCTGGCCTGGACGCCGGCGGGCGGCGATGTCCTCTATGTCGAGGCGACGTTGTTGCCAAAGGGCAAGGGCCTCACGCTCACAGGGCAGCTCGGCGAGGTGATGCAGGAGTCGGCCCGGGCGGCGCAGAGCTATCTCTGGTCGCACGCGGAGGAGTTCCACATCGACCCGCAGGTCTTCAGCGAGGCCGGGGTGCACGTCCACGTGCCCGCGGGCGCGATTCCGAAGGACGGCCCATCGGCCGGCATCACCGCGGCGGTTGCGCTGGCTTCGCTTTATACAAAGAAGCCCGCGAGACCCGACACCGCCATGACCGGCGAGATCACGCTCACCGGCCGCGTCCTCCCCATTGGCGGCGTCAAGGAGAAAGTGCTGGCCGCGCGGCGGGCGGGGATCAACCGCGTGGTGCTGCCGAAGGCAAATCAGAAAGACCTTCGCGATCTCCCGGATCATGTCCGGAAGGAGATGGAATTCCACCCCGTGGAGAGAATCGAGGAAGTCTTCCGGCTGACGATTCCGGGTCTTGTGGAAGCCGTCGAGTCCGTCGCTGCGGTCTGAACGGCCGCGGTCAGAGAAACGCCTGAGATAGGCCTTTTACAAACACCTAGCTCCTGCGGCGAAACAACTACCCCTCTTCCCGAAACTGCTTAGCACCAGTACTATTGCTTCAGACTAAGCACGCTAGAGGAGGAGGCCCATGCGCGTATTGCGCACATTTGGCAGCGTGATCATACTCTCGCTTGCGGTTCAGGCGGGGACAATCAACGTGAATCCCGGCTTTGAACTTCCGGTGATCCTGAGCGCGCCCCCGACGCCTTACCAGACCTTCAATCCGCTGATCAAGTCGTATTTGCAGGCTGACGTTCCGGGTTGGACGACGACCGACATCAATGGGGCGATCGAGATCTGGCGGACGGGCGCGCAGGGCTTCGCGGCGTTTGAAGGCTTTCAATGGGCGGAGATCAACGCCTACAGTGCCGGCACGCTGACGGCGTTCGTCACGCCCGCCGCTGGAACGCCGACGACACCGTCAAGTCCCTCCTCCGGCAGATCAACCGTCCCAGCCGCGACCTCGACGCCCTCTGCGCCTCGTACACCCG
>CAYWST010000151.1:0-12299 GCA_964461075.1 uncultured Solibacteraceae bacterium | reverse complement strand
CCCGCGGAGACCCTTTGGGGACGATCTTGAAAGCGATATCGAGGCCGGTGTTCTGCGCGCGCCCGGCGCGCGGTCTCAGTTCAGGCACCGTCACGGTCAGGGTTCCGTTGGCGGCCGCCGCCGTGACCGGTTCCAGATAAAGACCGCGCCACGTTCGATAGAAGTGAACGTCGTATTCTTTATCCGGGAGTCCGCGGATCGCAACTGTTTCCCCCGCGACCCCGCGAACCGGGTTGGCCAGCCAGCCGAATGTCACTTTGGAGCCGCGCATCGCCCAGCCGTCGCCGTCGCGGACAGTGAGTTGGACAGGAGTAAAGTCGTCTCCAGCAAAGTCGATGTCGCGGACGAAGTCTGCGAAGTACAAGAGCGATGGCGTGACCACCGCGCCGTTCACATAAGGCCCGAAGGCCCACCAGAAGGGCGTCGCGCTGAGCCCGTTCGCCAAACCCGCCCAGCGCGCATTGTGAGCCATCTCTGCGTAGCCCGGCATGGCCGGCTCATGAAAGGTATGATCCCAGCCGCACTCCCCAATGATCACCGGCTTCTTCCAGCCGTTCCAGAGGTCCTGCGTCTGCCGGGCGTAATTGAGATAGCTGAAGCGTGCGGGGTTTTCGATCGCCGGGTCTGGCCTGACTGGCGGGGGGACAGGGTGGCCCTGGAGTTCGTAAATTTCCCGGGCGGCGATGTCGAAGATGTCGTATCCGCCGGGCCACCACTCCTTGACGCCGCCGCTGCGCGTTCCGGTGGTCGGGCGGCGGTAAGGATCGTTTTCCTTGAGCCAATCGTGCAGCCTTTTGGACCAACGCTCAGCGGCTTCGCTTCCCCCGTTGAGCCATCCTTCCGTGCCGTTGATTTCGTCGATCACGAACCAAAGGAAGAGCGCGAGGCTATAGCCCCAACGGGCGAGCATGTAACGGTGTAACTTCGTCTGGTATTTCCATGCCTCTTCGCTGGCAAAGAATCCCGCAGCGCTGGTGACGTGCCGGTAAGGGTTGTTGCGGAAACGCGCGTTGCCCCCGCCCCAGATGGCTTCCGAGATGTAGGAGTGAAACCAGATGTTCCAACTGATGTAGATATCGCGCGTCTCGCACCATTCGAAGACCTCGTCGAGGCGCCCGGCGCGGTTCTCGTCATAACGGCCGAGGCCGGTGCCCATCGTCTCCAGAGGTGAATGGAAGAAGCTGATGAAATTCGCCCCGTGCCGCTTCAGATCGTCAAGGCCCTGCTGGGTGATCAGGCCGCGGTTGAACTGCTCGTAGCCGTCGTTGTACCACAGACCCACGCCATAGAAAGAGGATCCGTCGTTGAAGCGGAGATAGCGGCGATTGGGGGCGATCCCGATGAATCCCCGGTGGCGGCTCGAGACCACTTCGAACTCGCGCGGTTTGCTTTCCGCCGCACCCTCGCGGTCTCTTACATGGACCACGCAACGCCACGAGCCGATCTCGTCCGGGGAGAACCGCACCATCCAGAGCGAAGACCAGGAGGAGGGATTGTAGAAGCCCCAGATCTTCCATCTCTTGCCGGATGGAGCGGTGAAAACCGCGTGCAGGTCGATCTCGTCAGGGTCGTAAGGGTTCTGAAACGTTGCGCGAAGGTCGATTCGGAGTTCGAGTTTCTCGTACCGTCCCACGGGCGCTCTGCGGTCAAGCGCGGACTCGGGGAGCATTTGCGTTCTGATGCGCTCGTAAATCTCCTGCGGCAAGGTCTGCCGGACGGAGAGGATCTCAGGCGGCGCTCCGTGGAGCGGGATGCAAATCAGGGTCAGTGTACTGAATAAACGGCTGAACATTGAATCCTCCGCGATGGCCGGAAACCGACCCCAGTATATCGGCGGCGATAGACTGGTTTGTCGCGGAGGTGACGGCGTGCAGACAGGGCGCAGATTTCTCGGGATCACGGTGATGCCCGAGTACGTTCAGTCCGAGGGGATCGACGGCGTCCTCGCGAACCTGAAGCGCTGCGGGGCCACCGCCGTCGCGACATCGCCCTACGTGATGGAGGCCGCGGACTCCAAGTCGGGCTCCCGGGAACCGCCCGACGATGCGGGCGCAGGCAATGTCCGTCTTCTGGACCGCTCCCTGTGGGGCCGGCGCGAGTTGTTCGTCCGCACCGCTCCAAGTTTCGAACCCGACCTCCGGCTGTACGCGGGTCTGAAGTATCAGCCTGTCCCGCCAGATGGCCTGACCAGGAGCCAGGGTCCATTGATCCGCGATTTCGTCCTCGCCGCCCGGCAGGCCGCGCTCAAGGTCTATCTGCAATTCCAGGCGGCGATCCCGCCCGGTTACCGCGTGCAGTTCGGCGGCGGACGGGAGGAAGATCAGCCGCGCCTGCCCGATGGGCGGGTGCCGCCGAAGCGCGTCGACAAAAACGCGAGCCTGGCGAGCGGCGAGGTGCGCCGCTACGCTGAGGCTCTGATCGCGGACCTTTGCCGCGCCTATCCCGAAATCGACGGCGTCCGGCCCGACTGGCCCGAATATCCGCCTTATCTGATTGACTCCCTCTTTCTCGACTTCAGCGGGGCGGCGGAGAAGGCTGCCGCGCGCCTCGGATTCAATTGGACTGCGATGCGGCGCGATTCTCAGGCAGCGTACATATCGCTGCACGGCGGACTGAAGAACCGTCACCTCGAGGCGATGTTGGCCGACGACGGAGGACGGTTCGCCGTCTTTACGTCGCTCGCCGCCTACCCCGGCCTGACCGAACTGATGCGTTTTAAGGCCCTGCTCGCCGATGAACTTCTCTCCGGATTCCGCTCAGCTCTGACAAAGGCAGGCGGCGCGTCAAAGGAACTTGTTCCCAATGCGTTTCCGCCGCCGTTCACGGCCGCATCGGGATTCGACTTCAGCCGCGCTTCCGCTCACTCCAATTCAATCAGCGTCAAGCTCTACACGATGCATTGGCCGATGATGGTCCGCTTCTACGGTGACGCGCTGCTGGCCGCCAATCCGGGCCTATCGAGTTGGCTGCTCGCCGCGGCGCTCTACCGGTTGATGGACATCGGCGAAAATCCGCCTGGCGACATCTCCAAGTGCGTTTACCCCGAACCCGATGTGCCGCATCCTGTTTCGGCAGCGGCGTTGGCGAGGAAGATCCGGCAGGCCCGGGCGATGGCAGGCGCCACCACCGTCAACGCCCTGGCGCACGGCTACGGACCTGTTGCGGACTTTGAGGCGCGCCTGAGGGTCGCGTGGGAAAGCTCCGGCGGCCATGTCTGGATCAACCGATACGGGTATCTGAGCGACGAGAAGTTGGCCGCCATTGGAAAAGTGTGCCGCTAGGAGCGGGCTTTCTTGCCATAAAGCGCGGCGACGGTGAGCCCTAATCCAATCAAAGCAAACGTGTCAGGCTCCGGGATCTCGTAGCTCACTCCAAAGTCCGGTTTCGTCACATCCTGATTCGGAAACAAGAGCGGGATATCCAGTGGGACGATCTCCATGCTCGCTGGCGGATCTGCGATGACGCTCAGCGTCATGTCGACTGTGAAGACGCCGCCATGGGGGATTATGACCGGACCCCAAACCGAAATTGCGCCGGCGATGAAGTCGTTGCAAAAGTTGGGTCCGCAGTTGTAATAGATCAAGTTTGCGAAGTCGCCGGACAATGAAACGGGCTGTCCGGCAATGCTTGAACCCGCCAGCACGATGGGAGTAAAGGCTACTCCGTTGATTTCTCCCACCACGCTCGCGGCAACTACAGCATTGGCCTGCGCGCCAAAAGTGCCATGGTAGGCCAGCCATGCACCTGCGATTCCGGATACCGCGAACCCTAGATTGTTCGTCCAGGCCCCGTTTGCCTGAATGTCCAGAGTAGAACCGACCAAGTCGTTGCCGAGCGGGTCAAACAGGTTGAATCCGCCAGAGATCAAGAACGGAAAGGCCCAGACCGCGGCGGCGCCGCCGCCAAAGCCGGGGTCATTCACCCCGTTCGGTCCTACTCCGTTGTGCGCGAAGGTCGAATTGGGATTGGCCACGTTCCAGCCAAGAACGCCCGTGTCCACGAGGTTTGAACCGGCGGTCTGCCCGCCTCGCAGCCCGAGGCCCGGCGCGCCCGGGATCGGGTTCTTGAGAAAGTCCGTCTCGCCCACGCTAAGCAATCGCCCTGCCGCGTCGAACGTAGCGGTATTGCCTCCGGCGTTCTGGGTGAAATCGTAAGCCCCGAACTGAATCCGCGAACCTCCGGCGAGATCGATCGCCGCGGCCGTCGTGAGCATTTGAACACAGCAGTTCAGCAAGAGAATGCTGGAGGGACGAGAAACCAAGAACATGAGGTCCTCCCGCTGTTCGGCCCGAACGTGTGCTCTCATTGAGCGCACAACATACCGTGACCGTAAATCTGACGCGCCCGCATTTCAAGAGAAAGAATGTACGAAATAGTACTGATAGATCTAGTCCGCCAATCGTCACTCAGGCGGGCGGGTTTTCCAGCGCCGGTGAATCCAGAGCCATTGTTCAGGATGGCGGCGGATGGCCTGTTCCAGGGCGGACTGCACCGCCTGAGTGTCCTTCAACGCATCGCCCGTGATGGATACCGGCTTCTCGAAGTGAAGAACGAATTTATCCTCATCTTCGGACCATAGCGCGTAGCCCGGAATCACGGTGGCGCCCGTATGCGCCGCAAGGCGGGCGAATCCGGCGTCCACGCAGGCCTTGATCCCGAAGAAGTCGACGAAGACGCCTCTGTCGGCGGTCACGTTCTGATCGACCAGGATCCCTAATGCGCCATTGGAGCGCAGAACCTCGAGCATAGGACGCGCGTAGTCCGAGCGCGAAAGGACTCGGTTGCCGGAGAGCGTGCGGTAGTGTGTGGCGAGGCGGTCCAGGAGCGGATTGTCCAGCGGCCGCACCACGATCGTCATCGGCTCCGACATGAGCGCGTGGGCGAAAGCGCTGAACTCCCAATTGCCAAGGTGAGCCGTTGCGAACAGCACGCCCTTGCCGCGCTTCTTCGCTTCCTCGAAATGCTGGAAGCCCTCGTACCGGATCCAGTCATGAACGTTGGAGCGGTTGATCGATTCGAACCGCGGAAGCAAAGCGAGCAGACGCGCGAGCGACTGAAAGCAGCCTTCGATGACCTTTTCGCGGTCGGCATCCGGCAGCGCCATGGCGAGATTGCTTTCGGCGACAGGCCTGAATCTGCTCTCGAAGATCCGCAACAGATTCCGCGCCAGACCACAGGCCGCGCCATAGGGAAGAATTCGCAGGACACCGAGTATCGAGCCGGCGGCTGCGTACTCGATCGCATTTCGGAAGGCGCTGCGTTGGCGGGCCAATCGGCTATTCTATCCAGCCTCCGCCCAACACGAGGTCTCCTTCATAGAAGACCGCCGCCTGCCCGGGCGTGACGGCGCGCTGCGGTTCGTCGAAGCGGACCTCGACCCCATCCGGCGCTGGAAGGAGCGTTGCGGGGGCCGCCGCATGCTTGTTCCGGATCTTCACTTCCGCGCGGCGCGGCGCTTCGATTGGCGGGATGGAGAGCCAGTTGACTTGCCGCGCGATCAGGCGCTCCCGCAGTAATTCATCGTTCGATCCGACGATGACACGCCGGGTAGCGGGTTCGGTTCGAATGACGTAGAGCGGTTCGCGAGCTGCAACGCCAAGTCCCTTCCGTTGACCGACCGTGAAGTTATGCACGCCCTCATGCTCCCCAATCACCTGTCCGGAACTCGAGACGATCTCGCCGCGCGTGGCCGCGCGTTCGATGCCCTGTTCCGTGAAATAGGCGTCGATAAATGCGGCGTAGTCGCCATTGGGCACGAAGCAGATCTCCTGTGAATCGTCCTTGTCCGCGGTCGGCACGTTCAACGACGTAGCGAGATTCCGCACCTCAGGCTTCTTCATCGGTCCAAGCGGGAAGAGCGTCCTGGCGAGCTGATGCTGTTGCAGGCCCCATAGAAAGTAAGTCTGGTCTTTCGCCGGATCGGCGCCTTTCCACATCCGCCACCTCGCCGTGGCCTCGTCGAAGTCGAGGCGCGCATAGTGGCCCGTGGCGATGAAGGGAGCTCCGACGCTGTCGGCGAACTCGAGGAAATCGTCGAACTTCACATGGTTATTGCAGAGCGTGCAGGGGATCGGAGTGCGGCCCGCGAGATACTCCTCGACGAAAGGTTTGACGACATCGCGCTCGAAGCGGTCTTCGAAGTTCACGACGTAATAGGGGATGCCCAGCGAGGCGGCCACCGCCCGCGCATCATAGACGTCGTCCAGGGAGCAGCAGCGGCCGGTGGGGCCGTCAGGAACCAGTTGCGGCAAACGCCGCTGATTCCAGAGCTGCATGGTCATGCCGACGAGGCGGTACCCGTCCCTCTTCAAGAGCGCGGCGACTGTGGACGAGTCCACCCCGCCGCTCATCGCGACGGCGATCAGCGAGCCTGGTTCCGGCCGGTTAGCGTGCATGGACTGGAGAGAGTTTGCGCAGGCGTTCAACGTTGCGCGCCACCGCTTCTGCGAGCGCCTCCACATCGGAAGCGCCATTGGTCCGGCCGAGCGAAAACCGGATGGAACTCCTGGCCTGATCCTTCGTCAGCCCCATGGCCGTCAGCACGTGGGAAGGGTTGACCGCGCCGGATGAACAGGCCGCGCCCGATGACACTGCGAAGCCCGCCAGGTCAAGCGCGATGAGGAGGGCTTCACCCTCAATGCCGTCGAAGCGGATGTTGCTCGTATTTGGCGTCCTGGGCGCTCCGGCGCCGTTGACGTGAGCGCCGGGCAGCCTGCTCAAAATGGCGGTCTCCAGCCGATCCCGCAAGGCCGCTAGGCGGTTGGCCTCGGATTGCAGATTCGCCGAGAGCCACTCGGCTGCCGCGCCGAGCGCTGCAATGGCGGGCGTGTTTTCTGTGCCGGCGTTCATTCCGCGCTCCTGCCGTCCGCCAAACTGCCGGGGCGAAAGCTCCACGCCCTGCCGCAGGAACAGCACGCCCGCACCCTTGGCAGCGGAGAACTTGTGGCCCGTCAGCGAGTAGAGATCCACTCCAAGTTCGCGGAGATTGACGGGCAGCTTCCCCACCGCCTGAACCCCATCGGAGTGCAGCAGCACGCCGGGGGGCAGTTTCGGGAACTGGTTGACGACGCCGGTCTCGTTGTTGGCGTGCATCACGGACACCATGACCGTCTCGCCGGGGCGGATCGCCGCGAGGATCTCATCCGGATCCACCGAGCCGTCCGCCCTCGCAGGCACGAGCGTGTAATTGCCGCGAGCCCGCAGCGCTTCCAGCACGGCTGGATGCTCAATTTGCGTAGAGACGATGTGGCCCGGAGGGGCGCCGAGAATGGCGAGGTTGTCGCTCGCCGTCCCGCCCGAAGTGAAGAGGATCTCTTTCGGCTGGCAGTGCAGCAGCGTCGCCACTTGCCGCCGCGCAGTCTCCACAACCTGGCGGGCGGCCTGCCCCTGGGTGTGAATCGACGAAGGGTTGCCGTGCACCTCCGCAAGCACGCGCAGCATCGCTTCGCGGGCTTCCGGCCCGACAGGCGTGCTCGCGTTGTGGTCGAAATAGAAGCTGCTCATGAGGAGGAGGAACGCGCCCCGCTATATTGATTGTAACTATGTCAGTGAAGCGGAGCGGCGTCATCACTCTGTTGACGGACTTTGGAACGGCCGGCCATTTTGTGGGCGTTATGAAAGGCGTGATCGCCGGGATCTCCCCGAACGCCCGTGTCATCGACATCAGCCACGACGCGCCCGCCTACGGGCTGCGCGCCGCCCGTTTTCTTCTTGGGCAGAGCTGGCATTGGTTTCCCCCGGGAACGGTTCATGTCGTCGTCGTTGACCCCGGTGTCGGCACAGCCCGCCGCGGACTGGTTGTTGAGGCGTCCGGGCACTTCTTCGCCGGTCCGGACAACGGCGTCCTCTCTGGCCCGATTCAACTCAAAGGGGCCAAGGTCCGGGAGATCTCGAATCGAAAGCTGTTCCTGGATCCGGTTTCCAGTACATTTCACGGCAGGGATGTTTTCGCTCCCGTGGCGGCGAGGCTTGCGTCAGGGTCGGCCGCGGCGCGAGTGGGGCCGCTCGTTCACGACGCCCTCATCGTGACGACGGACGGGCCGGTCCGCACGGGAAAACGGCATTGGCAGGGCGAGATTGCTTACGTTGATCGCTTCGGCAATCTGATCACGAATCTGCCGCTGGCCGATTTCCCCGAGATCCGAACGCGCGGTTTCATCCTGCGCGCCGGCTTCGAGGCTCTAACTGATCTCCAGCCGAACTACGCGGCCGGCGCGCCCGGCGAGCCGATTCTGGTGTGCGGCAGTTCGGGATGTCTCGAAATCGCCCTGAATCAAGGAGACGCGGCGCGGAAGCTCGGGCTGACCGCGGGCTCGCCGGTCGAGTTGGAGATTATCTGATCTCATGCCTGAACTGCCCGAAGTGGAAGCTGTGACGCGGAGAGTGCGCCGGATGGCGGAGGGCGCGCGCATCCTGGAAGCTGGCTGTTACCGGCGCAGCGTGACCGCGCCGCAGGAGCCGGCGGCGCTGAAGCGCGGCGTCCGCGGCAGGGTGATCACCGCCGTGGAGCGGCGCGGGAAGAACGTGCTGCTAGGCTTGGAGGGCGGACGCTGGCTCCGCGTTCACCTGCGGATGACCGGCAATTTGACGGTCATCCCTGACGCGAGACTTCGCCCCGTGACAGCAAGGGTCTGGTTTGTCCTTGAAGATGGCCGCGCGTTGATTCTCGACGATCCCCGCGCGCTCGGGCGGGTGACGATTCATCGTGAGCGGGAACTGCGCGATCTGTTGGCGAGCCTTGGTCCCGAGCCGCTCGGCGCGGACTTCAGCCCGGAGAGCTTCGTCGAGCGGGCGCGGAAGTCGCGGAAGCCAATCAAGCTGTGGCTGATGGATCAGAAAACCGTCGCCGGGCTCGGGAATATCTATGCCGCTGAAGCGCTCTTTCAGGCAGCGATCCATCCCTCGCGCGAATCCCGGCTTGTGAGCGCGCGGAAGCTTCTCGCCCTGCATGCTTCCATTGTGGAGACCCTGCGGCTTGCGATAGACTCAGCAATATCCGCTTACGAAAAACCCGGAGGATTCACGGAGGGGGAGGTGTTTCCCGTCGCGGTCTATGGTCGCGAAGGTGAACCATGTCTCCGCTGCCGCAAGGCGATCCAAAGAATCAGGCAGGGAGGGCGGAGCACGTACTTCTGCCCCGGCTGCCAGAGATGATCCCATGAGAACCACGCAAACAGGGCGCATCAGCCGTGCCGCCGAATTCAGGGAGTTGATCGGACGTCGGGCGCTGGTCGCCGATGGCGCCATGGGCACGATGCTGTACGGGCGCGGGATCTTCATCAACCGTTGCTTTGACGAGCTGAACCTGTCCATGCCGCAGCTAGTCAAGGAGGTGCACCAGGAGTACGTCCGGGCCGGCGCTGAAATCATCGAAAGCAACACGTACGGGGCCAGCCGGCCGCGGCTGGCCACGTTCGGCTTCGGCAGCCAGGTTGAGGCGATCAACCGGGCAGGCGTCAGGTTGGCGCGGGAAGCCGCCAGTGAGCGCAGCGACGTCTTTGTGGCGGGCGCCATTGGACCTCTTGGTGTGCATATCGAGCCGCTTGGACCTACTTCCTTCGCGGAGGCTCGCGGGGCTTTCGAAGAACAGATTCGCGCGCTCCATGAAGAGGGTGTCGACCTGCTCGTCTTTGAGACCTTCTCCCACCTCGCTGAATTGCGGGAAGCGTTGGACGCCGCCCGCGCCGTTGCCGGGCCGGAGATGGTGGTCGTCGCCCAGGTGACGATCGACGATGAGGGCAACCTCCACGACGGAACTCGTCCTGAGACCTACGGCCCATGGCTGGACTCCTGTCCCGCCGATGTCGTCGGAATCAATTGTTCGGTCGGACCCAAAGCCACGCTCGAGACGCTCGAAAAGCTCATCGGGTTCACGAAAAAACCTACTTCCGCGATGCCCAACGCCGGCCATCCCACCAAGGTGGAGGGCCGCAACATCTACCTCAGCTCTCCGGAGTACATGGCCCAGTACGCCCGCCGGATGCTCTGGAATGGTGTCAGGATCATCGGCGGCTGCTGCGGCACCACTCCCGAACACATCAAGAGCATCAAGAGCGAAGCGCGCAGCCTTCAGCCGGGCGTCCAAAAGCTCCAGGTGACCGTGGAGGAGCCTCAGGCGAAGGCCAGAAAGATGGAAAAGGTGCCGGTTTCGGCCAAGTCGGAACTCGGGGCCAAGATCGCCGCCGGGAAGTTTGTCGCCTTTGTCGAGATCCTCCCGCCGCGTGGCGTGAACCCGGAGAAGGAGGTCGCCGGCGCCGCGCTCTGCAAACGGCACGGAATCGATGTCATCAACGTGCCCGACGGACCGCGCGCCAGCGCGCGGATGAGCGCGCAGGTCACCTGCCAGATCATCCAGCGCGACGCCGGCATCGAAACCGTTCTCCATTTCTGCTGCCGTGACCGTAATATCCTCGGTATTCAGAGCGAATTGCTCGGCGCGCACGCGGCTGGCGTGAGAAATCTTATCTGTATTACCGGCGATCCGCCGCGCATGGGATCCTACCCGGACGCTACCGCCGTTTTCGACGTGGACGCCATCGGCCTCACGAACATCGTCACAAACCTGAACCACGGGCTCGATATCGGCGGCAATCCCATGGGCAGCCAGACGGCGCTTCTGCTCGGCGTCGGGGCCAATCCTGGCGCGTTGAACCTGGAGGAGGAGATTCGCCGGACGGCGTGGAAGGTTGAAGCGGGCGCGGAGTACATCGTCACTCAGCCGGTCTTCGACATCACGCAACTGAAGGATTTCCTCAAGCGCATCGCCGCCTTCAGGATTCCGGTTGTCGCCGGCATCTGGCCGCTTACGAGTTACCGGAACGCCGAGTTCATGGTCAACGAACTCAGGGTGCCCGTCCCGGAAGAGTTCATGGAGCGGATGCGGCGCGCAGACGACCCGGAGAAGGCCCGCGCGGAGGGCGTCAAGATCGCCCAGGAGATGGTTCGTGAAGTCAGGCCGCTGGTCGAAGGCGTCCAGTTGAGCGCGCCCTTCGGCCGATACCAGATGGCGGTGGAAGTTGCCGAGGCCATCGGTCCGCGCTAGACTCACATCGATTCACAGGATGTTCAAGTGGCGACTGACTTAATCGAGATCGATCAGGACCAGCCTTCCGTCGAGGCGGTTGAAAGAGCGTCGATCGCCCTCCGGCGAGGGGAAATCGTCGCCATTCCCACGGATTCTCTGTATACGCTCGTGGCCGATCCGTTCAATCTCCATGCAGTCGGACGCGTCTTTGCGGCGAAGGGCCGTGAGGTCCATCGTTCGCTTCCACTCCTGGTTTCCGATTTCCTGATGGCCGAAGACCTCGTCACCGAACTCCCGGCCCGCTTTTACCTATTGGCCCGCAGGTTTTGGCCTGGACCGCTCACAATCATCGTGCCCGCCTCCGCCAAGGTTCCGCTCAAAGTCACGGGCAATACCGGCCGGCTCGGGCTTCGGCAGTCGCGGAGCCGGGTCGCGCAGGCGCTGATCGATTGGCTGGGGCAACCTTTAATCGCCACCAGCGCCAACGTCAGCGGACAACCGACGTGCCGGACGGGCATCGACGTCTTCGGCACCATGGACGGCCGGGTCGACCTCGTTCTCGACGGCGGCGCCTGTATCGGCCAAGGCTCGACTACGATCGATATCACCGAGCCTTACTGGCGGCTGGTGAAGGAAGGCTCCATCAGCGAGAAGGAACTGGCCGAGTTCCTGAAAGGCTCCTGAGCCATTTCATCGCAGGTCCGCGAGGACAATCCCTGTGGATCGCGTCAAATCCACTTTCGTCCGCTTATCGCCCGAAGCGACCTCGTGTCTGCCGTGGAACGCCGGAACTTCGACGCGCCCCGAGGCGTCCACTGTCCCGGTCCAATTTGTCCGCCACTGGTTCAGCACCAGGTCCTTGTACGCTTCCGCGGCCGGCGTGGGAGTCCAATCGCGCTTGTACAGCGACGATTGCGGGATCCAGTTCGCTCCCTCCCAGAACCCCCACATCATGATGCCCGTCACGGCCGGGTGCGCGAAGCAGATCCGGTAGAACTGCCGCAGCGATGCGGCCTTCGACTGCTCCTCCTCCGGCGATAACTGCGCGTCGCGCTTTTGATAGTATTTGGACCTTTGACCGGGGAAGTTGAATTCGGTGATTCGAATCGGCAGCTTGAATTGCGCGAGTTCATCAAGGGCGTTTCTGAGCGTGGCGGGGTCGAACTCATCTCCATGCAGGTGGCCTTGAACGCCGATGCCCGCGATCGGCACGCCCATGTCTAGCAGTTTCCTGATATGGCGCATGTAGTCGGCAAGGCGATTCCCGGTGGTGATG
>CAYWST010000150.1:0-12314 GCA_964461075.1 uncultured Solibacteraceae bacterium | reverse complement strand
CCTCCGCATCTACCCGATGATCCGTCCCGAGCAGATCACAGTCACGGGCACTCCGCAGTTCGACGCCCACTTCAACCCGAAACTCCGTTGGACTCGAGAACATTTCTGCGCCCAAGTCGGTGCGGACCCCGAACGTCCCATCGTCCTCTACACCACCGGCATGCCCAACCATATGCCCGGTGAGGAGCGCATCGTTGAACTCATCGCTGATCAACTCGCAGCGATGGCCGACCTGGGTCCACCCCAACTCCTCCTCCGCGTCTATCCCAAAGACCGCAGCGGCCGATTCGATGACCTCATCAAGCGCCGGCCGGATATCGTCGCCCCCAAAATACCTTGGGAGCCAAACTGGCTCACCCCTCTCCCCGAGGACGGCCCCCTTTGGACGAACATGCTGCTCCATTGCTCGGTCGGCATCAATGTCGCCTCCACCGTCTCTCTCGAACTCTGCATGTTTGACAAACCGGTGATCAATATCGCCTTCGACCCTCCCGGCCTCGACATCCATCCCGTCTCGTATCCTCGTTACTACTCCTACGACCACTACGCCCCCATTGCTCGGAGCGGGGCGCTGGACCTCGCCAGGTCACCCGAGGAACTGAAGACTCTTGTTCGGGAACTTTGCGCCAGCCCATCGCGGAAGGCGGAGCAACGAAGGTCCTTGTTGAAGAGTTTCTTTGGCCCGCGCCTCGACGGCGAGGCTGGCACGCGGGTCGCCCAGGCCATGCTCTCATTCGTGGAAGCCTGATCCCATGGGTCGCTCCATCTCCATCGTAACCCCCACCCTCAATCGTCCGTCCGACGTGCGTGCCCTCTTTGCAAACCTCGCCACCCAAACGATTCCCCCTTTCGAATTGATTCTCGTCGATGCCGCTGCCCCGGACGACAACCGAACACAGAATGTTGTTGACGAACTGGCCTCGGGCCTACCCTTTCCCGTCCGCTACCATCGCTTCGGCGGCGGGACCGCCATCCAGCGCAACTACGGCATTGAGCGCGCTCAGGGCGATTTCATCGCCTTCATCGATGACGATGTCCGTCTCGAGCCCGACTTTTTCGAGCGCATTCTCGAAGTCTACTCCCAGGACATCGCCGGCGAAGTTGGCGGTGTGGCCGGCTACATCACCAATCAATACTTCGATCCTTCAACGAGTCGCCGCTGGATCTGGTATCGCCGCCTCCGCATCTTTACCACCTTCGAACCCGGCCGCTACGACTTCGGGTCCGGCTACCCCGTCAATCGCTACATGCACCCGCCCCACGATGGCGTTCGCGAAATCGACTTCATGGGCTCCAACTGCTGCGTGTGGCGCCGGCAAGTCTGCGACCAGGGCCACCGCTTCGACGAGTTCTTCAGAAACTATGGCGTTCTCGAGGATGCCCATTTCGCCGTCCATGCAGGCCTCCGCGGTTGGAAGATTCTCGAATGTGGCCGCGCCCGCTGCATCCACCTTCACAGCCCCGGCGGCCGTGAAAAGCAGGCGCTCGTCGCCTGGAAGACGGCCGTCAACTACCGCTATGTCTTTCTTTCCGTAGTGCCCCGGCCGACCTGGCGGCAGAACTTGCGGTTTTGGACCGTTCAAGTCTTGCAGTTGCTGGGCCATGTTGACGCGGCCATCCGCAGGCCCAAAGAAGCGGGATGGGCCACCGTCGCCGCCAAGTTTCGCGGGATTCTCCACGCCGCCCGCCTCCGCCCCGCCGTCCCTCGCAGTGCCTAGCCTCCCGTGCGCCTCGCCGTCCTCTCTCACAAACCTTGCTGGCGCAGCCCCGCCTCCCCCTCCGGCTATGCCACTGACGGCGGCTTCCCCATGCAGATGCGCGCCATCTCCGAGCTCTTTGACGAGACGCGTCTCCTCGTTCCGGTCGGAAACTGTGAAATATCTGATGGTGAAAGGCCCCTCGCGGGCCGCCATCTCTCCGTCGTCGAACTCTCTCCCCCCTCCGGCCAGGGTCTCGTCCGCCGCGTCGGCCTCATCCCTTGGTTGACCCGCAACGGCGCCGCAGTCTTCCGTGAGTTCAGCCGTGCCGATGCCATCCACATCCCCGTTCCCGGCGATATCGGATCGCTCGGAATCCTCCTGGCCCACGCTATGAAGAAGAGGCTCTTCGTTCGTCATTGCGGCAACTGGCTCGCCCCTCGAACTCGCGCCGATCGCTGGCTCAAGTCCTTCATGACCAAGCACGCCGGTGGCCTCAACGTCATGCTCGCCACCGGCGGCGGCAACGAGCCTCCCTGCGCGAATCCTCACGTCCACTGGATCTTTTCGACGACGCTTACCCGCGCCGAGGTCGCCTCCCTCGGCCGGCCCCGGTCTCTCTGCGAGCCTCGACGTCTCCGCATGATCATTGCTGGACGGCAGGAGCAGCCCAAGGGAACGGGCCGCATCATCCAGGCCCTGCCGGCCATCCGCAGAGTGCTCCCTGAAGCCACCCTCACCGTCGCCGGGGACGGAAACGATCTACCTCTGTTCCGCCGCATGGCTTGTGAGCTCCGGCTCGAAGGCGCCGTCCGCTTCCTCGGCCGGTTGAACCACTCTCAAGTCCTCGAGGCCATGCAGGACGCCGACCTCTTCGTCTTCCCCACTTCCGCTTCCGAAGGCTTCCCCAAGGTGATCCATGAGGCCCTCGCCTGCGGTCTCCCCGTGGTCGCCGCCCCTGTCTCCGTCCTGCCTCACGTCCTGGAGGGTGGCTGCGGTGTCCTCCTCAAGGATCACGGCACGGATGAGATCGTCAGGGGAGTCCTCGCGTGCGCCGCCGCCGAATCTTATCTTCGAATGTCCTCCCGAGCGCTCGAAACTGCGAGTCGATTCTCCCTGGAAACCTGGCAACAGGCGATTTCAGAGTCTCTATCGACTGCGTGGGGGCCGCTTCGGCATTCAGTCACTGAATTGACGGCTTGCTGAAAAGAGACGGCGCTATTGACGAACCTAAAGTGCTTCCGTTCCAGGTGTTCGCGGCCGGTGGTGCTGCCATGCCAAGGTGCGGCTAAATGACTAAACTTGAGTTAGCTCGGGCGATCTGCGGATGGATGCCGCCACTTATAGCTCAGCGGGTTCGAACCCTCATTTATAGCGGAGAATTGCGGGGGGCACACCACACAACATACATGGCTCCGGCAATTACCGGCTCCTGGCTGCCCTGCGAGCCTTTCGACTATCCTTGCATCGCATTCAGTGTCAACGGCTATTTTGACTGGCGGAACGTTGCAATCGCCGCGGCTCTCGCTGGCCCTGGTGACACGATTGTAGAGGTTGGTGCAAATGTGGGAACCGAGACGACCTGTTTCGCCGATATCGTCGGAGGCACTGGAAGCGTCCTGGCAATCGAGCCTGATCCAGGTTGTTCCGAGAAACTTCGGAGGTTGATTGCCTCACGGAGCGACACAACCATAAAGCTATTCGAGTGTGCTTTGTCCAGCAAGGAGGGGATGACTCGATTCAAGCGCGCCGACCACAGCCGCAACAGCGGAATGGGCTTCATCTGTAGTCCAGAATCGGGGCAACCTGATAAGGACATCGCCGTTCCCTGCAGAACGCTCGATAGTTTGATTCTCTCGTATGGTGCCGTCTCAGCAGTGTTTATTGATGTCGAAGGACATGAACTCGAAGTCCTGCGGGGGGGGAGGCATGTCATCCACGAACATCACCCGCCCATAGTTCTGGAAGCCTCTCCAAAGCTGCTAAGGCGCGCCGGCGAGTCGTTGGAGACACTCGCTCAGTTATTGAGCAGTATGGACTATTTGGCCCATGAAATCAGTCGCTTTGGCATCAGGACGCGCGTTGATCTCGGGAGTCGAAGGGCGACAAACTGGCTTTGTGTCCACAAGTCCACAACGTCGGCCGCCGCTTCCGCCTCTCGAATGATTCGCAGGGCGGGGCTGCTCCCTGTTCTCGGCGGCCTGAATCCCTTGTCTTCGCAGTCAGCGAGAATCCGTTCTGCTCAGGTCAAAGCCCGCGGGTAATCAGGAGTGGAGGCTCTCGTAAACTTCATGCGCGCTGCATCTCGTCAAGCTGCAAAGCCGATGGAAACCCAGCGAAAAAGCGCTTTCATTGCCACTTCCAGGCCTCACTCGGCAGTGGGAGAATCCTTCGCTGGGGTTGCCGGAGAGTTGAGCCGAAAGGGATTCATCGTGCACTTGCTTGTCCCGAAGGGCCAAGAACGGGGATGGCCTCACTCCGACGGGGTGCTGATCCATGCTTGGCCCTCTAATCGGCCCATCCACTTACAGGATGCCCTTTTCCTGCGCCGCCTAATCCTCGACTACAAGCCCGCGATTTTCGCAGCGAACTTTGGTGCCGTAAATCTGATGACTCTCCTTGGCTGGCTCTACGGAGTCCCTGTCCGAGTGGTGTGGTACCACACCCTGACTTCACAAATGTCTCTGAGCGGTTTTCGGGGACTGTTTCTCATGAAGCGAAAGGCGCTGGTCTATCGGTTCGCGACCCACTTTGCCTGTGTTTCAATATTTGCTAAATCTGACCTAGTCACCTCCTACAAGGTTCCCGCAGACATGTGTCATGTCGCCTACAACTGTCTGCGGGATCCAAAAGAAGATTCTTTCGGGCAACCTCCTCGTTACATTTCTTCACGCCGGGAACAGGCCCATGTTCTCTTTATTTGTGTCGCCAGACTGGATCCTAGCAAAGGCGTCACCATTCTCATCGAGGCTCTTCACCAGCTGCAGGACATTCATCAGCAGATCCAGGTGCACTTTATTGGAGACGGACCAGCGCGTCCTCGTTGTGAAGCGTTGATTGACAGATACGGCTTAAAAGCGGTTGTAACCCTCCACGGTGCTTTACCGCATGCCGAAGTTCTCAACGCAATTGCTCAGTCTGACTGCCTCATCTTGCCGTCCCTCTCTGAGGCTTTTGGTGTTGTCCTCATCGAGGCAATGGCATTTGGCAAACCTGTTATCGCTACTCGTGTCGGAGGAATCCCCGAGATTGTTAAACACGATCAAGTCGGGTTGCTGATCGAACCGAATTCCCCCGCAGCCCTTGCGCTTGCGATTCGCACCCTCGCTTCCGATGGTGAATTAAGGGCACAACTCGGTCGTTGTGGGCGACAGGCGTTTCTTGAGAGATTCGAGTTTAGTGCCACAGTCGAAAAAACGGCTGATTGGCTCAATTCATTGCAGCAGAAATAGTGCCTATTCTGATGGGATTCAAGTTGCGAGGCTTCGAATCGTCGAGTGCCCCTCCAGCCGCTGCGCGTCGGCAGACAGCGTTTTCAACTTCTGCACCCGTTCACATTACTAGCGTGCTGCTTGGCAGGCGCATCTGCTTCATCGCCGGTACCTTAGCGAAAGGCGGCGCGGAGCAGCAACTCTACTACATGGTGCGCGCGATACAGGCCGCCGGTGGACTGCCGCATATTCTTTGCCTGACTCAAGGGGAGTTCTGGGAGCGGCAAATCAGCCTCCTTGGAGTGCCTGTCGAGTTTGTGGGCCATCGGACGAACAGGCTGGCCCGCCTGGCCGCCATCACCGCCAGACTGCAAGCGCTGAAATCGGACCTGATACAAAGCGCCCACTTCTACACCAATATCTACGCCGCGGTTGCTGGCCGGATTTTGGGAATCCCGGCCGTCGGCGCCATCCGTAGCGACTTGGTCCACGAGATCTCTGCCAACGGCCGTCTCCTTGGCCAAGCCAGTTTCCGCTTTCCATCCAAGCTCATCGCCAACTCAACGGCCGCCGCCACAACCGCCCGCGAGATGAATCGCGCGGTCAGAATTGCCGTACTCCACAACTGTGTCGACACGGATCGCTTCCACCCCCTGATTCCAGTCGCTGCCCCGGAACCGCCGCTCTTGCTGTGCGTGGGCCGACTGATACCAGTCAAGCGCCACGACCGGTTCATCCGGCTCGTTGCCAGACTCAAGCGCGAATCTCAGCAGCCGTTCAGTGCAATCCTATGCGGTGGCGGCCCATTGGAAGCTGAACTCAAGGATCTGGCCCGTCAGAATGGCCTTCCCGCCTCCGCGCTTCAGTTTGCCGGCGCTTTGGATGATCTTGCTCCGTTGTATCGCCGTTCGTCCGTCCTGGTCCTGACCTCGGACTACGAAGGAACGCCCAACGTTGTTCTGGAAGCCATGGCGAGCGGACTTCCAGTCATCAGCACGGACGTGGGCGGCGTGCGAGACCTCGTCCAGGATGGGCAGTCAGGCTACTTGATTCCACCACAGGATGAAGAGGCTCTCTTGGAAAGAACAAAGACCGTTCTTCTGGACGGGCCGCTGAGAAAGAAAATGGGAGCCAGCGCCCGTGCTTTTGTGCTCGGGGGCTACTCCCATTCATCTCTCGGTGGGCGGCTCGCGGAGGCCTATCTTGGCCTGGGCTTCTGGTCTACAGTCTCTAATTTGGTCTGAATCCCGGATCGTTCGAGACAATCACCTTGTCCAGGATCGTGTTGGCTTCCCGGCCGCGGAACCGTAAAATGTGCCTGCCCGCTTTCCAGGTAAGAGTGCGAGGATTCAGCCTCAGCGGTGTGGTGGTTCCTCCGCGGCCGTTGAGTTGGACCCACTGCAGAACGGTGGAATATGCGCCTTCCGCCGCATCAAAAACATCTTCGGGACCTCCATCAGCGGAAACATAGAACGAGTTTCTGCTCGCGCCGTTTGCCAGAACTCTACACCAGATGGTGTATGTGCCATCTCGCGGGATGTCCAGCGGAATATCGACCGTTCCGGCTTCGGCCTGTCGGCTGTATACGATCTTCCTGCCTGAAGCTGGAGAATACGAGTACGAAACCATCGGCGATACGATCGTCCCCGCTTCGGCCTCAGCCTCCACCTTCACCGTCACAGCAGCCGCCTGGCGCCGGATAATGAACACCCCGAACGTCGGAAAAGGCGACGGGGCCAGCAACTGGTCGTATCCGATCGGCTTGGCCACATCCCACCCTGTCATTGGTACGTTAATTGTAGAACCCGAGTAGATTCCCTTGATCGTCCGGCCATAGTAGTCGTAGGCGTTCACGATCTCGTACTCGTCGCCCAGGCTGAACCCAGCCGATGCTAACGAAACCTGAACCGAAGGAAGTGCATCCCAATTGTAAATGGTCAAAGTCGATCGATTCTGGTCATACTTGTTTGGACGCAGAAACGATACTACGCCGGTAGGCCTCCGTTTGCCCGTGGTGGCGACTGAGCCATTCAAATCGAATCCCAGTCCTCGCCATCCGGTCAAATCATATCCCTTCGACCCGGAAGGTTGCCGAGTATACCCGACACCGTACGGATAAAACCCGCCTTCGACGTGCGTGTTTTTGTCGATCAAGTAATCGGCCAGCGTGGTCGTTGTTCCAGTGATGATGCCGAGGTCGTTAATTCCGGTGCCATCATTCGAGAAGATGTTTCCCGAAATGACTGCCCCCTTCCACATCTTTATTTCACAGCCAAACGGCAAGTAGTTACCAACAATCGTGAGGTTAGCGTTGTTTGGGCTGCTGGACCCGAACTGCGGCGAGCTTCTGAACGCAAGATTATTAGAAAACGTAATATTGTTGGCTGGGCCTTCTCCACCGACAAGGAACTGGTCCTGGATGACGTTGCTCTCAAATGTAAAGTTGTTCAGGTGTGCGGCACTGCTCCCATACGCTTGTGTACCCAGCCCGAAATTCTGAAGGATGATGTTGTTTTCGAAGAGCTGCGTTCCCGTTTGGTTCTGCAAATACATCCCGTGGCCATGCATCCGGTCAAGGCTGACCCATCCGTTGTTATAGATGAGCGCCCCGTATACCTCACTGTTTGAAGCTAGGTAGTTTGTGCCGATGCCTCCGGCACCGTCGTGAACGACGACGTTGATCACCTTCGTGTAAGGTGATCGAATATTGATGCAATGATCACGTGCATCGACTGGATTCGAACCAGTCGTCGTATTGACCCGCAGGGGATTGCTGTTGGCGACCTCGAAATCTTGATACCAGGTATAGCCTCCGCCTTCAATCATGAGGATCGCGCTGTTGGTGAGTCCTTGAGAGTCTAGCACCGCCCGCTCGCCCTGGGCTTGCCGGACCTTGATCGGCGCACTCAGCGTCCCCAGTAACTTACTCTTATAGTTTCCTTTGTAAATGCCGCCAAGGAGCCAGATAGTATCTCCCGGCCTCACATTGGTCGGATGGTTCAAGGCAGTCTGGAGATCCCAAGGCTTGGCTCTAGATCCATCGCCATACGCTGAGCCATACGGAGAAACGTAAAACTCGGCCCCGAAGGCTGCAAATACAACAAAAATAAAGCTCAAGGCGCGGCTGAGTGCCTTAGCCGCGCTTGACATCGTTCTGAAATGGCTTCTCATGAGTGAAATTACCTCTCACGTTGTACATCGGATCTTCAGGGACCGTCCACATACGACCAACATCCTAAGCTCCGATCCTTCTGGCCCCAGATTGCGCTAGGACAGATTGGGTTGAGGCGGGGAGTCTAATGGGCAATGCGTACTCCGCTCAGGTCCGGCTGAACGGCTGCTAGACCAAAAGTACCATGATGCCGCACCGCGAGAGTTGTGCCTCAGCCTATCTCACACAACCCCGCACGCTCCTCCATTATTCACGTTTGCCCGATGCCCATTAGTTCCGTCCACCACGGCCAAAGTCAGTCCGGGCTGGCGTTCGGAGAGGTTGGGGCCCGCCGGCTGCCCGCACCCACCGAAAGTCGAACGTTGAGGGCGGCCTTTATACTCGGTGGTCTTCAGATACCGCTCGCTCTCGTCATGCATCGCACCGCCATCCTGGCGACTGTGGTGATGGCGCTGACGGTCCTGGGATTGCTTTGGTTGGCGCTTCGCATGAGGACCCCTGTTCTCATCTGGACCGGCTTGGCCTACCTCGTCGGCTCTGAAGTTCTCTGGAGAATGTCCAACGCCCTGGTCTTCTGGGAGACGGCCAAGTACGCTGTCATTGGGATCTCTTTGTTGACTCTCTTTCGTCTCGTCAAGCCGGCCCTGCCCTTTCCCGCCATCTTGTATATCTTGTGTCTCTTGCCTTCAGCGATTCTCACCTACTTCGCACTCGGCCGGGAGAACTTCCGCAAACCGGTCCTGTTCAATATCGCTGGCCCCCTCGCCGTTGCTATCGCCTCGTGCGCTCTCAGGAACATTCGGTTCAGCGGGCCCGAGTTCCGTCGCCTGCTCATCGCTGTTCTGCTGCCCGTCGTTGGAATCGGCGCCATCTGTGCATTCTCGGTCTACGGAAGCCAAATCACTTTTGGAACGCAATCCAATCATGACGCAAGCGGAGGATTCGGCCCCAATCAGGTCTCTTCGGCGTTGAGCCTGGGATCGGTAATTGCTTTACTGTTGGCGATGACCTTACCTCGTGATGTGAGATTTGCCAGAGTGGTTTTCATTCCCATAGCGTTGTTTCTCGCAGTACAGGCCGCACTGACCTTTTCCAGGAGTGGTATCTACCTGATTCTTGCCAGCCTGCTTGTGGCCGCTGGTTTCCTCCGCCGTCGCCTTCTCGCTCGCGGCGCATCCGGGCTCAAGGTCATCGCCTCGATCGCTTTAGCTGCTTTTCTTCTACTCCCGGTTTTGGATAACTTCACCGGCGGAGCCCTCTCACGCAGATTCGAGGAAAAGGGAATGACCGGCCGCGAAACCCTGATGGCAACCGATGTCGGCCTTTTTCTGCAACATCCCTTGTATGGCGTCGGGATTGGCGTTTCTCGCTTCTACCACTCTCGCGACCTTGCGGCCCACTCCGAATTCAGCCGCTTGCTTGCCGAGCACGGTATTCTCGGTCTTGTCGCTCTTGGATGCCTGATGGTGCTGGCAATCAGTTTCCTGATGCGCGAAAAATCCCCGGAGGCCCGCGCCCTGAAAGCGGTACTCCTCACATGGAGCATCCTGTTTCTCTTTGTCAACTCGACCCGGACTGCCCTACCCTCGCTCATGTTCGCCCTCTGCAGTTGCCGGTATCGCGAGGAGGGGCTCGCGAACATGGAACCTGGAGTTACCCGCGCATGACCGCTTTCGAACTGGGCTATCTTCTGAGCGAACCCGTCTGGATTCCCCTCTGGCAGGAGGTCAGAAGAAGAATCAGACTCGAAGTGCGACGCTCGCCTCATCCTCCGCTTCTACTTGATGTTGGCGGCCGTAAGTCTTACTACACCATCGGGGTGCCGGCATCCATTTTCCTCTCTGACTTGCCGCGTGTGTCAACGGTCCAGCAAGAACTTCATCTTGGTTTGGATGACAAAGGGGCCCTGCGGCTTCAGCGAAGGCGATCGAACATCGCCGGCTACGTCTTCAACGACATGACCCGCTCCTGCTTCGCGGATCACAGCCTGGACATCGTCGTTGCCGTAGAGGTCCTTGAACATGTGGAAGAGGACGACATGTTCGTTCGTGAGGTGGCCAGGGTGCTTCGGCCTGGCGGTGTCTTCTTAATGACGACTCCCAACGGCGATTACCTTACCAAGGTTGCCAATCCCGACCACAAGCGCCACTATCGGCTTGAGCAGCTTCGATCTCTGCTCAGTCGGCATTTCTCAGGTGTGGAGATTCAGTATTCCATGCTTGGTGGAACAACCCGCAGATTGGGGCTTCAGAGTTGGTCGCTCCGGAAACCAGTCCAGACCATGGCTTCAATGGGTGCTAATTTCCTCAATCGCCTTCAGTCGAGTCGGCCGGGCGTCGCTAACACCGCCATCGGGACTCACCACCTCATTGCTCGCGCCTTGAAATAAAGGGTTCGGACCGGTGCTGCTCGCAATCATCGTTCCGTGCAGAAACGAACCTGAAAACGTTAGCGCTATAAGGTTTTATGAGGGTCTCGGGTGGAGAAGAGTGTTAAGCGCGAACGAGGAATGGCATGGATTCATGGTGAAGGGACTTTTGTAGTGGACTGCGTGCGTGTGTCAGTCATAGTGCCTTGTCGAAACGAGAAGGGTTACGTGTTGGGGCTTGTGCAATGCATCGCGAAGCAGCGTTTGAATGGGCTAAGGTTGGAAGTGATTGTGGCTGATGGGATGAGCACTGACGGTACACGAAATCTGCTGCGCTCGGCTCAACTGAGTTACCCATGGCTGCGTGTTGTTGACAACCCAGACGAAATTGTTTCGAGCGGATTAAATCGTGCAATTGCGGCGTGTAGTGGTGATGTCATAGTGAGGATGGACGTCCATTCGGCCTATCCTCCAGACTACATTTATCAATGTGTGACACTCTTGCTAGACTCCCAGGCGTGGAATGTTGGAGGATACTGGATGGCCAAGGGTACGACGCAGGTCGGGCGGGCTGTGGCAGCGGCGTTTCACAGCTGGTGTGGAACCGGTGGCGCCAAATGGCACAATCCCCACGACGGCCCGGTTGACACCGTTCCCTTCGGCTGCTGGCGCAAGCAAACCCTCCTCGACCTCGGCCTCTTCGACGAGAGCCTCGTCCGCAACCAGGACGATGAGCTCAACCTCCGCATTGTTCGCTCCGGCGGCGTCGTCTGGCAGTCCTCCAAAATCTACTCCTGGTACACGCCTCGTTCCTCCCTCAAAGCGCTCTTTAAGCAGCAGTTCCAATACGGCTTTTGGAAGGTCGCCGTCATCCGCAAGCATCGTCTGCCCGCGTCCTGGCGCCACCTCGTTCCAGCAGCCTTCGCCGCCGCGAATCTCTTGCTTCCACTGACCGCGCTCCTCAGCCACTTTGCCGGGGCGGCCTCGGTCTCTCGCGCGACTCTCGCCTTGTGGGCCCTCGAAATGGCTGCCTATCTGCTTTTCACCGCCGTAGCCTCGCTGCACACCGCTTCGCGCCACGGTTGGTCGCTGCTTCCTCTGCTCCCGGTGGTCTTTGCCACCTATCACACCGCCTACGGAGCAGGTTTCTTAACCGGTTTGTTGAATTGGTCCCGGTTCGGCCGATCTGAACGCATCAAAGATCCTGCCTTCACGAGCCTCAGCCGCTGACCGTGCCTCTTCTGCTCCAACAATTCGCCGCCCTGGCCGCTGTTGTTCTCCTCGCCCCTCTTCTGGCTTGTGTTGGCATTCTTGTCCTTCTTGAATCCGGTCCGCCCATTCTCTACCGCCAGATTCGTGTCGGCCGGGACGGGCACCCCTTCACCCTGCTCAAGCTCCGTTCCATGCGCTCCGGTCCGTCAGGCCCCCTGATAACCACTCACGGCGACCCCCGCATCACCCGCATCGGAGCCTTCCTCCGCAAGTTCAAACTCGACGAACTCCCACAACTCTGGAATGTCGTCCGCGGCGAAATGGCTCTCATCGGTCCCCGGCCTGAAGTCCCCAGATATGTCGACCTCCAGGATGACCGCTGGCGCCGGGTCCTCTCCGTTCCCCCTGGCATCACCGACCTCGCCTCGCTCGCC